>JBDHTA010000113.1:0-13827 GCA_039808465.1 Rhizobiaceae bacterium | reverse complement strand
CCAGCCGCCGCGATAGGGGCTGCCGATGCGCTCGGAAACCTCCGCCTGATCCATCCACGAGACATTGGCCCCGAAGGCCTTCCATTCCTCGTAGAAGGTGCGGGCGCGGGCCAGCGTTGCGTCGTTGTGGGCGGGCTGGATCCAGCCTTCCTGCACCTGATGCGCATCGATGCAGAAGTGCTGCATCAGGCCGAAGGAGACGCCCGCCGCATCCGCCACCATGCGGTTGTAGCGCTCGCCATAGGCGGGGCCGTAGGCTGCCTCGAACTCCTTCGGCGAGGCCTTGGAATGGTGCGAGATGACAAGGCCGTTGTTGCGCCCGGAGGCGGCGGAGCCGATCTCGTTGCCTTCCAGCAGGATGACGTTGACGCCGCTGTCGCGGGCGCCGAGCGCGGCCGCCATGCCGGTGAAACCGCCGCCGACCACCAGCACATCCGTCGAATGATCGCCCTTGAGGGCAGGGGCGGCGGGGCGCGTGGCCGTCGTCTTGCGCCACAGATGTGGCGTCTTCCAGTCCACGTCAAACATGAATGGTGTCCTCGTTCGCGCCCCCGAGATAATGCTCGCCGAGGGCGGAATGCGCCGCCATTTCCTGCGCCGGGCCGTGCAGGCGCACGCGGCCGGTGTTGAGCAGATAGCCGTAATCGCCGCATTCCAGCGCAAGCTGCACGTTCTGCTCCACCAGCAGGATCGACATGCCGGTTTTCGACAGGTCGAGAATGATGCGGAAGATCTGATGGACGATCTTCGGGGCGAGGCCGAGCGAGGGCTCGTCCAGCATCAGCAGGCGCGGCTCCGCCATCAGGGCGCGGCCGATGGCCAACATCTGCTGCTGGCCGCCGGACATACGGCTCGCCATGCCGTTGCGGCGTTCCTTCAGCACCGGGAAGAGGTCGAAGACCTCCGCCCGCAGCGTCTCGAAGCTTTTTCCCGCCCGGCCGATATGGGCGGCGACGAGATTTTCCTCCACCGTCAGGCGCTGGAAGATCTGGCGTCCCTCCGGGCAATGGGTGATGCCGAGGCGCACCACCTGTTCCGGCCGCAGCCCGGTGATATCGCGCCCCTCGAAGGTGATGGTGCCCGCCGTCGGCCTTGCCACGCCGGAGATGGAGTTGAGCAGCGTCGTCTTGCCCGCCCCGTTGGGGCCGAGCACGACGACGATCTCGCGGTCGTCGATCTCGAAATCGATGGTTTCAAGAACGCCGACGCGCCCGTATCCCGAGCTGAGCCCGGCGAGCTTCAGCAGCGGCCTTGATGTCGTCGATGTCATTGGCGGTTCCCAAATAGGCGAGTTGAACGTCTGGGCTGGCCTGCACTTGCGCCGGCGTTCCCTGGAAAAGCAGTTTGCCGTGATGCATGACGATGATGCGGTCGCACAGCGTCATCACCAGATCCATGTCGTGCTCGACGATGATCATCACCCGCTCCGGCGAGCGCAGTTCGGCAAGCTTGGCGGTCAGCTCGGCGGTTTCGTGGTGGTTGAGACCGGCGGCCGGTTCGTCGAGCAGCAGCACGCGCGGGTTCATCACCAGCGCGCGGGCGATTTCCAGCATGCGCTGGCGGCCATAGGGCAGGCTGCCCGCTTCGGCCCCGGCATAGCCCTGAAGGTCGAAGAAGCGCAGCAACTCCATGCAGGCCTCGCGGCGCTTCTGGTTGCGCGCCCGCTCATAGGGCGGCCACAGCACTTCCTTCCAGCTCATGCCGACATCGGCCGGATAATAGCACACTTCCAGATTTTCCAGCGCCGTCATCTGGTCGAACAGCCGGATGTTCTGGTAGGTGCGGGCAATGCCGGAATTGGCGATCTGGTATTTCTTCATGCCGTCGAGGCGCTTGCCGTCCAGCGTGATCGAACCCGCCGACACGGTGTAGGAACCGGCGGTCATGTTGATGAGCGTCGATTTTCCCGCCCCGTTCGGGCCGATGACGCCATGGATCAGCCCCGGCTCGAACCGCGTGGAAACGCTGTCGATGGCGACGAGGCTGCCATATTGCTTCTTGAGATCCTGAAAGACGAGCGTCATTTTCCGAAAAGCCCCTTGATGAGTTTTTCCGGGCCGAAGCTGCGCGGCACGATCCCGGCGGGGCGGATGATGATCAGCACCACCATCAGCAGGCCGAGGAAGAGGATGCGCCATTCGGCGAATTCACGCAGGAATTCCGGCAGCAGGATGAGAATGGCCGCGCCCGCGATCACGCCGAGAATATTGCCGATGCCGCCGATGACGATCATCAACACGATCAGCACCGATTCCTGAAGCGTGAAGCTTTCGGGGCTGACGAAGCGTTGCGAGGCCGCGAAGATGACGCCCGCGATCGAGCCGATGGTGGCCGAGGTCGCGAAGGCGGCGAGCTTGGCGTTGGTGGTGTTGATGCCGATGCCGCGCGCCGCGTCCTGGTCCTCGCGGATCGCCGCCCAGGCCTTGCCGAGAATGGAGCGCTCCATGCGCCAGACCACGACGGCGGTGATGAAGACGATCGCCAGCAGCAGCCAATAGATTTCCACGGGCCGGGCAAATTCGATCCCGGCGATGGAGGCCTTGTCCAGCCTCGGAATTCCCTGCGGGCCGCCCGTCAGCCAGTCGACATTGTTGACGATGATGCGGATGATTTCCCCGAAGCCGAGCGTGACGATGGCGAGATAATCGCCGCGCAGCTTCAACACGGGGATGCCGAGCAGGATGCCGGTCACCATGCCCGCAAGCGCGGCGATGACGAGGATCACCAGCAGCGGCAGGTGCAGGCCGAGTTGCGGGCTTGCCAGCAGCGCATAGCTATAGGCGCCCACCGCGTAGAAGGCGACGAAGCCGAGATCGAGCAGGCCCGCATAGCCGACGACGATGTTCAGGCCGATGCCGAGCAGGATATAGATCAGCAGGCTGTTGACGACGCGGATATAGTAGTTGGGCAGGAAGGGCGTTACGGCCATCAGCGCGATGGCGGCGGCGAAGACCAGAAACGGAACGAGCCTGCCGGTTCGCGAGGCCGATGGGGTCGTGGTGTCGATGGCGGACATCAGAACTCCCTCTTGTAGACCATGCTTTCCTCGGACACCGGCTCGCCGAGAATACCGGCGGGGCGCACGAGCAGCACGAGGATGAGGATGGCGAAGGCAAGCACGTCACGATATTCGGTGCCGAGCATGCCGCCGGAGACGACCGGCAGCAGCGCAGTGCCCCCCACCTCGACGAAGGCGAGGATATAGGCGCCGAGCATCGCGCCCGGAATCGAGCCGATGCCGCCGAGAATGGCGGCGGTGAAGGCCTTCAGGCCGATCACCGCGCCCATGGTCGGCGTCATGATGCCGTAATAGCTGGCATAGAGAATGCCGCCCGCGGCCCCCAGCAGCGGCCCGGAGAAGAACACCATGGAAATGGCGAGGTTGACGTTGATGCCGAGAAGCTGCGCCGTCGGGCGGCTTTCGGAAACGGCGCGCACGATGATGCCGATGCGGCTGCGGTTGACGAGCGTATAGAGCCCGAACATCAGCACGAAGGCGGCGACGAGGATGCCGATCTGCACGGAGGTAATCGTGCCGCCGAAGATGTTGTAGCGGGCCGTGGGGAAGAAGCTGGGAAAGGCGACCGGCTGCGGCCCGGCAAGAATCTGGATGCCGGTGACCAGCGACAGCGACACGCCGAGCGAGGACAGCATCGGCGCCAGCCGCGTGGAATTGCGCAGCGGCTTGTAGGCGAGGCGCTCGATGCCGACGCCGATGAAGCCGACGGCGATGACGGCCGCGAAGAAGGCGAGCGTCAGCACGAAGGCGCCCGCCGCGCCGATATTGCCCACCATCAGGCTGATGGCGAGGAAGGCGGCATAGGCGCCGAGCATGAACATTTCGCCATGGGCGAAGTTGATCATGCGCAGAACCCCGTAGACCATGGTGTAGCCGAGCGCGATCAGGGCGTAGATCGAGCCGATGGTCAGGGCATTGACCGTTTGTTGTATGAGTGTTCCGAGCATACGTCCCGTCCGAAGGATCCGGCGCGCATCGAGGCGGCGCGGGAAGGAAAGGCAGACGCGGCCGGGAATGGGAGCATGGCTCCCGCCCGCCGCGCGGCGACCGCAGGCAATTGCGCGGGCAGAACCGTTGCGGGGTCTGCCCGGAATTGCCCTGCCAGCGTTGCGCGCCGTTGCCAGCGCGCGAAAACGCTGTCACGCTTCAGTGCCGCCGCGATCCCGCCCGGACCGTTCCGGCCGGGAGAGAGCGCGGCAGCCGGACCGGCATGACCCGGTCCCTGCGGTTACTTCGAGCCTGCCAGCACGAAGTTCTTTCCTTCGACCTTGTAGAGATAGGACGGAGCGACCTTCAGTTCGCCGGTCTCGTCGAATTCCAGCTCGCCGACGGCGGTCTTGACCTTGACGTTGTGCAGCGCCTCGTTCATTTCCTCGCGGCTATGCCCCTTGGCGATCTTCAGGACTTCCTCGAGAATCTGGCCCTGAACATAGCCGTAGATGGAATAGGGACCGGCATCCTCGCCATACTTTTCCTTGTAGAGCTTGGCGAATTCGGCGATCTCGGGCGAGGCGTCCATCGGCGGCACCTGAATGGCGACCATGGTGCCCTGCACGTTGGCTTCACCGGCCTGGGCGATCAGGTCGGGCGTATAGCCGCCATCCGGCACCAGCAGTGTCGTCTTGACGCCCTGCTCGTGCAACTGCTTGGCAAACAGCGCAAGCTGCGGCATGACCGCGCCGAGATAGATCACGTCGGGCGTCTTGGTCTTGATCTGGGCGAGGACGGCGGTGAAATCGACGTCGGTCGGCGCAACCGCCAGCGTATCCAGCACCTCGCCGCCGCCTTCCTTGAAGTTCTTGGCGAAGATTTCCGAAATGCCCTGGCCGAACACCTGCTTGTCGTTGACGACGACGGCCGTTTTGGCGCCGAGCTTCTGAAGCGCGTATTCGGCCGGAAGCAGCGCGCCCGCGAGGTCGTTGGCGACCGGGCGCACCATGAACTTGTAGCCCTGCTGCGTCAGCGCCGGGTTCGAGCCGAAGGTCATGGTCGGCATCGAGCAATCCTCGTAGATCGGCAGGGTGGACTGCGCGACGCCGGAATTGAAGTTGACGAGGCCGATGACCACGTCGTCGTTGTCGCAGAATTTCTGCGCGACCAGCGTGCCTTCACGCGGGTCGGCCTTGTCGTCCTGCTGGTCGTAGGCGACGGTGGTGCCGTTGACGCCGCCAGCGGCGTTCAGCTTGTCGATATAGAGTTTGAAGCCATTGTGCCAGGTGTTGCCGAAATAGGCCTGCGGGCCGGAAAGCGGCGCGGACAGGCCGATCGTGATTTCATCCGCCATGGCGGAAGTGGCAAGCAGCGAGACACCGAGGCAAAGCGAAGCGGCGAATTTCATTCTGGTTCCCCTATCGTGGTGATGCACAGGACAGTCAGGCAGGCCGTTCCGGTCTCTTGCCAATGCACCTATGGAAGCAGACATTCGCACCATCGTCAAGAAAGTGTCGACACTATTGCGTTCAATTTCTGGGCGGGTTACGTTTTCGTGCGTCTCTTCTGCCGCCAGCCGGTCTCTCCGGTGGTGTCCCCGGGGGCGAAAACCTTCAGCAGCGCGTCCTTCAGCGCCTGCTGCGTCGCGGAGACCGTAATCTCGATATGACTGCGCAAAAGCTCCTCACCCAGCCTGGCATCGCGTTTCAGCGCCGCCTCCACGATGGCCGAATGCGCGTCGACCTGCCGGGGATCGTGGGAGCGGTGCTCGATCTGGATGCGGCGGATGAAGCGGATGCGGGCATTGATGGCTTCGAGCTGGTTGACCAGCTCGGGATTGCCCGACAATTCGGCGATCAGCAGGTGAAAGCCCTCGTCCTCGCCGAGAATCACATCCGGCGGCTGGTCGCGGTAGCCTTCCACGATGGCGCCCCAGTAGTCGCGCAGCCGCTCGATCTGCTGGTCGTCGGCGCGCTCGCACATCAGCCGGAAGGCGGCGCATTCGATGATCGAGCGCAGCTCGTAGATGTCGAGCAGCCCCTCGGTGCTGAGGCTGCGGACGAAAAAGCCGCGATTGGGCGTCAGCGACACGAAGCCTTCCGACGCCAGCCGGTTCAACGCCTCGCGAATCGGCGTGCGCGACACGCCGAGGCTGCGCGAAAGCTGCACCTCGTTGATGCGCTGCTCCGGTTTCAGCCGGAACTCGACCAGCAGCTTGCGGATCGTGTTGTAGGCCCGTTCGCTGCTGTCGGCCAGCCTGCGGCTTTCCGGCTCGGCGTCCGCCGCCTGATCCGGCGCGAGTGTCGATATAAACGGTTCGGACATGGGTTCCCCCGGAGAAATCTGCAACGGCTGTGGACAATTCATCGTCAGCCCCTTTTTCCGCAACTTCGCGCGGATAGCAAGCCATTCAACTCGTGAGGGAAACGGCATGATCCTCGGTATTCTCGGTGTTGGGCATCTGGCGGCGACGCTCGTGGCCGGGTTTTTGCGCTCCGGCCTCGATCCGGCGGCCCTGCTTCTGTCGCCGCGCGGCAAGGCCCGCGAGCTGGCGGCGCGCCACGGCATCGCGCTGGCGGGCGACAATGCCGATCTGGTGGCGCGCTCGTCCGCCGTCATTCTCACCACCCGGCCCGCCGATGCGCCCGCCGCCGTCGCGGGCCTGCCCTGGCGGGAAGGGCAGATCGTGATCAGCGCCTGCGCGGGCGTGCCGCTCGCCCATCTCGCGGTGCAGCCTGCGCGGGGCGTGCGCGCCATGCCGCTCACCGCCGCCGAGATCGGCGCAAGCCCCACCGCCTGCTTTCCGCCTCTGCTCGAAGCCGTCTCCATCCTGCAACGGCTCGGGCCGGTGATCGCGCTCGGCGGCGAGATCGAATTCGAGGCGGCGACCGTCAATGCCGCCGTCTATGGCTGGGCCCTGTCGCTGATCCGCCAGTCCGCCGGATGGATGGCGGCCAAGGGACCGGACGCGCAGGCGATGCGCCAGCTCGCCGCCCTGACATTCACGGCGGCCGGGCGCATGATCGCCGAAAAGCCGGAGCCGATGGAAGATCTGCTCGGCGAACTGGTGACGCCCGGCGGCATCACCGAACTCGGCCTCGGCGTGCTGGCCGAAGGCGGCGTTCCCCAATGCTGGGATGCCGCGAGCCAGGCCGTCTACGACCGCCTGATGGCGCGAAACGCCTAAATGCTTTAGCCCCGCGGCGAGGGCGGATAGGTATGCCCGCCCGCCGCCTGCTCGCTCGGCGCGACGGTGATTTCCGCGAGGTCGACATGATCGGGCAGGCGCAGCGCCGAAACCAGCACGGCGGCGATATCCTGCGGCCCCAGCGGCCGCTGCTGGGTATACATGCGGGCGCGCAGTCCCTCGCGGTCGCCATCGAAGGCCTTGAGGTAGAAATCGGTCTCGACGCGCCCCGGCGCGATTTCCGTCAGGCGCACGCCGGTTCCGGCGAGATCGTAGCGCAGGATGCGGCCCGCCTGCGCCAGCCCCGCCTTGGCCGCGCCATAGGCCGTGGTGCCGGGAAAGACGGCGGAAGCCGCTGTGCTGGTGAGGTTGAAGATATGGCCGCGCCTGCGCGCGATCATGCCGGGCAGCACATGCTGGATCAGTTGCAGGGGCGCGGTGAGGTTCAGCGCGACGGTGTCGGCCGTCTCCTCCGGCGTCTGCTCGTGCAGGGGGCGGACGGTGGCGATGCCGCCCGCATTGTTGACGAGAACATCGATCTCGATCCCTTCCAGCTTTTCCGCGATCAGCGCGTGATCGCGGGCATCGGCGGCAAGCGGCTTGCAGCGGGGGCCGAGCCTTGCCGCCAGGGCTTCCAGCGCCTCGGGATTGCGGGCGAGCGCATGAACCGTCAGCCCCTCGCCGATCAGGGCTTCGGCAATCGCCGCCCCGATACCCTTGGAAGCGCCGGTGACCAGCGCGGTGCGATATTCCATGATCGTCTCCCTGTTTGCGGTTCAGAGCGCTCCATGGGCGGAAACCGCCTTGAGAATTTCGACCAGCCCCGCCTCGCGTTCCTCGCGCAGTTCCTGCTGGCTGCGGGCGCCGACGGCCTCGGCCGTGGAGGCGGCGATGACGCGGATGGTGTCCTCGTCCAGCTTCGCGTCGAGCAGCGTATCCCAGATCGCCTGATAGGTGGGGCCGTATTTGCGCAGGAAATCCTCCATGCCCGTGGCATTGAGCTGGTTGGAGATGAACGAGCCTTGCAGCGTCCATTTCGGCCCCGGCCCGTAGACGAAGGCGCGGTCGACATCCTCGACCGAGGCGACGCCGTCGCGCACCAGGGCGATGGCCTCGCGCCACATCGCCCCCATCAGCCGCAGCGCCAGATGGCCGGTCACCTCGCGGTTGAGCGTCACCGGCTTCTTGCCGATGGCGCCGTAGAGGCTGCGGGCGAAGGCGACGGTTTCGGGCGAGGTGCGCTCGCCGCCGACGATCTCCACCAGCGGCATCAGATGCACGGGGTTGAAGGGGTGGCCGAGCACGACGCGGCCGGGCCGGGCGCAATCCGCCTGCATCTCGGAAACCAGCAGGGCGGAGGAGGAAGAGGCGATAACCACATCGGCGCCGACATGGCTTTCGATGTCCGCCAGCAGCCGGCGCTTCAGAGCCAGATCCTCCGGCCCGTTTTCCTGCACGAAATCGACGCCCGCGAGCGCCTCGGCCAATGTCGCGAAAACCGCCACCGTGCCGGGATTTGCGGCGGGGCCGTTCAGCGCGTCGAGATCGGCAAACAGGGCGGCGCTCGCCGCCCGGAAGGCCTCCTCGCGGCCTTCGCCGGGATCGAAGACGCGCACATCATGACCGGCATGCGCGAAACAGGCCGCCCAGCGCTGCCCGATGACCCCGAAACCGACTATGCCAATGGACAGCTTTTTCATGAGGATCAGGCCTTTTCCTGTTGCCGCCCGGCATCCAGCGCGGCGCGGAACGCTTCGTTGAGATCGTTCCAGGGAATGAGCAGGTCGAGCCACGCGCCGATGCGGCCCGCCACCAGAATGGATTCGTCGATCAGCGCGCCGAAGGGCAGGGGCTCGGCCATCGCCGCCTCCAGCCGCTTCAGCAGCGCGGGCGTCGTGTCCATGTGACAGAAATCGGTGAGGCGCGTCGCCGTCTTGTCAAGCGCGATGGCGGCGGTCTGGCGCAGCGTGGCTTCGTCGCGCCTGCCGCGCTCGGCGCGGATCCACCACAGCAGTTCGTGCAGCACGCGGGCTTCGGCTTCCGCCGCGAAGACCGGGCCTGCCGGATGCATGATGGCCCGCGATTGCGTGGTGCGGGCGATATCCTCAGGGCATTGCGCCCACAGGGCGGCGCGGGCGGACAGGATATCCTCCGGCAGCGGCGGTTTTGGCGCGGTTTCGCCGGTTTCGCCATCGGCAAGCGCCAGCGAGCCTTGCAGCATGCGGCGGCCCTGATCGCGCTTGAGGGTGGCGGCGAGCGCGGCGATTTCCTCCACGGGCGCATCGAGCTGGCCGAGCACGGTGATCTGCGCCGTCTCGGCCTGAAGCGGCGCGAAGGTGATTTCGAGGAACTGCCGCACCGGCCAGTAGATGAAGGCGCCGGGGGCGGCGGCAAGTACATGCGTCGCGCCCTCGACATCCTCCACGAAGGGCGCGTGCCAGTAGATATGGCTTCCGGCGATCTTGGGCGTATGCAGTTGCAGGCCCATGGGCAGGATGCCGAGCATTGCCTTGCGGGTGCGCAAGGCATCGCCGGTCAGCGAAATCGGCCAGCTTTGCCCCTCGGCGGAGAAGATCAGTCGCATGCTCATTGTCCGGGGTTGAAGAAGGAAACGGGTTTGAGAATCTGGTTGCGCATGTCGAGCAGGTAATCGGTCTCGATCACCTTGCGGCGATAGGCCTGCCATTCGGGATCGGCTTCCATGCGGTCGCGGCGGGCTTCGCGGTCGGCGAGACTGTCATATTTCCACAGATGCACGGTGCGCGAGAGATCGCCGATATGGGTCTGGAAGAAGCCGAAGGGCTCGCCGAGATAATGGCGCTGCATCGGCAGGCCGACATCCTCGTAGAGCTTCAGGAAGTGCGGCAGCATGTTCGGACGGGCGGTGTAGGTGCGGTGGTCGAAGATCATTTGCGTCACTCCTTCATCGGGTTAGCTGGCGCTTCTCACGCTTTCCGTTAACAGCCGGGCGGTGAGAGCGGGATTTTCCATATGCGGCACATGGCCGACGCCTTCGAGCAGATGCAGGGCGGCGAAGCCCGGCGCGTGGCCCGCATGCGCGGGCGGGATCACCCGGTCGGCGCGGCCCCAGAGAATGCGGGCGGGCACCGTGAGGCTTTTCAAGGCCGCCGAGAGATCGAAAGCCTGCGTGCCCCCGGGAAACAGGCGTTCGGCCATCGCGGCCAGCACGTCGCGGTTGCCGGTCTTTTCCATCTGCCGGAAGGCGGCCTGCGCGTAGCCCTGCGGCAAGGCGTAATCCGGGCCGGTCATCAGCGACAGCCAGCGCTCCAGCGCCTCCGGCGCCGGGGAACGGGTCAATCCGCCGATGAAACCGCCGTTGATCTCCGGCCCCAGCCCGCCCGGCGCCAGCAGCGTTACCGAGCGCAGGGCGACGCGGCCGAGCGCCGACAGCGCCAGCGCCGCCGCCCCGCCCAGCGAATGCCCGGCGATATGGGCGCGCTCGACGCCCGCCGCCTCCAGCCGGTCGGAGAGGGAAAAGGCGATGTCTTCAATAGAAAAGGCTGGCCGTTCCGCCTCGCCGCCATGGCCGGGGAGATCGAGCGTGATCGTTTCGATATCGGGCGGCAGCAGCGCGGTCACCTGCCGCCAGGCAGAGCGGTCCGCGCCGAAACCATGTAGCAGCACCAGCGGCGCGGCCTGCGTGCGCGGCGGCACAGCGGCCGGAGCGGCGAGAGGCCGCGGCAAAACGCTTGCGGCGGGGGCGCTCTTGCGCGCATCGAGTGCCGCCTGCACGTCGCGCTGCTTGATGCGCCCGTTCGGGCCGGTGCCGGACAGGCCGGTAAGATCGAGGCCCGCTTCCTTGGCGATGCGCCGTGCCAACGGCGTGGCGACGACACGCGGGGCGGCGGGACGGGCCGCCACGGAGACCGCAGCGGCGGCGCTGGCGGTTGCGGCGGCGCTGGCCTGCGCTGCCGGTTGTGCGGAAGGCTTGGCGTCGGAGATGGTGCCCAGCACCGCGCCGACCGGGGCTTCCTGCCCCTTTTCGAAAAAGATCTCGGTCAGCCAGCCATCGTGCCCGGCTTCGATTTCGGTCGCCGCCTTGGCGGTCTCGACGGTGACGACGAGTTGCCCCGCCTTCACGGGATCGCCGGGCCTGACCTCCCAGCCGAGGATCAGGACGGCTTCCATATATTCGCCGCCGGCGCTGTCGATGCTGATCGGATAGGTCGCCATGGCCGCCTCCGTCACTTCAGCGTGGCAAGGGCTGCGGTGCGGATTTTCTCCGCGTTCGGCAGCATCGCGGTTTCCAGCGGCTCGGAATAGGGGATCGGCATATCCGGCAGCGTCACGCGTGCCACCGGCGCGTCCAACTCGTCGAAGGCGTGATCCATGATGGTGGCGGAAAGCTCCGCCGCATAGCCGCAGAAGCGCCAGCCCTCGTTGACGACGACGGCGTGATGGGTCTTGGCGATGGAGGTGACGATGGCGTTCAGATCGAGCGGGCGCAGCGAGCGCAGGTCGATGACTTCGGCGGAAACACCATCGGCGGCCAGCAATTCTGCCGCCTTGGTGGCTTCGATGACCATGCGCGAGGTGGCGAAGATCGAGATATCGGAGCCCTCGCGCACCGTCGCCGCCTTGCCGAGCGGCACGATCACATCGCCGTCGGGCACTTCGCCACGGCTGTTATACAGCAGCTTGTGTTCGAGGAAGACGACCGGCTGCTCGTCGCGGATCGCGGCCTTCAGCATGCCCTTGGCGTCGGCGGGCGTCACCGGGGCGACGACCTTGATGCCGGGAATATGGGCGAGCATGGAATCCAGCGCCTTGGAATGCTGCGCGCCCGCGCCCGCGCCGCCGCCGCCCTGGGTGCGGATGACGAAGGGCATCTTCACCTGGCCGTTCCAGATGTAATTGTAGATCGAGGCCTGATTGACCAGCGCGTCCAGCGTCAGCGGAATGAAATCGGCATACATGATTTCGAGGATCGGGCGGGTGCCGGTCATCGCCGCCGTCACCGCCATGGCGGTCAGCGCCTGTTCGGAAATCGGCGTGTCGCGCACGCGGCTTTCCCCGAATTCCTCCATCAGCCCCTTGGTGACCTTGAAGACGCCGCCGTAACGGCCGATGTCCTCGCCGAACAGGAAGACCGAGGGGTCCACCTGCATTTCCTCGCGCAGCGCCGCATTCAGGGCTTCGGCATATCGCATCAGGGCCATGTCAGTGCGCCTCGCTGTAGGGATTGCAGTGTTCATCGACGGCAAAGACCGGCATGGGGTCGGAAAGCGCCTTCGCATAGGCGGCGTCGACCTCCGCCCTGGCGGCGGCTTCCACCTCCGCAAGCCTTGCCTCGCCCAGTTCGGCAAGCAGCGCCCTGCGCGAGATGGTCAGGGGATCGCGGGCCTTCCAGGCGGCGATGTCCTCCGGCTTCTGGTAGCCGCCCATGTCGGAGGTCGAGAAGCCTTCGAGGCGGTAGGTCTTGCATTCGATCATGCTCGGGCCTTCGCCGCGCCGGGCGCGCTCGGCCGCCGCCGCGACGGCCCGGTAGACCGCCACCGCATCGTTGCCGTCGACGATCTCGGCGGGGATGGCGTATCCGGCGGCGCGGATCGACAGATCGGCCACCGGCGACTGCACATCGGAGGGAACGGTGAGGCCGAACTGGTTGTGCTCCAGAATGAAGATCACCGGCAGCTTCCACAGCCCCGCCATGTTCATCGCCTCGTGGCAGATGCCGGTCTGCGCCGCGCCATCGCCGAACACGCAGACGGCGACATTCTTCTGGCCGAGAATCTGCATCGACAGCGCCATGCCCGCCGCCGCCGGAATGCCAGCGCCGACGATGGCGTTGCCGCCGATCACGCCTTTTTCCGCATCCGCGACCAGCATATGCCCGGCGCGGCCGCCGCAGGCGCCGGTCTCACGCCCGAAGATCTCGGCGATGACGGGATGCATCTCCATGCCCTTGCCGATATAGACGGCATGGCCGCGATGGGTGGTCGCCACCTTGTCCTCCGGCTCCAGCGCCGCCATGGCGGCGACGCCGACCGCCTCCTGCCCGTCGCAGCGGTGGATCGGCCCGCGGGTGCGGCCTTCCTTGTGCAGCGCGCCGAGCCCTTCCTCCAGATGCCGCACCAGCAGCATCTTGCGGTAGATTTCCAGATGGTCTTCGATCGAGGGTGTGTTTTTCACAGATGCCTCCCATTGCATGACCGAATTTAATACAAAAGTGTCGACACTTTTCAAGCGGCTTGACGTCTTTCTCGAAACTTCCTTCGAAGCGGCGGGAGGGGATTGCATCGTCAGGCGGGAGCCAGCGCACCGCGCAGGGCTTTCGCCATGTCATCGAGATCGGCGCAGGGCAGGCAGCCCGCGACGGCGATTTCGCGGGTTACATCCACCGGCAGGCCGGAGTTGGAATCCTTGGGGATCTCGTTCAGCCTGCCGCCGATCAGCACCGGCAGCGACAGGCCCTGCTGGCGCATGGTTTCCTTCACGGCCTGGGCGTAGCTCAGTGCCACGCCGTTATAGGTGCTGATGGCGATGGCGTCGGCGCGGTTTTCCAGCGCGCAGGCGACCAGCGTTTCCGGATCGACGGCGACCCCCGCATCGGCGATGGTCACGCCCAGCCCGTCCAGCGCCTGCTCGACCAGATATTTGCCGTGCTCATGCACATCCGTCGTGCCGACGCAGACGATGAGCGGGCGGCCGGGCGGCATCGGCGTCTGGG
>JBDHTA010000112.1:0-13884 GCA_039808465.1 Rhizobiaceae bacterium | reverse complement strand
GACTCGAACGTGTGGTCTCCACCTTCAACGGTAGCACTGAATGATGGTGCGGGTGGCCGGGGTCGAACCGGCACTCCTCTCGGAACTGGATTTTGAAGGGAATCGCGTCTTTCGTATTCCGCCGTACCCGCCAGAAACTCGGGCCCGAAATCGCCCACATAACCGTTGCGCAGCATCTGCGCGGCACCTGGCGAGTCAACGGAAGCAGTTCGTCCAACCCCGCCTATGTGGCCTATACGGTATCCGTTTCTCCGACCCGAGCCGGGAACGTCTTTCGCGGCGGCGAATGGCGCAGCATGTATGTCCGTGCGGCAGCGTGAGGCACCGGTCTTTGGCCCTTAAAATTAAACCCGAAGCGCCCCTCAAAGAACTACCGCGATGATCAACTCAAGACGCGGCGGCAAGGCCTTGGTCATGCTGCCGAAGGAGGCGGCAGTGCCAGATAGCAAATACCTTACGCCTGAGGAGGTAGCTGAGCGCTACCGAGGTGGTATTTCGGTTGGGACCCTACGGAATTGGCGCGCGATGCGTCTTGGACCGTCCTTCGTCAAAATCGGCAAGGCCGTGCTCTACCCCCTCGATGAGCTTGATGCCTGGGATGAAAAGAATAAAGTGCAATGCCGTGCCCCAAGGGACACGGCGAGCACCTAGGTGATCAAACGTGACGGTCACGTTCACGCATGATCAACCGCCCCCATTCTCCGGCACCAGTCATTATGAAATTTACATTATTTGCTTATTGATCAATGTCTTAGCGTAATGGATGGCATGGTCCATAACCATCCTTCCGGCGATCCCACACCCAGCCGCGCCGATATCGACATGACGCAGCTCATCATCTCCACCGCCAAACCGCTCGGCATCACCGTGCATGACCACATCATTATCGGCAAGAATGGCAATGTCAGCATGAAAGGCCTGCGGCTGATCTGATTCATGCCGCGATGACCGATGACGCTAACGAAACGGTTATGTTGATTTGTTAGGCGTATTTTCCATTCCGAATTCATCCGAACGGGGCAATTCATGAATCAGTATGATCTCGTCGTCGTCGGCAGCGGACCGGCCGGGCGCCGCGCGGCCATTCAGGCCGCGAAGCTGGGCAGAAAGGTTCTGGTCATCGAGCAGGGCAAGCGGGTCGGCGGCGTTTCGGTGCATACCGGCACCATTCCCTCGAAAACCCTGCGCGAAACGGCACTGAACCTTTCCGGCTGGCGCGAGCGCGGTTTTTACGGGCGAGCCTACCGGGTCAAGCAGGAGATCAGCGCCGACGACCTGCGCCGCCGCCTGCTGATCACGCTCGATCACGAGGTCGAGGTGCTGGAGCATCAATTCGCCCGCAACCGTGTTCATCTCATTCGCGGCAAGGCGAGTTTCCTCGCGCCCGATACGCTCGCCGTTCTCAAGGAAGACGGCGAAACCATGCATGTGACGGCCACCAGCATCCTGCTCGCCGTCGGCACCAAGCCCTTCCGCCCCGATAGCATTCCCTTCGACGGCAAGACCGTGATCGACAGCGACGAATTGCTGGATATCGAGGAACTACCGCGCTCGATGGTGGTGATCGGCGCGGGCGTCATCGGCATCGAATATGCCACCATCTTCAGCGCGCTCGATACGCAGGTGACTGTGATCGACCCGAAATCGACGATTCTCGATTTCATCGACACCGAAATCGTCGAGGATTTCATCTATCAATTGCGCGACCGCAATGTGAAGCTGCATCTCGGCAGCAAGGCGGACAAGGTCGAGAGGCTGGACAACGGCAAGGTGCAGGTTCTGCTCGACACCGGCCGCCGCGTCACCGCCGACATGGTGCTGTATGCCGCGGGCCGCATTGGCGCCACCGATACGCTCAACCTTGCCGCCGCCGGGCTGGAAGCCGATAGCCGCGGCCGCCTGAAGGTCAACCCCGAGACGTTCCAGACCGTCGTTCCCACCATCTTCGCGGCGGGCGATGTCGTCGGCTTCCCCAGCCTCGCCTCGACGTCCATGGAGCAGGGCCGCGTCGCGGCGCAGGTGGCATCGGGCCTCATCACCAAGGAGCCGCCGAAATATTTCCCCTACGGCATCTATGCCGTGCCGGAAATTTCCACCTGCGGCCTGACGGAAGAAGAGGTCAAGCAGCGCGGCATTCCCTATGAATGCGGGGTTGCCCGTTTCCGCGAAACCTCACGCGGTCACATCATGGGCCTCGATACCGGCATGCTGAAAATGATCTTCTCGCTGAAGACCCGCCGCCTGCTCGGCGTCCACATCATCGGCGAAGGCGCGACGGAGCTGGTGCATATCGGCCAGGCGGTGCTGAACCTGAAAGGCACCGTCGAATATTTCGTGGAAAACACCTTCAACTATCCGACGCTGGCCGAAGCCTACAAGATCGCCGGTCTCGACGCCTGGAACCGCATGGGCGAAGCGCCGAAGAAGAACTGACGGCATCTTCACATCCATCGATCAGGAAAAGGCGGCCAACCGGCCGCCTTTTCGATTCGCGCTTCCGCACGCAACAAAAAACGCGCCACAAGGGCGGGCTTCGTGACGGAGGGCACCGGCTTTCGCCGATGCCCGATGCGCAAAATTATTCGGCGCTCTCGTCGGCGGCCTTCTTCTTGGAAGCAGCCTTCTTCTTCGGAGCGGCTTCCTCGCCTTCGGCGGTCTCGGCCTTGGCGGCAGCCTTCTTCTTGGAAGCGGACTTCGCAGCCGGCTTGCTTTCGCCTTCGCCGTCCTCGTCGTCAGCCATCAGCTCTTCCTTGCTGACAACCTTGTCGGTGACTTCGATTTCGCCGAGCAGGTGATCGACGACCTTCTCTTCGAACAGCGGCGCGCGCAGCGAAGCGGCAGCGCCCGGCGTCTTGCGGAAGAATTCAAGGATCTGCTGTTCCTGACCGGGGAACTGGCGCAGCTGCTCGAACAGGGCGCGCTGCATTTCCTCTTCGCTGACGGTCACGCCAGCCTTCTCGCCGATTTCGGAGAGAACGAGACCGAGGCGAACGCGGCGTTCTGCCAGCGTGCGGTATTCCTCACGGGCCTTTTCTTCCGTCGTGTCTTCGTCTTCGAAGGTCTTGCCGGACTGGTCGAGATCGGTGCTGATCTGGCGCCAGATGTTTTCGAACTCGGCGTCGACCAGACGGCTCGGGGTTTCGAACTTGTAGAGGGCGTCGAGCTGGTCGAGGATCTGGCGCTTGACCTTCTGGCGCGTGAACGAGCCGTACTGGCTTTCGATCTGGCCACGAACGACTTCCTTCAGGCGGTCGGCGGATTCGAGGCCGAGCTTGGAAGCCAGGTCATCGTTGATTTCGATCGCGCCGGGAGCAGCGATTTCCTTCACCTTGATGTCGAAGGTGGCTTCCTTGCCAGCCAGGTTCGCAGCCGGATATTCTTCCGGGAAGGTGACGGTGATGACCTTCTCGTCGCCAGCCTTCAGGCCGACGATCTGCTCTTCGAAGCCGGGGATGAAACGGCCGGAGCCGAGAACGAGCTGCGCGTCCTCATCTTTGCCGCCGTCGAAGGGAACGCCGTCCACCTTGCCGAGATAATCGATGGTAGCGCGGTCGCCGTTTTCGGCAGCGCCTTCCCTGGTTTCGTAGGAGCGGGCGCTTTCGGCGATCTTGAGGATCTGCTCGTTGACTTCGTCTTCCGAGATCTCGACCACTTCGCGGGTGATCTTGATGCCGTTGGTCGGCTGCAACTCGATGGCCGGAATGATTTCGTAGGACAGGGTGAATTCCAGATCGGCTTCACCGGCGAGGATCTTGTCGGCTTCGGCCTCGTCCTCGGTCATGGCGATTTCCGGCTGCGTCGCGGACTTTTCGCCGCGCTCGGACAGGATCGCGGAAGGCTGGTCGCGCACCAGTTCGTTGACGACCTCGGCCATGATGGACTTGCCGTACATCTTCTTGAGATGGGCGAGCGGCACCTTGCCCGGACGGAAGCCGTTGATCCGGATACGGTCCTTGGCATCGGCCAGGCGCTCGTTCATGCGGGCCTGCATGTCGGCGGCGGGCACCACTACCTTGATTTCGCGCTTCAGCCCTTCAGCGAGCGTTTCGATAACCTGCATCTTCCTACCTTTATTTCAGGGCGGCCGTGCTCAGACAGCCGTTGGTTTCAATGAGCACGACGCCGGAATTCATCTTCCCGGGCGCGGCACCGAAGCGTTTCGCGATCCTGACGATTCGCGTCCACGCTTCGAGATTTCGTTCTTCGCATGCCGTGACCGCTGCACACGTTGGCGCGGCATGCTTCCTCTGCAATCCACTGGCATTGCGGCAAACAAAACGACGCGGCCGGTCGCCTCCGCGCCAGCCGCCTGCCTTTTCTTCGCCGCTACGGCGTTTTGGTGCGGGTAGAGAGACTTGAACTCCCACGCCTTGCGGCACCAGAACCTAAATCTGGCGTGTCTACCAATTTCACCATACCCGCGCCTCTGCCCGCCTCGAAAAGCTGGCGTTCAAGGCCATCCGGAGCGCGGCGTCTCTATAACACCCGTTTCCCTTTCGGCAAAGGAAAAATGAACGCGGCGTGACAAGCGCGCTCCGGCCTCAGAACAGCGGTTCCTCGTAAACCAGCGCGCCATCGGCATAAAGGCCGCGCAACTGCGCCGTGCCGTCCGCCGCCACCCGCACCGCGACCGTCAGCGCCTGCTGGTCGCGCATGTCCTCCAGACGCCGCCCCTCGCCTTCCGGCACGTAATAACGCTCGATGCCGTAATCGGCGCGGCGGTCCTGCGGGCTGTCCGAAGGCCAGTAATCGAATGGCAGGCTGCGCATCACCACCGTTCCCGGCTCCGGCGGCAGCGGCGCATACGCCGCCTCCCTGATCGCGGAAATTCCATCCTCGCCCGGCGCCAGCCGCACCCATAGCCGCTCGCGGCCCCGCGCCTTCGGCATTTCGCCGGTAAACGCCGCGGCGGGCACGGTTGAGACCTCGTAGCCCATAATGACATAGTCGCCGCGCAGCAGATCGCGCGGATCGACCGGCGCGGTGCGCAGCATCACTTCCTGCCCGTCGCGCAGGATGGCGGCGCGCCCGAGCACCATATAGGCAAGCGCCGCCGTTTGCAGCAGGCAGACGGCAAGGACGGCAAGGGCAAAACGGATCGGCGGCTTCATCTCATGCCTCCCTGCGCGACATGCGCTTTTCCAGCGTAATGACGATCCAGGCGGTGAGCGCCACCACCAGCCCGGAAATCAGGAAGAAGCCGGAGGTGCCGAGAATCGAGCCGATGGTTTCCGAGGCGAGATACAGCACCTCCAGCGCGAAAACGGCATAGGCGAGATAGCGCACCGCGCCGTTATCGCGCCCGCTTGCCGCGATGGCCCCCACGCAGGCCGCCATGGTGACGATGCCGACCGCCAGCCGTCCGCCGGGATCGTCATATTCCGCATGCAGCACGCCGATGCCGATCAGAAAGGCAACGAAGGCATAAAATGCCGGTGCCGCGCCTGCGCGCCGCGCCACCGCATAAAGCGGCGACACGGGCAGGGCGGCAGCCAGAAAGCAGACCGCCCCGGCCGCCGCCAGCGCCATCGCGCCCGCGACGCTTTCGTTATCGGCCAGCAGCCAGACCAGCCATGCGAGCATCAGCATATAGGCGAGATGCCGCAGCCGCGCCGCGCCGGTATAATGGACGAGCCCGACCAGCGCCACGGCCATCACCGGCACCAGCATTCCCGGCCCGGCCCGCCATGCGAACGGGCTGTCGAAGATCAGCGTTCCGAAATAGCCCCAGGCCAGAAAGCCGCAGAGATAACCCGCCGCCCCGGAGCGGAAGGCCAGCGTGGTCAGCACCGTGAACAGGAACCAGACGCGCAGCATATCGAGCATATCCCCGGAGAGATGATACATCTGCGCGACGAGCGACATCGCCGCGCCGAAACTGGCGGTGCCGATCACCAGAGCCCCCTCGGCCAACGCCCGGTGCTGGCGCGTGAAAAACCATGCGGCGGCGCCATGGAAAAACCAGATGGCGAAGACCAGCAATCCAGCGCGCACCGGGCGCGGGATCGCCTCCCAGTTCGAGGCGATCAGCAGCAGAAGCGCCGCGCCGATCAGGCAGGCGGCGATCATCATCAACACGCGCCCGACGCTGAAACTGGACTCGCGGCCGTCATATTCCTTCAGCATGGCATCCGCCTGCTGCCGGGATATCAGCCCCTTGCCCACCCATGTCGAGAAATCATTCTCCAGCCTGCCGCGATACATCGCCCCGCCCTGCGCTTTGAAACCATGTCCGGCCATCAATTTAAGGCTTGAAACCGCCAGGCGCCATTCCCATTTGTGGTGCAGCGCAAAACGGAAACAGCCATGCAACTCGGTCATGCCTTGTGTTTTGATATTGCATTGCACAATTTTCGCGAAGCGGCCTATAGTGAAGTCATCGAAAAGCAGCGCTACGCAGACAGCGATGCTTTTAACGAAATATTAAGGCAACCGTGAGAGGTTGTACTTAACACATGAACAACCGGGCAAATGTATTGCCTGACAGTTTCGGAGCGCGCACTCCTCCTCCCGGTGCGCTCCGATAGAGACCGGCAACCCCTCCTCCTCCCAAGTTGCTGGTCGTTCATATGACGCCCGCCGGACCTCCTCCCCCGGCGGGCGTTATGCTTTCCAGCATCCGCCAGAAAGACCGGTTTTCCATTGCGCCGCACCATTCCGGGAATGGCCCGGCTTTGGCGCCGCTATGCAAATTGGTTAAGATTTGTTCATAAATGTGGCTGATTATGTCCGATGTCATGCAGCAATCGCATGGGTGACATGCCTAACCGGCTCTGGTGATTTTTTGCGGCGCAACATATATTCCTCTCATCGAATTGAAGTCAGCGCCAAACAGAGCAGCTGGCAATGACCGGAAAGGAAACGACCATGAACATCGCACGTAGCTTCAGCAACTGGCGCAAGTATCGTCAGACCGTCAACGAACTCGACCGCATGAGCAACCGCGAACTGAACGACCTCGGCATCGCCCGTGGCGACATTCGCCGCCTTGCCCGCCAGGCCAGCGGTCTCTGATAAGTCAAAGGACAGCATCTTTGCTGTCCCCTGTTGAAAACGCCCCCGGCTATAGTCGCCGGGGGCGTTTTTGTTTGCGCCCGTCACTTGCGGTTACCTTAAACCTTGCGGCAGGAAAGTGGTGATGGACCCGGCTCCATGGCGAAAAATCGGCCATCGGAATGCACAAATGCATAGCAGTCGCTCATATTTTGCACTGCACATTTTTGTTTTACAGGCGTATAAACAGGTCAATCGCTGATGCGGACAAGAGAGCCGCCCGACAGCACCAAGATTAGACCTGAGGGAAAGACCATGAACCCGATTCGCATTGCCAAGAACTGGATCTCCTACCGCCGCACGCTCAACGAGCTGGGCAACCTTTCGAACCAGGCTCTGACGGACATCGGCATCACCCGCTTCGATATCCGCAACATTGCCTCGCGTTCCTTTCGCTAATCGCGATTGAAACACTGTACAAAACGGCGCCATCTGGCGCCGTTTTCGTTTGTGGCGCATCCTTGCGCATCATCGGGAACCTGACGCGGCGCCATGCGTTGCCCTTTCGAACGAAAGGAGACCCGACATGCCCAATCGTCACCCTCTGCCCGTGACCGAGGACGAACCGCGCGGCCCCACCCATGACGGCCCCCGTCCGGACCGTTCCATCGAGGACTCTCCGGTTCCGCCGGTCACCGGCACGCAGGACAGCAAGAACCCTAATGATCCGCCTCTCGAGCCGGCCCTGCTGCCCATCGGCGACCCGGCCGGCATGGCCTGAACCTCCGGGCAAGCTTATGCTCGTCCCCACGACAAAAACCCCGCCAAAACCTTGGCGGGGTTTTTCTGTTGTTCCGGCCGGATTCGGCGCGGCTTAATCGAGATAGGTCATCGGATTGACCGGCGTGGCGTTCTTGCGCACCTCGAAATGCAGCTTCGGCGAGCTTGCATTACCGCTCATGCCCGAAGAAGCGATGGTCTGGCCGCGCTGCACCTTCTGGCCGCGGGCGACGTTCAGCGCATTGGTATGGCCGTAGACGGTGACGGTGCCATCGTCATGGCGCACCAGAACGGTGTTGCCGAGTTCCTTCAGACCATTGCCCGCATAGATCACGACGCCGTTTTCCGCAGCCTTGACCGGCGTGCCCTCGGGCACGGAAATATCGATGCCGTCATTGCGGCTGCCCGCGACATTGGCGCCGTAACCGGCCACCACCGCGCCGCGAACCGGCCAGCGATATTTGCCGATGCCGGTGCGTTCCGGCGCATCATCCACATCCGTCTTCGATGCGACTTCGGTGACCGTCTGCTTGGCGGCGGCGACCGGCGGCTTATATTCTTGCGGCTTGGCGGCGGAAACGGTTGCCTTTTCCTCGGCCTTCTTCGCCGGAATGGAAGCCGTCTTGACGGTGTCGGCGGCAATCGGAGCGGAACCGGCGGCGGGCAGCGTCAAGGTCTGGCCGATCCGGAGCGAAGCCGTGCTCATGCCGTTGGCGGCCTTGAGCTGCTGAACGCTGACGCCGTTCTCCCTGGCGATCTTGGCGAGCGAATCGCCGGGCTTGACCACATAGCCGCTGGCGGGCGCCGCTTCAGGGGCCGCCTTGGCGGTCTTCTGCGGCTTGCCGCCATCGGCGGGCGGCAGCTTGCCATTGGCCGAATCGGCATTCACCTGCGGCTTGTCGCGCAACGCGTTCGCGGACGGCAGAACGGCAACCTTGTTGGGCGCCTTGGAGGGAACCGGCATGCCGCCTTCGGGCAGTACCGCCTGCTCGGCGCTGGCCTTGGCAAGATTGCGCGGCGCGCCGTAGGTCGGAATGACCAGCGTCTGCCCGGGCTGAACCGCGCTGGCGTTTTTCAGGCCGTTCGCCTTGAGGATTTCCTTTTCCGGCACGCCGTAGCGGCGCGAGACCGTCGCAACGGTTTCGCCGGGCTTGAGGCGGATGTTCGGCGCGTTGAAGGTCGTCCAGCCGCCCGATTTCTGCGGCGTCGATCCGGTGACCAGCGGTTCGGCGCGAACGATCGGACGGGTTTCGGGACGCGTAGGCATAGGCTGCGCCATCGCCACCTCGCGCGGAGCCATCTCACGGGGGCGTGACGGCATGGAAGCGGAGGGATCGGGCAGCTCGGAGCGCTGGATGGCGGCCGGGCGGCTTGCCATGCGGGCCCCGGAGCCGGAAATCGTGCCGGTATTCACCGGCTCGTAGGAAACGGACGCCTGTTCCGGGAAGGGCTGGTTCAGCGCTTCCTCACGGCTCGACAGCATCGGCCGCATCGGTGTGCGCGAACCGCCCTGCACCACGTCTTCCCGCGGGATAGGCACCTGCTCGCCCATCATGCCGGTGATGGTTCGCCGGGGGATGGAGTTGGTGGTGATGTTTTCCGTCCGGTCGAATAGGCCACCGAAGCGAGAGACATCGGAGCTGCACCCCGTCGCGGCGCTGGCCAGAAATGCCGCCACGGCAACACGGACGGCGGACTTTCCGATTTTTGGCGAAACTCTACGCATGAACACGACCCACTCGACACGCAATTGAATGAGGCCATTAAAGCGCGTTAGTATTACCAGCCGGTTAAACCGCAGGCATTGCTTTCAAATTGACGGCAATTTGATAACCATAAAGGGGCAGTCCCGAAGCGCCAAGCGTTTCGGATCGGCGCATTGCGGCTCACAGATAGGCGGCGAGCTTCGGCACGATCGGCATATAGGGCGCCTCGAACAGCTCCTCGCGGTCGAAGCGGCTGCCGGTTTTCGACAGGCGCATCATCACGCAGCGCTCCTCGTCGACCATCAGCGGCGCGATCATCGAACCGCCGGAGACAAGCTGCTCGGCATAAAAGCGCGGCATGGCCGGAAAGGCGGCGGTGACCAGAATGCGGTCGAAGGTGCCCTCGCCCTGCAAACCGGCGCTGCCGTCGGCATGGCGCACGATGACATTGCGCAGCGCCAGCGCCTCCATGCGCTTCTGTGCCGCCTCGGTCAGCGTGCGGTAGCGATCCACCGTCAGCACCCGCTCGGCGATTCGGCCCATCACGGCGGCCGTGAAGCCGCTGCCGGTGCCGATTTCCAGCACGCGGTGGCCGGGCTTCACCTTCAGCCGCTCCAGCACCCGCACGGCGAAATCGGCCCCTTCCATGAAGGAGCCGCAATCGATCGGCAGCGTGCGGCTGGAATAGGCGCTGGCGGCGAAATGCGGCGGCACGAACTGCGTGCGCGGCGTCTGCTCCACCGCCGTCAGCAGGTCGATATCGGAAATGCCCTCGGCGCGCAGCCTCAGCACCAGCGCCGCGAACCCTTCCTTTTCGACCATGCGGCTCTTCACGCTCAATCCCCCCCGGCGAGCGCTTGGGCTACGCGATCCTGCACGGCGTAATCGGTCAGGTCGAGTTTCAGCGGCGTCACGGAAATCTTGCGGTCGCGCACCGCCTGAATGTCGGTGCCATCGCGGAACTGGCCGACGCGCTCGCTGAACCGCAGCCAGTAATAGGGGAAGCCGCGCCCGTCGGAGCGTTCCTCGACGCTCAGCGCAAAGTCCGTCTTGCCCTGCGCGGTCACCGAAACACCCTGAATCTCGTCGGGGCGGCAATTCGGGAAGTTGAGGTTGAAGAAGGTGCCATCCGGCAGATCGATCTCCATCAACTGCCGCAGCAACTTCGGCGCATAGCTTTCGGCGACTTCCCAGGGCAGCATGCGGCCATCTTCGAAGAAACGCCAGGCCTGGCTCAGCGCAAACGAGCGCACGCCCTGCAACGTGCCTTCGATGGCGCCCGCGATCGTGCCGGAATAGGTCACGTCGTCGGCAAGGTTCGAACCGGCATTGACGCCGGAGAGAATCAGATCCGGCTTCCTGTCCATCACCTGCCGGATGCCCATGATGACGCAATCGGTGGGCGTGCCGCGCAGCGCGAAATGCTTGTCGGAGATCTTGCGCAGCCGCAGCGGATCGGAAAGCGTCAGCGAATGCGCAAGGCCGCTCTGGTCGGTTTCCGGCGCGATCACCCAGACATCGTCGGAGAGCGTGCGGGCGATTCGCTCGAGAACCGCCAGCCCCTCGGCATGAATGCCGTCGTCATTCGTCAGCAGAATCCGCATCGCGCCGTCCTTCAAGCCTTTTCGATGCGCGTCAGCCCGCCCATGTAGGGCAGCAGCACATCGGGAATGCTGACCGAGCCATCTTCGTTCAGGTAGTTTTCCAGAACGGCGATCAGGGCGCGGCCGACGGCGATGCCGGAACCGTTCAGCGTGTGAACGAACTTCGTCGCCTTCTCGTCCTTGCCACGATAGCGGGCATTCATGCGCCGCGCCTGAAAATCGCCGCAGACCGAGCAGGACGAGATCTCGCGATAAGTATCCTGCCCCGGCAGCCAAACCTCGATATCGTAGGTCTTGCGCGCGCCAAAGCCCATGTCGCCGGTGCACAGCGTGATGGTGCGGAAATGCAGGCCGAGCAGCTTCAGCACCTTCTCGGCGCATTCGGTCATGCGCTCATGCTCGGCAATCGAGCTTTCGGCGTCGGTGATCGACACCAGCTCGCATTTCCAGAACTGGTGCTGGCGCAGCATGCCGCGCGTGTCGCGCCCGGCCGAGCCCGCTTCCGAGCGGAAGGACGGCGTCAGCGCCGTGAACCGCAGCGGCAGCTTTTCCTGCTCCAGAATTTCGCCGGAGACGAGATTGGTCAGCGTCACCTCGGCGGTCGGGATCAGCCAGCGGCCATCGGTGGTGCGGAACAGATCCTCGGAGAATTTCGGCAACTGGCCGGTGCCGAACATCGCCTCGTCGCGCACCATCAGCGGCGAGCTGACTTCGGTGTAGCCGTGTTCGCGAGTATGCAGATCGAGCATGAACTGGCCGAGCGCCCGTTCCAGCCGGGCAAGCTGGCCGGTGAGCACGGTAAAGCGCGAGCCGGAGAGTTTCGCAGCGCGGTCGAAATCCATCAGGCCCAGGGCTTCACCGATTTCGAAATGCTCCTTCGCCGGATGGTTCCAGCCGGGCTTCACGCCGGCGGTGTGGCGCACGACATTGTCGCTCTCGTCCTTGCCGACCGGCACATCGTCCAGCGGAATGTTGGGCAGGCGCGCCAGCATGTCGTTGAGTTCGGCGGTGATGGCGCGTTCCTCTTCTTCCGTTGCCGGAAGCGAGGTTTTCATCTCGGCCACTTCGGCCTTCAGCTTTTCCGCCAGCTCGGAATTCTTCTGCACCAGGGCCACGCCGATTTCCTTGGATGCGGCATTGCGGCGCGCCTGCATGTCCTGAAGCCGGATGATGACGGCGCGGCGCTTTTCATCCAGCGCAATCAGGGTTTCGGCCATCGGCGCGGCGCCACGCTTGGCCAGCGCGGCGTCGAGGGCGTTGGCATTGTCGCGAATCCATTTGATATCGAGCATCGTCGTTCCCGGTCGTTGAAGTCGCGCTCAGTCACGGCGCGTCTGCCGGTACGATCAGGCAGACGGCTCCGCATCGCCCGTCCCGGCGACTTCCGTGGAAGCGGGAGAATCGCTTTGGGCCTGACGATTGCGTTCGATGACTCGGGCGCAATAGATGGAAATCTCGTAGAGAAGGATCGCAGGCAGCGCAAGGCCGATCTGGGAAAGCGGATCGGGCGGCGTCAGCACGGCGGCCACTACGAAGGCGACGACGATGGCATATTTGCGCTTCGCCGCCAGCCCCGCCGCCGTGACGAAACCGACGCGGGCCAGAAGCGAAGTCACCACCGGAAGCTGGAAGACGAGGCCGAAGGAAAACACCAGCGTCATGATGAGGCTGAGATATTCCGACACCTTCGGCATCAGCGAAATCGCCACCTCGCCCTCGCCCGGCGCCTGCTGCATGGTGAGGAAGAACCACATCACCATCGGCGTGAACAGGAAATAGACCAGCGCGCCGCCCATCAGGAACAGGACCGGCGATGCGACGAGGAAGGGCAGGAAGGCGGAGCGCTCGTTCTTGTAGAGCCCCGGCGCCACGAATTTGTAGATCTGCGAGGCAATCACCGGAAAGGCGATGACCATGGCGCCGAACATGGCGACCTTGACCTGCGTGAAGAAGAATTCCTGCGGCGCGGTATAGATCAGCTCCGATTTGGAGAGATCGAGCCCCGCCCATTGCACCGCCCATTTGTAGGGGATGACGAGATAGTTGAACAACTGCTTCGCGAAGGCGAAACAGACGATGAAGGCGACGAAAAAGGCGCCGATCGACCAGATGAGCCGTGTCCGCAGCTCGATCAGATGTTCGATGAGCGGTTGCGGCTTGTCGTCGATGTCGTTGCTCATGCCCCGTCCTTCTTCATGGCCTCGCCCGCAGGCGCGGTGCTTGCGGCTTCCGCGGCAACCGGCGCGGAAGGCTGATTCTCGGGCGGCGGCAGCGTCTCGCCGCCTTCGGACGGCGGCGCGGAGACCGTCTCCGGCGTTTTCGCCGCCGGCGAAGGCGACGATGCCTTCTGAAGATCCGACTTGATCTCGTCCGCCGTCTGCCGCAGCGGATTGATGGCTTCGCGAATCGTGTTCATCGGGTTGAGGCGCTGCGCATCGCCGATGGTTTTCCTCACCTCGTCCAGATCCGCCTCTTTCAAGGCTTCATCGAACTGGGTGCGGAATTCACCCGCCATGGCGCGCAGGCGCGCGGTCATCTTGCCAAAGGCGCGCAACATCGGCGGCAGATCCTTGGGGCCGACCACGACAATGAGCACGACCGCTATGACAAGCAGCTCGCTCCAGCCAACATCCAACATACTCAGGCTCCTCCAGTCCTATGGCGGCCATTCCGTATCCTTCGCGCCAGGCGCGCAAGGAAGATGGCCGCCCCGACCGGGTTTTATCAGGACTTGGTTTCGTCGGCTTTATGATCGACCGTCTTGGCCGTGGTGGGGGCATTGTCCTCGTCGTTCATGCCCT
>JBDHTA010000111.1:0-14075 GCA_039808465.1 Rhizobiaceae bacterium | reverse complement strand
TTGCGGTAGGTCACCGGAATGTCGATCCAGTCGCGGGTGCGCAGCAGTTCGAGATTGGTGGCGCGCGCCTCGGGGAAATCGTTGAGCGCGATCATGTGGAAGTCGTCGGTGATCTTGGCGGGCACCGCGATCAGCGCGTTGCCGCGATCCTGCTCCGTCGTCTTCATCGCGATGCGCTGAACGCTTTCGATGGCGCCGCCCTCGAAATTGGCAGGCAGCGAAAACACGATCTCGACCAGATGGCTGGCGGGAAGCGACGGATCCGAGTTGCGCTTGAAGGTGACCAGCGCCGAAAGCCCGCGCTCCGGCACATTGATCTGCGCCTGCACCACCGGTTCCGGCTTGCCGTTTTCGCCCGCTTCCTCCTGAAGCGACCAGACGGCGTTTCCGGCAATCGCGGTCGGAACGGACTGGCCGATGCGTTCTTCGTACAGGAACATCTTGCCGCCCTGCCCGGCAACGGCAGGCTGCTGCTGCGCGGGCTGGGTTTCCGGCGCATCGCCCGTCTGCGGCTGCGCGGCGGGCTGGTCGCCGCTTTCCGGCGCCGCCGGAGCGGTATTGGAGGCGACGTTCTGCTCCGCGACCGATTTGCCCTCGACCGCCGCCTGTTCGCCAGCCACCTGCGCGGGACCGGAATCTTCCTCGCTCCCATCGGCGAGCAGGCGCTGGGTGAACTTGTTGATCGCCGGTTGCGCGCCCTCGGCCGAAGCGGATTGCGTACCAGCCGCGGGCGGTGTCTGAGGGGTCTCGCCGGATGCGGCGGTATCGTTTTCGCCGGTGGCGGGCGTTTGCGCGGTCTCGGGCGCCGCCGGGCCGGTCTTCGTCAGGTTCCCGGCAAGCTCGCTCAGCGTGTCGCGATAGAGCCAACCGGCATAGCCCGCGCCGCCCAGCAGGGCAACGAGAACGGCGCCGATCACCAGCCCCTTGACATTGCGGCGCTTCGGCTCCGTCCGGTAGGAAATCGGCGCTGAAGCGGCAGCGCCGCCCAGCGTCGCGGCGGCAAGCGTATCGTCAGCCGCAGCATTCTCCGGCTCGGCCTTGGGCGTGGAGGCGAGCAGGTCGCCGAAATCGCTCCAGCCATCCTTTGGCGCGGCCGGTTCGCCTGTCTCCGGCTCCAGCTTCGCCTCGCGGGCGCCAGCTTCGGAACCGGCAGCCGGTTTCCCGTCCGGACCGGCATCGAACATGGATTCGTCCCAGTCGAGCAGGTCGAGCGCGGGCGGCATCGGCGGCGACGGTATTTCGTTCTCGGCGGCGACGGCCGGTTCCGGCTCGCTTGCCGGGGCTTCCGGCGCGGCACTCCAGTCGAGGGACGGCGCTTCCTCGCGCTTTTCGTCGTTCAGCGCGGTGTCGAGAGACGGCGCGGCCGTCAGGGTTTCGGTTTCGAAATGCGCGGAAACCGGCTCGCTCCGGGCTCCCATGCCGTCGAGACCGTCCAGCAGCGGATCGGATGCCACGGGGGCGGCTTCCGGCTCGGCCGGGGTTTCTTCCGGCGCGGGCTCCTGCGGGACAGGCTCGTCCGGCGCGGCAACCGCGACAGGCTCGGGCTCGTCCCAGGCTTCGTCGGCGACCGGTCCTTCCTGCGCCGCCTCATGGGCGATTTCCCACGGCGCGCGCCCGTCGTCTCCGGCAGGCTCGGCGGCGGCTTCCGCTTCGGGTTCCGGCGCTTCGGCATAGACGGTTTCGGCTTCGCCACCGGTATCGGCGTCAGCCTCGGAAGCCTCTTCCGGCAGCGGCTCCTGCCACATGCCGATCTGGCGGTCGTCCGGCACGATGCCGGTGGAGGACTGCTCCCCGTCGCCTTCCGGCGCAGCTTCGGTCTCTACCGGAGGATCGACCGGCTCGTCCCAAGGCTCGGCGGGCGCTTCGTCGCGGGCTGGCTCAGGTTCAGATTCAGGCTCGGGTTCGGATGCGGCTTCCGCGGCAGGCTCCTCATCGGCGTCTGCCTCCGAGGCTTCCTCCGGCTGGCTTTCCTCGCTGGAAACAGCCTCGCTGGCATCCTCACCGGCGTCTTCGGCGGTGGTATCCTCGGCCGCATCGTCCTGCGCGGGCGCGTCCTCTGCCGCGTCTTCGGCAGGTTCCTCCTGCCAGCCAGCCTCGTCCGCCTCGTCTTCAGCGGGCGCAAGGGCTTCGGCATGCTCGCTCTCGACATCGGCGATGGCCTGTTCGAGCTTGTCGAGCTGACGCCGCAGCATGTCTTCCGGCGGACGAGGTTTCATGCTTTCGAGCTGACGCCGGACGGCGCCGCGCGCTTTCTCGTAAACCTTCACCCGCATCTCGGGACTATTTTCAGCCAGCCCGTCCACGGCCCGCCGAATGACTGCTGCAAAATCTGCCATCAGGACTTTCTCATGAATACCGGTTTGCGGCCGGTAATGTTGCTTTTACGCGGCGTGGGCGAGCTTATCCTTCAAACGGGTCGGTCACAAGTATGGTGTCGTCGCGCTCGGGGCTGGTCGACAGCAGCGCCACCGGCGCGCCGATCAGCTCTTCCACCTGCCGCACATATTTGATGGCCTGCGCCGGAAGATCGGCCCATTTGCGAGCGCCGACGGTGGATTCCTTCCAGCCTTCCAGCGTGATGTAGATGGGCTCGACCCGAGCCTGCGCGGTCTGGCTGGCGGGCAGGTAATCGATTTCCTTGCCGTCCAGCCTGTAGCCGACGCAGATTTTCAGCTCGTCGAGGCCATCGAGAACGTCGAGCTTGGTCAGCGCGATGCCGTTGATGCCGGAGGTCTTCACCGTCTGGCGCACCAGCACGGAATCGAACCAGCCGCAACGGCGCGGACGCCCGGTGTTGACGCCGACCTCACGGCCGACGGTGGCCAGATGCTTGCCGATCTCATCCTGCAATTCGCAGGGGAACGGGCCTTCGCCGACGCGGGTGGTATAGGCCTTGGTGATGCCGAGCACGTAATTGATCGCCGTCGGCCCGAGGCCCGAACCGGCAGCGGCCTGACCGGCCACGGTGTTCGAGGATGTGACGAAGGGGTAGGTGCCGTGGTCGTTGTCGAGCAGCGCGCCCTGCGCGCCTTCGAACAGGATGCGCGCGCCCGCCTTGCGCTGCTCGTCCAGCAGGCGCCAGACCTGATCGATATAGGGCAGGATGAAATCGGCGATGGAGGTCAGCTCGTGCCGGAGCGTCTCGACGGCAATTTCCTCCAGCCCCATGCCGCGGCGCAGCGCATTGTGGTGGGCAAGCAGGCGCTCGATCTTCGGCCCCAGCGTTTCCGGCTCGGCCAGATCGATGACGCGGATGGCGCGGCGGCCGACCTTGTCCTCATAGGCCGGGCCGATGCCGCGCCGGGTCGTGCCGATCTTGGTGCCGTTGCTGGAGGCAGCATCCTCGCGCAGCGCGTCGAGATCGCGGTGCAGCGACAGGATGAGCGGGGCATTGTCGGCGATGCGCAGCAGTTCCGGCGTCACGGCGACGCCCTGCCCGCGCAGCTTCTCGACCTCGGTGACGAAGTGATGCGGATCGACGACGACGCCGTTGCCGATCACCGAAAGCTTGCCGCGCACCAGGCCGGAGGGCAACAGCGCCAGCTTGTAGCTCACGCCGTCGATGACGAGCGTATGCCCTGCATTGTGGCCGCCCTGATAGCGGACGATCACATCCGCGCGTTCCGAAAGCCAGTCGACAATCTTGCCCTTGCCTTCATCACCCCATTGCGACCCGACAACCACGACACTCGTCATTTACCATATTCCTGTTGCTGGCGCGCACAAGCGCAGTCTCAAACCCGCGCATCTATACTGTTTTGCGAAGCGGAAAGCGACCCTATTTGAACGATACAATCGGCTTTTTACGTGACAAGGCCGGGGTAGAGGCACTAATTCACAGGCGATTCCGCCGCCTTGCTCTCAGGAAAGACTGATCTTGTCCATTCGCGCCTATGTCTATCTCATCGTCGCAACCCTGTGCTGGGGCGCCAATGCCGTGGCCGGAAAGATCGCCATCGGCCATATCAGCCCGATGCTGCTGACCGCGGCGCGATGGTTTTTCGCCTTCGTGATGATCACCGCCATTTCGCTGCCGCAGCTTCGCCGCGACTGGCCGGAAATCCGGCGTCACTGGATGCTGCTGACCTTTCTCGGCATGATCGGCTACACCGTCTTCAACGCCTTCCTCTACAATGCCGTGCTTTATACCACCGCGATCAACGTCGCCATCGAGCAGGCAGGCATTCCCGCGCTGATCTTCCTCGGCAATTTCCTGCTGTTTCGCATGCGCGTGTCGCTGGCGCAGATCGCGGGCTTCTCGCTGGCGCTTCTCGGCGTGGCGCTGACGGCGACTCACGGCAACCCCTTGCAGATCCTCGCGCTCGATCTCAATCTCGGCGACGCGCTGATGCTGATCGCCCTCGTCGCCTATGCGGCCTACACCATCCTGCTGCGCTGGCGCCCGCCGATCCACTGGAAAAGCCTGATGGTGCTGTCGACGCTCGGCGCCCTGGTGTCTGCCATTCCGCTGGCAGGCTGGGAAATCGCCGCGGGCGCGGCCATCTGGCCGGATGCGGAGGGATGGGCCATCGCGCTGTGGACGAGCGTTTTCGCCTCGCTGGTGGCCCAGACGCTTTATATTCTCGGCGTCGCGGGCATCGGCCCCAATCGCGCCGGGCTGTTCATCAATCTGGTGCCGGTGTTCGGCACGCTGCTGTCGGTGCTGATCGTCGGCGAGCCCTTGCAGCTTTTTCACATGCTGGCGCTGGCGCTGGCGCTTGGCGGCATCGCCATCGCCGAAATCGGCAGGCCGAAAAGCTGATAATCCGCGCAACGAAAAATGGGCACGGTCTCAACGCCATCCGGGACAAGGGATGGGGGAAACCGTGCCGAGTTTTCAGGCAGTCATCCGGACGGGGAAACCCGCCGGCATCGGGTGGCGACCGGCCGGTTCCGGCGCTGGCCAGCGGCGCGGCACCGGCTTCGTTCGCCAGTGAGCAGACCCTAGCACCCGGCCTTTGCCGCCGGTTTAAACGCATCGTTACAATTTTACGGAAAGCGCGTTATTCCGCCTTGGTCAGCAGAATCTTGTCGATGCGGCGGCCGTCGAGATCCACCACCTCGAAGCGCCAGCCATTCTTGGTGAAATGCTCGCCCAGCTCCGGCAGGCGGCGCAGCTCGGCCAGAACCAGACCGGCGACGGTTTCGAATTCCGGATCCTCGCCGACATTGAAGCCCATCTGGTCGGCAAATTCGTCGATCGGCATCCAGCCCGCCACCAGGTAGCCGCCATCCTCACGCGGGAACATGGCGGGCTCCTCCGCCTCGCTTTCCTGAAAGACGCCGGTGATCGCCTCCAGCACGTCGCCGGAGGTGATGATGCCTTCGAAATGGCCGTATTCGTCATAGACCAGCACGAGGTGCACGGTGGATTTGCGCAGCGCCTGAATGACGTCGATGGCGCTGGTCAGGTCCGAAACGACCGGCACCTCGCGCATCACGGCGCGGATATCCGTCTGCTCGCGCAGGAAAATGGCGTCATAGGCGTCCTTGACGAAGATCACGCCGAGAATTTCGTCCGAGCTGCCGTTGCGCACCGGCAGGCGCGAGCGGTTGGTGGAGCGAAGCTGCTCGCGGATTTCCTCGAAATCGTCCTCGATGTCGATGACCTCGACCTCGCGGCGCGGCGTCATCAGCGCGCGCGCGGTGCGGTCGGCGAGCCGCATGACGCCGGAGATCATGGCCGATTCCTCGGTCTCGATCACACCGGCGCTGTGGGCTTCGGCAAGAACCGTCTTGATTTCCTCGTCCGTCACCCTGTCGCTGGAAGCGCCGCTCTGGCCGAGCAGCATCAGCACCAGCCTGCCCGAGCGGTCGAGCAGCCAGACGAGCGGCGCGCCGAGCTTCGACAACAGCATCATGGCCGGGGAGACCCGGGCGGCAACCGATTCCGGATCGCGCAGCGCGATCTGCTTCGGCACCAGCTCGCCGACGATCAGCGACAGATAGGTGATGGCGACGACCACCGTGCCGACGCCGAGCGCGTCGGCGACGCCGGGGCTGACGCCCTGCGCCAGCAGCCATTGCGAAAAGCGCGCGCCGAGCGTGGCGCCGGAAAAGGCGCCCGAGAGAATGCCGACCAGCGTGATGCCGATCTGCACGGTGGACAGAAACCGCCCCGGCTCCTCGGCCAGCCTGATCGCCATCGCGGCGCCGCGATTGCCCTGATCAGAAAGAACCCTGAGCCTTGCTGGCCTTGAAGACACCACCGCCAGTTCGGACATGGCAAGAACACCGTTGAGCACGGTGAGCGCAATCACGATCAGAATCTCGGTAAGCAAAAGGCACTCTTCGAATTGTTGACGGGCAGGCCGCAGGCGGCGCGAACCACATATAGCATAGTCTTGCCAAGTCGTATGAAAATCTGCGCCGCTTTTCGATTTATTGCCGCGCCCGAAGGTCAGGGCTCAGATCTAATCGATATCCCCGAGCATTCCCTGCGAAAACAGCACGGCGATACCATCGGCGCCGTGTTCAACCGACCATGCCATCGCCCCCGCATAGGTCGCGGCCAGCGCCCGCGCCGCCCGGATCGCGTGATCGCGATTCTCGGCCCGGCGCGGCAGAAAAGCCGGAATGACGTCTCCATCCTCGGCAACGAAGGCAATATAGAAATACGCAACACCACCGTCCATTCCGACCTTGCACTCCCAGCCGGGCAGGAAAATGAGGGCCCGGACGCGACACCGGGGCAAGACTGGCGGCAAACAACGGCGAAATTCCGGCCCTCACCCGGCAGAGCCATGAATTTGCACAGAAATTTTTCTCGCTTCCGCCGGGAACCAAAACCGCCCTGCGCCGTTTTTACACAACCGTCACTACAATCCGCAGCACGTTTCGCTTGCGGTGGAAGATTTTGCAAAGCGTATCGAGCCACCATGGAACAGACAGTGCACATATCCCGACCGGTCATCATGGTGCTGGAAGACGACCTGCTTCTGGCCATGGACATGGAGGACCACCTGCGCGACTGCGGCTTCGACGTCATGGGCCCGTTCAGCCGCATCGAGGAAGCGCTGGGGGCCGCCGAGGCGGCAGTTCTGGACGGCGCGGTGGTCGACCTGAACCTGCGCGGGGAATTGTCCTTTCCGGTGATCGACCTGCTGCGGCGGCGCGGCATTCCCGTCATCATCTGTAGCGGCTATGCCGAGCTTTCCGAGGTCAAGTCGAAACTGGCCGGAATGCCGCTGATCGCCAAGCCTTGGGCAGCCTCGAAGCTCGCCCGCATGACGGACGAGATTTTCCGGGCGAAAGTCCTGAACGACTGACCCTTTCCCGATTGCCTATTCCGCGCCGCGCAGCGGAAAGCGGATATCCACGCACACCCCTTCCGGCCGGTATTGCTGGTCGGCCTCGCCGTCCAGCTCGTATTCGGCGCTGCGGCGGATCAGCGTTGTGCCGAAGCCCTGCCGCTCCGGCGGCGTGACCGCTGGCCCGCCGCTTTCGCGCCAGCGCAGCACCACGCCGGTTTCACCATCCTCCCCCGCCTCCCGCGTCCAGCCGATCGAGACCGTGCCGGAGGCGTCGGACAGCGCGCCGTATTTCACGGCATTGGTGATGAGTTCGTTGGCGATCATGCTGACGGCCAGCGCCTTTTTCGGGCCGAGCCGCAGATGCGGCCCCGGCTCGATCGTCACGCGGCCGCCGTCGCGGTCATAGGGCGCGAGCGTGCGCGTCAGCACGTCCTTCAATTCCGCCTCGCTCCAGTTGGTCTCGAACAGCAGCGCATGCGCATCGGCGATGGCGCGCAGCCGCCCGGCGAGGCTGTCGGCATATTCGCGGACGCTGAGCCCGTCGCGGGCCGTGCGCCGCACGATGGACAGCACCATCGCCATGGTGTTCTTCACCCGGTGGCTCAGCTCGCGCACCAGCAGTTCCTTCTGCTGCTCGGCCTGCCGCCGCCGGGCGCGCTCGCAGGCTTCCGCCAGCGCCCGCTCCACCGCGGCGGGAAGGCGGATGAGACGCTGCTTGAGAACGTAATCGGTCGCGCCGCGCCGGAAGGATTCGATCGCCACTTCCTCGCCCAGAACCCCGGACACGAAGATGAAGGGCACGTCGGGCAGCCGGGCATGCGCCATTTCCAGCGCCGCCATGCCGTCGAAATCCGGCAGCGAGAAATCCGCCAGAATGAGATCGAAGCCGCCCGCCTCCAGCGCCTGCTCGAATTCGCCGCGCCGTGCCGCGATCGAGATCTCCGGCAGCGGCGACAGCGTCTCCAGATGCTCGATGATCAGCTCGGCGTCCAGCGTACTGTCCTCCAGCAGCAGGATGCGCGCCCGGCGGTGATGTCTGCCGCTGCCCGTCATGCCTGGCGGTATCCGGGCGGCGGCTCGTTCAGGAGGGCCCAAAACACGCCGAGATCCTGTATAGCCTTGAAAAACTGGCCGAATTCGACCGGCTTGACCACGAAGGCATTGACGCCCAGCTCATAGCTGCGCACCAGATCCTGCTCCTCCCGCGAGGAGGTCAGCATGACGATGGGGATATGGCGCAGGTTTTCATCCCCCCTGACCTGCTCCAGAACCTCCAGCCCGTCGATCTTCGGCAGCTTGAGGTCGAGCAGCACAACCGCCGGGTCGCCCTGGTTTCGCCCTGCGTGAAGGCCGGTGGCGAAAAGGTAATCGATCGCTTCCGCGCCGTCGCGGGCGATGACGATCTCATTGGCGAACTGGCATTTCTCCAGCGCCGCGAGCGTCAGCTCAAGGTCGCGCGGGCTATCCTCCACCAGCAGGATGGGACGCAGGTCAGGCAATGTCGGGGCCTTTCAGGGTTGAGAGGGGCAGACGGAACACGAAGACCGCGCCCTTGTCGAGAGCGCTTTGCGCTGAAATCGAGCCGTTGTGACGTTCCACGATCCGGCGCACCAGCGCCAGCCCGATGCCGGTGCCTTCGAAATCCTCGGCGCGCTGAAGCCGCTGGAAGACGCCGAACAGCTTGCCGGAATAGGCCATGTCGAAGCCGACGCCGTTATCGGTGATCTCATAGACCGTAAATCCCTGCTCGATGCGGCCGGAAATGCCGATGCGGGCCGGGTTGCGCGGGCGCGTGTATTTCACGGCATTGTCGATGAGATTGTACCAGACCTGCCGCAGCAGGCCCGCATCCCCCCACACGACCGGCAGGCGGCCGATGGACCACTCGATCTCCCGCTCGCCCGCGTTCAGCATCACGCTGCGCCGCACCTCGGACACGATCTTGTCCATATCGATGCGCGCATGCGAGACGGCGGCGCGGCCAAGCTGCGAGAAATTCAGGAGGTCGTCCACCAGCCGCCCGGCCGAAAGCGCCGATTCGGAAATATTGCGCAGGTAGTGCCGGGATTTGTCGTCCAGCGCCGTTTCCCGCTCACGAAGAAGCTGCGCGAAGCCGACGATATGGCGGAACGGGGCGCGAAGATCGTGGGAGATAGAGTAGGAGAAAGCCTCAAGCTCCTTGTTGGAGCGCTGAAGCTCGCCGCTGAGTTCGGCCAGTTCCTCGGCCTTGCGCAGCACGATGCCGACCACGGCCGAGCGGAAATCGCGCGCGGCGGTGATTTCCGCCTCGCTCCAGGGCGCCGCCTGCAAGCGCACCTCGTCCTTCCACGCGTCGAAGGAATGGCGGGGATGGATGCGCCCGTCCTCGCGCACCTGCTTGTGCGGATTGCCGCCCCAGGTGACGGTGCGCACCACCTCCGGCCGGAACCACATCAGCCAGCTCGAATGCAGTTCGGAAATCCGCACCGCGATCAGGCCGCTCGCCACGGCGGCGAAATTGCGCGCTTCCGCCCAGTCCGCGGGCAGAGAAGCCGTCGCATGCACATCCTCGGCGCCGCTTTCGCCCAGCCGGGCGGCGATGCGGCGCACCTCCTCCTCCGTTGGCGTTTCCCCGGCGGTCACGAAACGGTCCTCGGTGACGACGGCGGCGCCCGCCGCGCCGGTCAGCGCCAGCAGATCCGCCTCGTTGTCCGAAAGCGAGGCCAGCCAGTCGGGCGCGCGCGCCATCGCCGCCAGCAGCCTGCCCTGCACCCGCGCCAGATCCACCCGCCGCGCCGCGTCACCGGCACGCAGATGCGCGGCGATGCGCATGGCCAGGCATTGCGTCACGAAATCGCAGGCGTCACGCGCCATCAGCGGCACCATATGCGCCTCGCGCCCATGGCAGGCGACCAGCCCCCACAGCCTGCCCTCCACCATGATCGAAACCGACATCGACGAGCCCGTGCCCATATTGCGCATATATTCCAGATGGATGGGCGAAACGCTGCGAAGCTGCGCGAAGCTGAGGTCGAGCGGAGCCCCGCTCAGCGGATCATCGGCGGGCAGGATCGGCACCGGCTGGTAACCGGCGTCGGGAATGATGCGCACGCGGTTTTCCGCATAGAGCCGCCGCGCCTGCGCGGGAATATCGGCGGCGGGAAAGCGCAGGCCCAGATAGGACGGCAGGCGGCCATTGCCTTCTTCCGCCATCACCTCGCCATTCCAGTGTTCATCGAACCGGTAGACCAGCACCCGGTCGAAGCCGGTCAGATCGCTGATATAGCGGGCCGTCGCGCCCAGAACCGCATCCAGCGCATCCAGCCCGGCCAGATGCCGCGCAAAGCTGCGCAGCTGCAGGAACACGCCTTCCAGCGACGGCGGCGCGGCGCGCTCCATCTCCACGACGATGCGGTCGCCCGCCTTGTGTGCGACGATGGCAAGAGCGGGCACCAAAAACAGTTGCAGCGTCTGCTCCTCGCGCTCCCGCCACTCCCGCAACTGCTCCGCCAGCGGCGCGAGCATGCCCTGCGGCGGCTCTCCGGCGGCAATGCTATCGGGGGCGAAGGCGCTGATATTGGCGCTGGCCTGCAATACGGTGAGCGTCTGCCGGTCGAGCGAAAACAGCGCGCCATGCGGCTGGATGGCGCCCGGAATATGGATCGGCTCGCGGGCGCAGGCTTCCAGATCCGTATCGGCAGACGTCAAGATGGTGCTCCGGCATGAATTTCGGCCGCATCGGCGCGGCATGCAAGGGAAGATAGAACAGCCCCCGTGAATGTAAACCGCGCTGGCGAATTTTCCGCAGCACCCCTGGCGCGTTTGACAAGGCGCGGTTGACAAACCGCCACGGCAATGGTCGACCTTACGGCCAGCACAGGCCCTCATCGAAAAGGAAAAACACCCGCATGTCCGGCGATATCCCGGTTCTGCCCCTCGGCTATTCCCTCGTACCGGCCGGAAAGGTGGCCACGGTCGTCACCTGTCTGGAGATGCGCGCGCCCCCGCCTGCCCGGCCCGAAAGAGCCGCCCCGGCCTTCACGCTGAAACGCTGGGAAAATCCCGCCTCCGGCGCCTATCGCGCCCTGTTTCGCCGCGTCGGCGAAAAATGGATGTGGACCTCGCGCCTCACGATGGATGACGGCGAATTGCGCGCCGTTCTGGACAGCGATGCCGTGGAATTTTACGTGCTGATGGACGGCGAGCGCGAGATGGGCCTGCTGGAGCTGGATTTCCGGGAACCCGGCCAATGCGAACTGGCCTTTTTCGGCCTTGTGGAAGAGGCGATCGGCCACGGCGCCGGGCGCTTCCTGATGGACCGGGCGATCGCCGGGGCCTGGGAAAAGCCGATTTCCCGCTTCTGGGTGCATACCTGCCATCTCGACCATCCGGCGGCGCTCGATTTCTACCGCCGCTCCGGCTTTACGCCTTACGCGATGATGATCGAGGTGATGGACGATCCGCGCCTGAGCGGTCTCAGCGCCCGTGGCATCGCCCCGCATGTGGCGATCATCGAACCGTGAAGAAAGCCGCCCGGCATCGCAACGCCGGGCGGCCGGAACGCGTCAGTCGATGTTGAAGCTCAGCAGCTTCGCCTGACGGATCGCCGGATTGGCGCGCAGCTTGGCCAGCACCTCGTCCGACACCTGACCGTCGACATAGAGAAGCGCGATGGCGTCGCCGCCTTCCTGCTCCCGGCCAAGCTGGAAGTTGGCGATGTTGACCTTGCCCTCGCCCAGCGTTGTGCCGATGAAGCCGATCATGCCGGGAACGTCGGTATTGGTGATGTAGATCATGTGGCTGCCGACATCGGCGTCGAGATTGATGCCCTTGATCTGGATGAAGCGTGGCTTGCCATCCGAGAACACCGTGCCCGCCACCGAGCGCGTCTGGTTGGCCGTCGTCACCGTCAGCCGGATATAGCCGTCGTAAACGCCGGTCTTGTCGCGCTTGACTTCGGAAAGGATGATGCCCTTTTCCTTGATCATCACCGGCGCGGAAACCATGTTGACATCGGCCACCTGCGAACGGATGAGACCGGCCAGCAGCGCCGAGGTCAGCGCCTTGGTGTTCATCGTCGAGGTCGCGCCGTCATAGAGGATCTCGATTTCCTTGATCGCGCTTTCGGTGACCTGGCCGACGAACGCGCCGAGAACATCGGCAAGGCGGATGAACGGCTTCAGGCGCGGCGCTTCGTCCGCCGTGATCGAGGGCATGTTGATGGCGTTGGAGACCGCGCCCTTCACCAGATAGTCCGACATCTGCTCGGCCACCTGCAAGGCGACATTTTCCTGCGCTTCCGTGGTGGAGGCGCCGAGATGCGGCGTGCAGACGACGTTCGGCAGGCCGAACAGCGGGCTTTGGGTGGCGGGCTCGACCTCGAAGACGTCGAAACCGGCGCCTGCGACATGACCGGCCTTGATGGCATCGGCAAGGGCCGCCTCATCCACCAGACCGCCACGGGCGCAGTTGATGATGCGCACGCCGGGCTTGGTCTTGGCCAGCGCCTCACGCGAGAGGATGCCGCGCGTCTTGTCGGTCATCGGCACATGCAGGGTGATGAAATCGGCCTTGGCGAGCAGGTCGTCCAGCTCGACCTTGGTGACGCCCATTTCCTTGGCGCGTTCGGCCGACAGGAAGGGGTCATAGGCGAGCACGTTCATCTTCAGCCCGATGGCGCGGGAGCAGACGATCGAGCCGATATTGCCGGCGCCGATGACGCCGAGCGTCTTGCCGGTGATTTCGACGCCCATGAACTTCGACTTTTCCCACTTGCCCGCCTGCGTGGAGGTATCGGCGGCGGGAAGCTGGCGGGCGACGGCGAACATCAGCGCGATGGCATGCTCGGCGGTGGTGATGGAATTGCCGAACGGCGTGTTCATCACGATGATGCCCCGGCGCGAGGCGGCGGGAATATCGACATTGTCGACGCCGATCCCGGCGCGGCCGATGACCTTGAGATTGGTCGCGGCGGCAATCAGCTTTTCCGTCGCCTTGGTGGCGGAGCGGATGGCAAGGCCATCGTAATTGCCGATGATTTCGGCCAGCTTTTCCTTGTCCTTGCCGAGCTTCGGCTGGAAATCGACCTCAACGCCGCGATCGCGGAAAATCTGGACGGCGGTTTCCGACAGTTCGTCGGACACGAGTACGCGCGGTGCCATGGATGGGGCTCCTCAAAAATCTGTCAAAACGGAATGGAAAGCGGAGGCTTCGCCCTTGCGGGCGAAACGAAAAGGATCAGGCCGCGGCCTTGTCGAGAGACGCCTTCTGCGTCTCGAAGGCATAGGCGAGCCAGGGCATCAGCGCCTGCATGTCCGATGCCTCGATGGTGGCTCCCGCCCAGATGCGCAGGCCGGACGGCGCATCGCGGTAAGCGCCGATATCGAAGGCGACGCCTTCCTTTTCCAGAAGCGCGACCATGCCCTTGGCGAAATCGGCCTGCGCGGCGGCGTCGAGCCCCGTTACATCAGCGTCGACGATCTTCAGGCAGACGGAGGTGTTGGAGCGCGTCGCCGGATCGGCGGCAAGATTGGCGATCCAGTCATTCGCATCGACGAAATCATGGATGATTGCGGCATTGGCATCGGCGCGGGCGACAAGCGCCTTCAGGCCGCCCAGTGACTTCGCCCATTCCAGCGCGTCGATGTAATCCTCGACGCAGAGCATGGAGGGCGTGTTGATGGTTTCGCCGGTGAAAATGCCCTCGATCAGCTTGCCGCCCTTGGTGAGACGGAAGATCTTCGGCAGCGGCCAGGCCGGTTCGTAGGATTGCAGGCGCTCCACGGCGCGCGGGCTGAGGATGAGCATGCCATGCGCGCCCTCGCCGCCCAGCGCCTTCTGCCA
>JBDHTA010000110.1:0-14106 GCA_039808465.1 Rhizobiaceae bacterium | reverse complement strand
TCGCGGGCCTGCTCTCCGACAGGCGCGTGCACGAGGTGGCGGACCAGGTGAAGGCGCTGAAGGTGGAATGGGAAAAGGCGGGCTGCACCATCGCCTATATGGGCTTCAACCTGATCCCGCTCTCCGTGATCCCGGAAATCCGCATCACCGACAAGGGCAATGTGCTGGTGCCGCAAATGGCGATCCAGCCCCTGTTCGAACCGGCCTGATTATCGAAGCAGGCCAGTTATCCCAGGAGACGGGGCAGATCGGCCATGCGGTCGAAGATGAGATCGGGGGAAAGCGCCTCGATCTCGCTCCGGTAGGCGGCGCGGGCCGACGTATGCGAACCGCCGGTGAAGGCGAACACCGTCATGCCGCCCGCCTTCGCCGCCTGAATGCCCGCCGGGCTGTCCTCGATCACCACGCAATCGGCGGGCGCCACGCCCATTTCGGAGGCGGCGTGCAGGAAGAGGTCCGGCGCGGGCTTGCCGTTCTTCACCATCTGCGCCGAAAAGATATGCGGCTCCAGCCTGTCGCTAAGTCCGGTGACGGTCAGCGACAGGCGGATGCGTTCGAGCTGGCTGGAGGAGGCGACGCAGCGCTGCTGCGTCAACCCGTCCAGCGCCTCCATGATGCCGGGAATCGGCTTCAATTCGGCGCGGAACCGGGCGAAGAGATCGGTGCGGATGCTGTTTGCGAAATCGTCGCCCACCGCCAACCCGTGATCGTCGCGCATATAGTCGGTCACGTCCGCAAGGCTGCGGCCGAGAAAGCGCTCGTAAGCGCCCGCCTCGTCCATGGCGATGCCAAGATCGCCCATGACCTTGACCAGAACCGCGATAGAATGCGGCTCGCTGTCGACCAGAACGCCGTCACAATCGAAGATGACGAGCTTTTTCGCAAAAGCCATGTCTCAGGACACCAGCCTGTTGTCGAGATAAAGCTGCAAGGTTTCCCGCGTGCCCTTCTCCCACAGCGTTTTCAGCGCATGGGCGAAGCGCTGGCGGAACAGTTCGGACTTCGCCGCCTCGCCGAAAATCTCGTCGAAGACGAGGAAGGCGTCCGGGTCGTCCTTGGCCTTCACCGCCGCCGCATGCAGCTTGTCGGCATTGGCGTCGTTGAAGGTGATCTTCTGGCCGCTGTCGGACGTGCCTTCGAAGTAGCGGCACCACAGCGCCGAAACCAGCGGCAGGCCGACAATATCCTCGCCCCGCGCCAGCCGGTCGAGGATGGAGGGTACGATGAATTTCGGCTGACGGTTGGAGCCGTCCTGCGCCAGACGCGGAATGGTGTCGGCGATCTTCGGATTGAGGAAACGCCGCTCGATCAACTGGAAATATTCGTCCAGATTCGTATCCGGCACCGGCGGAATGACGGGGATGATCTCCTCGCGCTCCAGCTTGGCGAGGAAGGCGCGGATCAGCGGATTTTCCATCGCCTCATGCACGAAATGAATATCCATCAGCGAGGCGGGATAGGCAATCGCCGCATGGCCGCCGTTGAGGATGCGGATCTTCATATGTTCGTAGGGGCTGACATCGGGCACGAACTGCACGCCCGCCTTTTCCAGCGCCGGGCGGCCGAGCGGGAAATTATCCTCCAGCACCCATTGCTTGAACTCCTCGCAGAAGACCGGCCAGTTGTCCTCGATGCCGTAATCGTTGCGCAGCATATCGATTTCGCGGGCGCTGGTGGCGGGCGTGATGCGGTCGACCATGCCGTTCGGGAAGGCGACGTTGGCGGCGATCCACTCGGCGAAATCCGGATCGGACAGCCGCGCCGTGCCGATGACGGCGGCCGCCGTCACCTTGCCGTTATGGGGAATGTTGTCGCAGGACATCACCGTGAAAGGCGCAAGCCCGGCATCGCGGCGCGCCTTCAGCCCGGCGACGATCAGGCCGAACACCGTCTTCGGCTGCCCGGGATTGGCGCCATCGGCCGCGATGGCGGGATGCTCCGGATTGAACTTGCCCGCCGCGTCGATGAAATAGCCGCCCTCGGTGATCGTCATCGAGACGATGCGGATCTTCGGATCGGCAAGGCCCGCGATGATCGCGCCGGAATCGCCGACCGGCAATATGCCGATCATCGGCGCGGTCACGCGCGCCCCGCTCCTGTTATTGTCCTGCTCCACCACCGTCGTCAGGTAATCCTGCGCCGCCAGCTTGTCGCGCATCGCCGCATCCGAAGGCAGCACGCCCGCGCCGATGATCGCCCAGTCGTGGTCGGCGCCGGTGTTGAACAGGTCGTCCAGATAGACCGCTTGATGCGAACGGTGAAAATTGCCGACGCCGAAATGCACGATGCCCGCCGACAGCGAGGCCCGGTCATAGGCCGGAACGGCGGCGGTGGCGGATGCTTCGGAAAGCGTTGCGAGGGAAAGTTTGCACGTCATGTCACACGGTCTCCAAAAGCACGGGTAGCGGGAAGAATTGCGATTTCAATCGATACAGATTGCCCGGCCACCCGGCAATCGCTTTTTGCCGAAAAGCCGGGCGCGGCCGCTCAGCCGCGTGTCACCGGCCCCTCCTCCGTCAGCTCGGTATAGGCGAGCGTCTGGTCGAGATGACGCGCCCTCAGCGACAGCAGCCGCTCCGCGCAGGAGAGCCGCGCGGCAAGATAGGCGGGATCGTCAGCCACGTTGCGCAATTCCTGCGGGTCGGCCTTGAGGTCGAACAGCATCGGCGCCATGCCCGCGAAATGCACGTATTTGAACGTCTCGTCGCGCAGCACCGAAAGGTTGCAGGCGTTCGGCGGCAGGCCGAAATGGGTTTCCGAACGTTCGCCGGGAATATCGCGGAAATCGAACTCCCAGAAGGCGGCGTCGCGCCAGCGCCCGGGCTCGGCCCCGTCGAGGAAGGGAATGAGCGACCGGCCGTCGAGGTGATTCCGCGTCCGCTCGGCCAGATGCCCGGCCAGCGTCGGAAACACATCGACGGCGCTGGTGAAGCGGCGTACCTGCCGCCCGGCGCCGCCGCGATGCACGGGATCGCGGATGACCAGCGGAATATGATAGGAGCCCTCGAAAAAGCCGCTCTTGCCGAAGGACCAGTGATCGCCCGCCATTTCCGCGTGATCGGAGGTGAAGACGATGATGGTGTTGTCCCACGCCCCGCGATCCTTCAGCGCCTGCCAGATGCGCCCGAGCTGGGCGTCCACCTCGGAAATCATGCCGTAATAGACGGCGCGCAGCGTCGCCATCTCCTCCGCCGACCAGTCGCCAACCGTGCCCCGCGCGCCATGCATGAAGGAGCCCTTCGTCTGCCGCTCGAGATCGTAGGCGATATAGGGATGGGCCGCCTTCTCCGCCTCCACGCTTTCGGCGCGGGCAAAAGCCTCCGGCCCGGGCGGGGGATACATATCGTTATAGGGCGCGGGCACCACGAAGGGCGGGTGCGGGCGCAGGAAGGAGACATGCGCGAACCACGGCGCATCCTGCTCGCCCAGCCAGCGGATGAACTCGCCGGTCAGGAAGGCGGTCTGGGTTTCCCCGGCCGCGTAACGGGGCTCGGCGCGGTTCACCTCCGGCCATTCGCCCTTGGGGGCATGCACGTCGCGGCTCAGCGCATCCGCATGCCCGCGCTCGCGCAGCCAGGAGAGCCATTGCTTCTCATGCTCGGGCAGAAGCTGGCGGGTGGTGAAGCCCGGCAGCACGCCCTCATAGGAGGTGAGATGCGGATCGCCGGGGGCGAAGCCGCGCGGGTCGGGCGCGGTGTCGGTATAGCCGAACAGCGTCGGATCGTAACCGGCGCGGCGGCCCATCAGCGCCACATTGTCGAAGCGGGCGTCGAGCGGCGAACCGTTGCGGCAGACGCGGTGGTTCATCTGGTAAAGGCCGGTATAGAGGCTGGCGCGGGCGGGCGAGCAGGGCGCGGTTCCCGCATAATGGCGGGCAAACAGCACGCCCTCCCCGGCCAGCGCGTCGACGTTCGGCGTCTTCACGGCCGGATGGCCGAGGGCGGAAAGGCAATCGCCCCGCCACTGGTCGGCGGTGATCAGCAGGATATTCGGCTTCATGGGTCTCTCTCCAGCGCGGGCAGGTTTTTGCCAGATGAAAACCGATTGCGCACCCCTGTCAAACACAGTCCACCGCTCGTCCACAACCATGAAACCATGCGGGGGCAACCCCTGTTTTCTTTTGACGTGCGGGCCAATCGCGCTACAAGCGAAGAAGGCAGGCTTGAAATGCAAGGCGCGGCATGAAGGACAACGGAACGGTTCGGTACAAGGTGGCGGAAGCCGCGCGGCTGGCGGGAGTTTCCGCCTCGACGCTGCGCCTGTGGGAAAGCCAGGGCCTTGTGGTTCCCACCCGCTCCGAAACCGGGCATCGCCAGTATAGCGGCGAGGATGTGGCGCGGCTGAAGCGCATCGCCTGGCTGCGCAGCGAACGCGGCCTGAACCCGGCCGCAATCCGCGCAGCGCTGGAAGCCGAGGAAGCGCCGCCGAAACCCGATGCCGCCTTCGAGACGGACATGGCGGCGCAGGGACCGGAGCATTTCCAGCAACGGCGCGAGACGGTCCTGCGCCCGGAACTGCGTAAAAGCGAGGAAACCGAGCGATCCCGCGGCTCGAAGACAAGCGAAATCGCCCTGGGCCGCAAGCTGCGCAGCCTGCGTCACGGCATGGGCAGGACGCTGGAGGAGGTGGCGGCCGATGTCGGGGTGGCCGCCTCGGTGCTGTCGACGCTGGAGCGCACCTCGCAGGGCGTCACCTTCAAGGTGCTGCACGATCTCGCCGATTATTACGGCACCACCGTCTCGCGCCTTTCCGGCGAGGACAGCCAGGACAGCCGCGAACTGGTGCGGGGCGGCGAATGGCGCGTCTGGCCCGCCACCACGCCGGGGGTGACGGTGCAGCTTCTCGCCGAAGGGCGGCTGATGATGGATTGCCACCGCTTCGTGCTGGCGCCGGGCGCGGCCAGCGAAGGCGCCTACCGGCATGAGGGCGAGGAATTCGTGCATGTGCTGAGCGGGCGGCTGGAAATGGTGCTGGACAGCGACCAGTTCTTCGATCTCGGCCCCGGCGATTCCCTCTATTTCGCCAGCCACCGCCACCACGCATGGCGCAACGCCCATGACGGCGAGACCGTGCTTTTGTGGATCAACACCCCGCCGACTTTCTGATGCGGGCGCCCGCTGGCGTGATCAGGCCCCATGATCAGGCCCCGTGATCAGGCCATGACCGCCGGTTCGCTGACGCGGTTGCGGCGCATTTCCGCATGGATATGGCCGAACAGGGCGGCGAGTACGATCAGCCCGCCCGCCAGCGTCGGCCCGTTCGGCACCTCGTTCATGAAAATCCACACCCAGAGCGGCGTCAGCGGCACTTCCAGCGCCGTCAGCAGGCTGGCATCCGAGGCCGGAATCCAGCGCGAGCCGAGGGTGTAGAGCACAAGCCCCATCGCATTCTGCGCCAGCGCGAACGTCACGATCAACCGCCAGTCCTCCCCCGAGACCGAGAAGGGCGAGGCGAACCACACGGTGCAGAGCGAGCAGAGCCAGGCCGAAAACATCATCGCCGGCAGCATTTGCAGGTTGCGGTACTTGCGCATCAGCGCCGCCAGAACGGCGACCGTCAGCGTCATCACCACCGCCAGCCCCTTGCCGAGCATGCTGCCGCCACCTCCGGCGCCGACCAGCATCACCAGCACGCCGCTGAGGGCAACGGCCGCGGCAATCAGGGTGGCCCGGCTTGGAACCTCGCGAATGGCGAGCCAGGCGACGCCCGCCGTCACGAAGGGCAGCGTCGCATAGATCACCATCGCCTCGGCGATGGTGGTGTAATACATGGCCCCGAGCCCGGCCATCATGCCCGCCGCCGAAAACACCGCCGCCCAGACGGTCGACCAGCCAAGCCCACGCAGGATGGTCCAGGCGCGGCCGCGCTCCAGGTAGAGAAAGAAGGCGAAGATCGCCAGCCCCGAAAAAATGCCGCGCAGGAAAACGATGGTCATCAGGTCGGTGGTGATGGCGCGCAGGAACAGGCCCGACATCGACCACGCCACCGCCGCCAGCGCCACGAACAACGCTCCCAGCCGGTATTGCCGCGCATCCATCGGCGTCATCGCCCCATCCTCCCCCGGCGCAGGAAGCCGGAGCAAAAGCTCCGGCTTACGGGCGAAAGCTACCGCCGGGACGGTTTTGCGGCAAGCCGTTTAAAATAATAAAAATGGCTTATCGATAGGGGGAAAACAGCACCCGCATCGCCTCGATTTCCCTCGGGCAGAGTTCATGGCCGCCGGGGGTCCATTCGAAGCACAGCTTCGCGCCCTGCGCCTCGAAATAATCGCCGAGCGCCCGGCTGAGCAGCGGCGGGCAGATGGGATCCTGCCTGCCCGCCGTGATCAGGATCGACCGCCCGGCAATCGCCGGATTATTTTCCGGCTGGAACGGGATCAGCGGATGCAGAAGTGCGGCAACATCGAACAGCCCGCGCTCGATCACCAGATTGGCGAGGATGTTGGCGCCGTTGGAAAAACCCAGCCCCAGCACCGGCCCGGCCCTGGCCGCCTCGCGATGGGCGGCGATGAAATCGGCCATCCTGTCCGTGGCGCGGGCCAGATCGGCCATATCGTAGACGCCTTCCCCCTGGCGGCGGAAGAAGCGCGCCGCACCCCCTTCGGAGACATCGCCGAGCGGCGACACCACGGTCGCATCCGGCACCATGCGGCGGGCGAAATCGAAGAACTGGTTCTCGTCGCCGCCCGTGCCGTGGAAGGCGAACAGGATCGGCTTGCCCGGCGCGCCCCGGGCGATGCGGTGAATATAGCTGTCGATGGCCATGGCCTGTCCTTTCCGGGATCCGGAAGCCGCTTGCGTCCGTCAGGGCTTCAGATGCGGCAGGACGCCGCGAAATGCCAGTGGCCGCCGCCGGACGGACCGTTCAATCGCTGTTGACGATCAGCTATCGGCGGGATCCTGCGGCAATTGCCAGTCGATGGGCTCGCGCCCATGCGATTCCAGAAAGGCGTTGGCCTTGGAAAAATGGCGGCAGCCGAAAAAGCCGTTATGGGCCGAAAGCGGCGAAGGATGCGCCGCCTTCAGCACCAGATGCCGCTTGGTGTCGACGAAGGCCGCCTTCTTCTGCGCATAGGAGCCCCAGAGCATGAAGACGACCGGATGCGGCTGCTCGTTGACGGCGCGGATCGCCGCGTCGGTGAAGCGCTCCCAGCCCTTGCCCTGATGGGCGGCGGCGCGGCCTTCCTCCACCGTCAGCACGCTGTTGAGCAGCAGCACGCCCTGCTTTGCCCAATGCTCCAGAAAGCCGTGGCGGGCGGGCGGGATGCCGAGATCCTCCTGCATTTCCTTGTAGATATTGACGAGCGACGGCGGAATGCGCACGCCGGGGCGCACGCTGAAGCACAGGCCATGCGCCTGCCCCGCGCCGTGATAGGGATCCTGCCCTAAAATGACGACGCGCACCTCGTCCAGCGGCGTCAGATCCATGGCGCGGAAATATTCGCTGCCACGCGGGAAGATATGCTTGCCCTTGGCCTTTTCCTCGACCAGAAATTCCCGCAAATGCTGCATGTAGGGGCTGGAGAACTCGCCGCTCAGCGCCAGTTTCCAGCTTTCTTCCAGTTTTACCGCCGTTTGCGCCACCGCCGCAGATACTCCGCCTGTTCCTCTTCCTCCCTGATTGTGGGACGACGGCGGTTGCTGTCAAGGGGTGGCATCGGCTTTGCCGGGCGGGCGGGCTTTCGCGGCTCGGACACGAAGCCGCGAAAATAGGGGTGCGGCGCCAGCATCCGGGCCAGCGCATAGAGCGCGCCTGCGCCCAGCCCCGCGATCAGCCCGCCGATGGCGGCCGCCACCGTCAGCGCCGATCGTCCCGGCCCATCGGGCTTCAACGGCGGCTCGGCCTTCGAGACGATGCGGATATTGCTTCTGGCGAGGTTCTGTTCCTCGCCGGTCTGCTGGGTGCGCTTCAGCACGGTTTCGTAAATGCCGCGCGCGGCGGCGGCGCGGCGCGTCAGTTCGTTCAGCTCGATCTGCTGGATGGACGTGTCGCTCTGCGCCGTCTGCTGCGCCGCCATCTGTCTGGCAAGATCGGCCTCGGCCTTGCGCGCCTGCCCGGCGCTGGCGCGGGCGGCGGCGGCATAGCGCTGCAATTCGCGGCGGATTTCGCCCGAAACGCCATCGAGCGAAGCCCGCGCCGCCGCAAGCTGCGGATGCCTGCTGCCATAGCGCGTTTCGAGGCTCTTCACATTGGCGGCCAGCACGCTGTACTGGCGGCGCAGATCGATCAGCATCGGCGACTGCACGCTTTCCGGCAGTCCCTCAACGACGAGGCTTGCGAAATCGAGCCGCCCCACCGCCTCGGCGCGCGCCTCCGCCTCGATGGTGGCCTTCTGCGCGGCCAGCACCATCTCGTCCAGCGCCAGCAGCCGCTTGTCGGCGATCAGCCCGCCATTGGCGCTGACCATGCCGTGCCCGGCCTTGTAGGTCTCGACGGCGCGCTCGGCATCCTGAAGCCGTCTGGCCAGCACGTCGAGCCGCCCGTCCAGTGTCGTTCCCGCCTCGCGGTAGAAGCCCGAGGAGGCCGAATCCTCTTCCTGAAGGAAGGACGAAACCACCTGATTGGCGATGTCCGCCGAGCGGTCGGCACTCTTGCCCGTCACGGTGAGGTTGACGATATAGGTATTGTCCTCGCGCTCCACCTTCAGCGATTTCTGCAAGGCGTCGGTCGCCGCCTGCAAGGCCATGCCGTCGGAACGCCCGGCATAGGAGGGATCCTGATCCAGGCCGAGCGCCAGCGCCGCCTTTTCCAGCACCCGCTGGGAGGTCAGGATGCGCATCTGGCTGTCGATGACGGCGAGGAAGGCATCGCGGTTGAAGGGCGCCTGCGCCGCCGGATCCGCCGCGACCTCGATCTGGCGCGGATCGAAATAGAGGCTGGTGGCGGCGGAAAATTTTCGCGGGATGAGCGGCCCGAGCGCCGCCCCCATCAGCACCCCGCCCAGCGCCAGCCCCATCACCACGCGGCGATGGCTCCACAGCGCTTGCAGCACGGTGCGCGTATCGATGAGGACCGGCAGCGGCTCCGGCGCGGCCGGGCGCGGCATGTCCGGCGCGGCAACCGGCGGCGGCGCCTTTTCCACCGCAGGCGCCTCGGCTGCGGGCTCCGGTTCCGGCGCGGGTTCGAAGACGGGCGCGGCGGGAGGATCGAGATCGTCCAGCAGGCTTCCCGGCTTCGGCTTGAATTCGGAGATCTGGATCAGGGGCGCACGGCGCGGCGGGCGCGGGCGCTCGAAGCCTGCCGCGCCGTCCGCGTCCGCCTGCCTTTCGCTGCGCATCCCCATCATCTGCCGCATGACCGTTCCACTTCAGCCTCCGCGCCATCAGCGCGGGCCATTGATGAATGCAATCTAGATTTTTTTGGTTAAGGGATGGTTAGGCGCAGCTTCGAATCGCCGGGAATGCCGGGGGTTTGCCCGCCGCAGCCTTTCTGCGCCTTCGTCCGCGCCATGGCGTGCGAGAGGGCGGCGAGTTGCGGGCGGTCGCCCTCCGGCGTCGGCTGGATGTTCAGCGCCTCCGACGCGGGCCACCAGTCGCCCGCCGCCCAGTAGGTCCAGCCGATCCAGGCGTCGCCGTTCTTTTCGAGCGCGTCCATCAGCGCCGCCAGCCCCTCGCGGCATTCGCGGCTGGCGGGCACGCCGAATTCGCCGAGAAAGCCCTGCCTGCCCTTTTCGCGCAGCCATGCGCTGACATCGGCGATCGCCGCCGCCGCCTCGGCGCTTTTCGGGCAATCGCCATGCGTGCCGGAAAAATCCCCGTCGAGATACTGGTGGAATTCGAAGGCGTAGCGGCCGAGCGGATCGCTGACACCGCTCATCACCTCGGCATTCGAGCCGCCATCGCCCTCGGCCCGCCAGCTATGCGCGCCGGTCCAGCGCGTGCCGGGCACGAGGATCAGGTTTTTCGCGCCCGCCTCGCGGATGGCGGCAATCGCCGCATTGGTGGCGTCGAGCCATTGCGGCGCGGGCATGTCGTAGGGCTCGTTCATCAGGCCGTAGAGCACGGCGCGGTCGCCGGAAAATTCCCGGGCCAGACGGCGCCAGAAATCGGCGAAGGCGGCCACCGGAACGGCGGCGGAGCCGATGACCTCGCCATTGTAGCGGGCGTAGTTATGCGGATCGAGAACGACGCTCATGCCGCGCCCGCGCGCCAGCCCCACCGCCTCGCGCAGCCGTTTCAGCTCTTTCGCGTCGAAACCCTTGCGCAGACGCGGTTGCAGCCGCTCCCACTTGAAGGGCAGGCGCACGGCATTCATGCCCTTGCCCGCGAAATAATCGACAGTGGCGGCGGAGGGATAGATGTAATCCTCGCCATACGTGCCCCGCCCCTCGCCGAATTCCGCGCCGGAGAGATTGACGCCCTGAAGGCAGAGCGGCTCTGCGGCCTGCGCGCCCGCCGCCATCGGCAGGCCGATCGTGGCGGAGAGAATCAGGGCATGGATCGGGCGGGGCGTCATGTCAGGCTCTCCCGTGGCAGGGCGGTCATGGCGGATGTGGGCGCGGGTATGGGGCGCGGCGCGGTCTGGTGGCGGGCATAGCCCACCAGCAGCCACATGAGCCCGGCGATCTTGGCGGTGAAGACCGGCGTGGCGCCGATCATCAGGTTGAAGAACAGGAAGATCGGCAACGCCTGCGCCAGCCGCCGCTGCGCGGGCGTTTCGCCTGCCGGAAACAGCGACACGAACAGCCAGAAGGCGATCAGCCCGAAAATGGTTCCGCCATAGACGATATAGACATAGCCGCTATCGGCGAAGAAGGAGGCCTTGTCGGCATAGAAGCCGAGCATGCCGAACAGGTCCATCTCGTAGACGTAGCGCATGGTCAGCACGATGCGGCCGCTGAGATTGTCGCCCGTCGCATCAGGCTTCACCAGATAGACCGCGCTTGCCGCCAGCAGGATCAGCGGCATGGTGAACAGGCTCGTCAGCTTCGGCAGGCGCGGAAACACGACATAGCCGATGACGCAGACGGCGGCGAAGGTCAGCATGGTGCGCGAAGCCGTCGTCAGCAGCATCAGCGCGATGCAGGCGACGAGCAGCAGCTTCATGCCGCGCTTCATCCCCTCCCAGAAGAACAGCGTGTACATCATCATCACGCCGGAAAAATTCGACAGCGACACCTGCTCCAGAAACAGCGAGGAGGCGCGATGCCCGATCAGCCCGAAGCTGAGCCGCCCCTTGAAGCCGAGCGCATTGCCGAACAGGCCGGTCGTGTCCCATTCCGGCGATTTCAGCCCGCGCGTCGTCTCGAAATAATAGCCGGGTTTGAAAATGCCCGCGTAAAGCGGCAGCGAAGCCATTTCGCACACCAGCACTGCCATCACCACCGCCAGGGACAGCAGGAAGGCGGCCTTCACCGTCGCCCGGTTCGACCAGGTGCCGAGCGTGGCGAAGCAGAAGATGATCAGGATATTGCGGAAGTAATCGATATAGGGCTTTCCGTTCAGCCCCGACATCACCCCGGCGATGACGAGCGTGAACAGCAGGAAGGCGGTCAGCCCCACATCCTCCTGATGCAACCCGCGCCTGACGATGACGAGAAGGGCGGCAAGCAGGATGGAGATTTCCGCCAGCGCCACATGCGAGAAGCCGAGCGGCATCACATGCGCGTTGACGATGGCAAGCAGCGCATTGTAGACGACCGAAGCCACGGCGATCCAGACGATCGCGCCGCAGCTTCTGTTTTCACGCAATTCCGGCAAAATCGCACCCTGCCTTCGTGGCTTCACAAGCCTTGCTTAGCATTGCGGGTGCTAAAGCTCTGTTAACCCTGTCTGGCGGAATTTGCCGCCCGCCGGGCAACGACGCTTTCGCGCCACACCGTGAAGATGCCCGCCGCCACGACCACGGCCGAACCGGCGGCGACATTGAGGGTGAGCGTTTCGCCAAACAGCGTCGTGCCCAGCACCGAGGCGAAGACGAGTTGCAGATACATGACCGGCTGCACGGCGGCGGCGTCGAGAATCTCATAGGCGCGGATCAGCAGGCCATGGCTGGCGACGCCGGTGACGCAGACCAGCCCGAGCCAGACGATATCGCCGGGCGCGGGATTGATCCAGAAGAACGGCCCGACGGCCGCCATCAGCAGCCCGCCGCCAAGCCCGGTATAGAGGAAGCTGGTCATGGCGGAATCGTCGCGGCTGGCATAGCGGGTGGCGATGACGTAGAGCGCGAAGACGAAGGCGCTGGCAAGCGCCACCAGCACGCCGGGATCGAAGGCGCTGCCATCCGGCCTGAGGATGATCAGCACCCCGAGCAATCCGGCCGAGATCGCCGTCCAGCGCCGCCAGCCGACCCGTTCGCCGAGCAGCGGCATCGACAGCAGCGCGACGATGATCGGCCCGGAGGCGAAGATCGCCTGCGAATGCGCCAGCCCGATCAGCGTGAAGGAGGTGATGGTGATCACCACCTGCGCGGCCAGCAGGCCGCCGCGCATCAACTGGAACCACGGGCGCCGGGAAGCCATCGCCCGCCGCAGGCTGCCCGCCCGGCGCGCCGCCAGCGCCGCCGCCACCACCGCGAAGGCCAGAAAGCGGATCATGGTGATCAGGATCGGCGGATAGGTGGCGCCGAGATGCCGGGAAATCGCATCCTGCAACGAGAAGATGGTGATTGCCAGAAGGGCGAAGAGATAGCCGCGGGTTTTCATGGACATGGTGTGGGTGTCTTATCGCCGGGCAGGCCGCGCTTCCATGAAAATCGCAAGCCCGGCTTACGATTTTTGCGGGCCGCGAATCTATCTGCGGCGATAGATGAAATAACGCCCTTCGCGCACGCCCTCCGGCAAGGGCAGCGGCGCGAGATCGGGGTGATCCAGCGGCAAGCCGCTGACGGCGATGCCGCCGGGCCGAAGCGCGGATGCCGCCAGCTCCGGCAGCCATGTCAGCGTCACCGCGTCCCTGTCGTCATAGCCGGTGCCGATATCGGCATGCACCAGCGCCGCGCCGCATCCCATCCAGTCCCGCGCCGTTTCGGCGATCTCGCCCAGCACGATATCGCCCTCGGGCGGGCGCGAGGCGGCATGGCAGCGCACATCCCGGTCGAAGGCGACGATGCGCCGCCCGGGCAGCAACTCGCGCAGATGATCGAAGGTGCGGCCGTTGCCGAGCCCCAGTTCCAGCACCGGCCCCTCCAGTTCCGCCACCTGCGGCGCGATCCGGTTGAGAATATCGCGCTGGGCGCTGAGGCGGCGGATGAAACTGTCGAGACGGCTCATGAGGGCTTTCCGGTTGTCGAGGCTACATAAAGAACGGCGCAGGGCGTATCATGCAAGTCCTCGAAGGTAAAAACGGCGGGAGAACGGCATGACGGAAACGGCCCTGCATGAGACGCGCTTCGACGCGCCGGTCTTCGACCGTTTCGAGGCGGTCACCGATCCCGCCGTCTACGCGCCCCTGCCGCATGACTGGTGGCTGGCGGCGGCCGATATCGTCGATTCCACCGGCGCCATCGCCAGCGGACGCTACAAGGATGTCAACATGGCGGGCGCCAGCGTGATTTCCGCCGTGCTGAACGCGCTTGACGAAACCACCCTGCCCTTCGTCTTCGGCGGCGACGGCGCGCTGGTCGCCCTGCCCGGTCAGGGCAAGGCGAAGGCCGAGGCGGCGCTGGCCGCCACCCGCCGCTGGGTGCGCGATGAGCTGGGGCTCGACATGCGCGCCGCCATGGTGCCGGTGGCAGCGGCGCGGGATGCCGGGCAGGATGTGCGCATCGCCCGTTTCCGCGCCAGCCCGCAGGTCAGCTACGCCATGTTCGCGGGCGGCGGCGCAAGCTGGGCCGAGCGGCAGATGAAGGCGGGCCGCTTCACCGTTCCCATGGCGGACGCGCCGGAGCGGCCGGATCTGACCGGCCTGTCCTGCCGCTGGAACCCGATCCGCTCGCGCCACGGCGTCATCGCCTCGATCATCGCCGTGCCGGGCGAACATGCCCGCGAGGACGCCTTCCGCCGTCTGGTAAGCGAGGTGCTGGCGCTGGCCGCGGGCGAGGAGCGCGACGGCCATCCGATTCCCGCCGACGGGCCGCCGCAGAGCCTTTCCCTCGAAGGCGTTGCGCTGGAACTGAAAGCGGCGCGGCAACAGGGCGGGCAGTTGCGCCGTCGCCTCGCCATTT
>JBDHTA010000109.1:0-14213 GCA_039808465.1 Rhizobiaceae bacterium | reverse complement strand
GCCTGGGCCGGTCATTACGAGATTAACGCCCTCGATCACAACGGCGTCGTCGGCCCGCATGACGAGATCGCCAACCTCGTCTTCTCGACCGGGTTTTCCGGCCACGGCGTCATGCACGCGCCTGCTGCCGGGCGCGGCGTGGCGGAGCTGATCATGAATGGCGCCTATGCGAGCCTCGACCTTACGCCCTTGGGCTATCACCGGATTCGCGCGGGCCAGCCAATGCCCGAGAGCATCATTTACTGAAGGAGAACGCCATGAGGTTTGCCGGAAAAACCGTCGTCATCACCGGGGCCGCGCAGGGGATCGGCCGGGCCACGGCCGAACGCTTCCTGTCCGAAGGCGCCAATGCCGTCATCTCGGATATCAACGAGGAGCGGCTCCGGGCGGCGGCGGCTGAAATCGGAACGCCCGATACGCTGCTGTCCGTGGTTGCCGATGTCAGCCGCAAGGATCAGGTCGAGGCGCTGATCGCCAGCGCCGTCGAGCGGTTCGGGCGGATCGACGTCATGGTCAACAATGCGGGCATCTGCCCCATCGTGCCCTTCCTCGACGTGACCGAGGAAACCTATGACCGGGTGCTCGACGTCAACCTCAAGGGCGCGTTCTTCGGCACGCAGGCGGCGGGCCGCCAGATGATCGCGCAGGGCGGCGGCGGGGTCATCATCATCATGTCGTCGATCAATTCGGGGCTCGCCAACCCCAATGTCGCGCCCTACGCCATCTCCAAGGGCGGCATGAACCAGATCACCGGCACCGCCGCCGTCGCCTTCGCGCCGCATGGCATCCGCGTCGCGGGCGTCGGGCCGGGCACGATCATGAGCGAGATGGTGGCGGGCGATTTCGTCAACAGCGCCGGTCACAAGGCAATCATGATGCGCACGCCGATGGGCCGCTACGGCGAGCCGAAGGAAGTGGCCTCCGTCGTCGCCTTCCTCGCCAGCGACGACGCCTCTTTCATCACCGGCGAAACCGTCTATCCCGATGGCGGGCGGCGGGTGCTGAACTACGTCATGCCCTTGAAGGAGGACTGAGCCATGAACCCGGTGTTCGAGAAGCTGCATCACGTCTGCATCGTCGTTCACGACATCGACAGGACGCAGGCCTATTACGAATCGATCGGCATCGGGCCATGGGTCTCCTATCCGCCACTGGCCGAATATACCGAGCTGAACGTTCCAAATCCCGTTGCCTTCAACGCCATGCGTTACCGCATCTGCAATATGGCGAACATCCAGTTGCAGCTCTGCCAGCCGGGCGCGGAACCGTGCCCCCAGCGCAGATTCCTGGACGAGAAGGGTGAAGGCGTGTTTCATCTCGGTTTCGAGGTGCCGGATGCGGACGCGGCGGAGGCGGCATCCGGCATCCCGGTCAAGATGTCGGGACGGCGCGAAAACCGCACCGGCTTCACCTATTACGACACGGACGAGGGCGGCGGCGTCGTGCTGTTGACGCGCGCGACCAACAGGCCGGGCACTTGAGCGGGGCAAGGCAATGCAGATCGACCTGAACTCCGACCTCGGCGAAGGTTTCGGCCCCTGGGCGATGGGCGACGACGCGGCGATGCTCGGCGTGGTGACATCGGCCAACATCGCCTGCGGCGGCCATGCCAGCGATCCCGAGACGATGTTCGCGACGCTTAGGCAGGCGGCGGAGCGCGGCGTCGCGATCGGGGCGCATCCGGGCTATGCCGACCGGGAAGGCTTCGGGCGGCGGATCATCCCGATGACGCCGGGCGAGATCGGGCGCATGGTCGCGGCGCAGGCGGGAAGCCTTCAGGGCGTCGCGGCGCTGGCCGGGGCGCAGGTGCGCTATGTGAAGCCGCATGGCGCGCTGGGAAATCTCGCGGCGGACGACCGGGCGGTTGCCGACGCCATCGTCGCGGCCGTGGCCTGCCTGCCGGGCAGGCTGGCGGTGCTGGCCATTTCGGGCACGGAGCTGGAGCTGGCCGCGCGCGCCGCCGGGCTGGAGGTGTATTCCGAGATCTTTGCCGACCGGGCCTACCTGCCGAACGGAAGGCTGGTGCCGCGCGCGCAGGCGGGGGCGGTGCTGCACGACGCGGACGAGGCGGCCGACAGGCTTATCCGCTTTCTGGAGAGCGGCCGCATGCCGGTGATCGGCGGCGAGCCGGTCGCGCTCGCGACGCAATCGGTCTGCGTCCATGGGGATACGGCGGGGGCTCTCGCCATGGCGCGGCTTATCCGCGCGCGGCTGGAAACTGCCGGTGTTTCCGTCGCGTCTTTCCTGAAATCCTGAAATCCTGAAATCCTGAAATCCTGAAAGGCGGGCGGAAAAATCCGCCCGCCTTGCGGCCGCAGGCGCGGCTTTCAGAGGAAGAGGAAATCCGACGCCGAAAGGTCGGAAAGTCTGGTGTCTTCGAGGCGCAGCTCATGGGCGCCGAAATCGATGACGAGGTCTTCGCCGCCATCGGCCGTGCGGGTGAACTTCATGAGGTCGTCGAAGCTCGATGCGCCCAGCGACTTGGCGATCTCGATCGTGTCGTCCCTGGAGTTGAAGTCTTCGATCTCGGTCTTGCCGGTCTTGAAGATGAAGGTATCGCGGCCAGCGCCGCCTTCGAGTTCGTTGAAGCCCGAGCCGCCGTCGAGGCGGTCGTTGCCGGAGCCGCCATCCAGCTCGTCATTGCCAGCGCCGCCCCAGAGGCGGTCGTTGCCGGAACCGCCTTCCATCTCGTCATTGCCAGCGCCGCCCGAGAGGTAGTCGTTGCCGGTCCCGCCGTTCAGGTCGTCATTGCCGCCGCCACCATAGAGCTTGTCGTTGCCGCTATCGCCATTCAGGCGGTCGTTGCCGCCCAGACCCTTGATCGTGTCGTTGCCAGCGCCGCCGGAAATCGCGTTGGCCCTGGCGTTGCCGGTCAGGGTGTCATTGCCGGAAAGCGGATCCTTCGGCTCGGCCGTATCGACGTTGCGGAAGGAGAAGTGGCTGGCCTTGAGGCTGGAAAGACTGGTGTCCTCCAGCGTCAGCGTGTTGCCCTTGCCGAAGTCGAAGCGCACGTCCTCGCCGTCATCGACGGCTCTGGCGATCTTCATCAGGTCGGCGAAGGAGGTTATGCCGAGCTTGCTGTCGATGACGATCTTGTCGCTGCGCGTGGAGAAATCGTCGATCTCGTCGCGGCCGCTGGTGAAGACGAAGGTATCGCTGCCCGCGCCGCCGGTCAGCTCGTCATTGCCCGTGCCGCCCGAGAGGTAGTCGTTGCCAGCGCCGCCATTGAGATCGTCATTGCCGCCGAAGCCGAAAAGCCTGTCGTTGCCGCCAAGGCCGAAGATGTCGTCAGCCGTGGACTTGCCCTTGAGCGTGTTGGCGGCGGAGGTGCCGATGATGTTTGCCATGAGAATGATCCTTTCCGGATTTTGGAGAAAAATCAGCGCTTGCGCTCAAGGCGCAGGATTTCGCCGGTGACGCCGTCGATTTTCGCTTCGCTGACGACGTTCTCGCTATCGACCACGGTTGCCTCGAAATGCCCGTCGTCCATTTCGATCTCGCGGATCGTATAGCCCTTGGCCGACAGGTCGACGGCGACCTGTTCGAGCGTCTTGCGGGCGGCCTGGGCGGCATCGGGCGCGGCAAGGCTGAGAAGGCTTGCGGCGAGCAGGCTTGCGGCAAGAAGGCCGGTCGTTCTGATGGTCATGGGCAAATCCTTTCCTGTGATGTCGCCAGAGGGATTCGCACATGGCGCCTGTCGCCTGCCTGACAGGCGCTGTCAGCGAATTGTCAGCTTGATCCGGCTATGGCAGGAGCCATGATCAAGAAGCTGCTTTCCCCCCTGCCGACGGCCCTCGTCTTTCTCCTTGCCTTTTCGTTCGCGCCCTCGATCGGCGCGCCTGCCGGTGAGGACGATGACGACGACGCGCTGGAGCATGAACAGGCGCGTCAGGCGCTGGAACAGGGCCTCGTGCGGCCGCTGGAGGAGATCATCGCGGAGGCGCGCAAGCATGTGCAGGGAGACCTGATCGAAGTCGAGCTTGAGCGTGAGGACGGGCGTTATATATATGAGCTGGAATTCATCCAGCCGTCCGGGCAGGTCATCGAGTTGCAGCTCGATGCCAAGTCGATGGCGATCATCGAGGACGATTGATGCGCCTGCTGCTCGTCGAGGACGATGCCCGCATTGCCGCCGACATTTCCGCCGTGCTGACGGGCGCCGGTTATGCGGTCGAGACGGCGGGCGATGGCAAGGAAGCCTGGTTTCTGGGGGATACCGAGGATTACGATCTCGTCGTGCTCGATCTCGGGCTGCCGGGCATGGACGGCATGTCGCTTCTGAAGCGCTGGCGGGCCAATGGCAGGCATATGCCGGTGCTGGTGCTGACGGCGCGGGGCAGCTGGGCCGAGCGGGTCGAGGGCATCGACGCCGGTGCCGACGACTATCTGCCCAAGCCCTTCCAGTTCGAGGAATTGCTGGCCCGCGTGCGCGCGCTCATCCGGCGCTCCGTCGGCTACGGCGCGGCGACGATCGTTATCGGCCCGCTGACGATCGACACCCGCGCCATGCGCGTCAGCGTCAACGGCGTGCCGCAGGCGCTGACGCCGCTCGAATACCGTCTGGTCAGCTATCTCGGCCATCACCGCGACCGCATCGTGCCACCGGCCGAATTGCAGGAGCATCTTTATGGCGACGATTTTTCGCGTGATGCCAATGCGCTCGAGGCGCTGATCGCGCGGCTGCGCAAGAAGCTGGGCGCAGTGTCGATCGGCACCCGGCGCGGGTTCGGATACTACATGGGCGAAAGCGAGCCATGACGCGCCGGTCGCTGCGGCTTCGTCTTGCGCTGGCTGGCGCAGCCTCGGTCATCGCCGCCCTCGTGGCGGCTTTCTTCGTTCTTTCCACGCTTTTCGAGCGGCATGCGGAGCGGCGCATCGCCGCCGAGCTGGTGCTGCATCTCAACCAGATCATCGCCGGGATCGCCGAGCAGCCCGGCCCGGCGCTCGCGCTTGTCAAGCCGCCGGCCGATCCGCGCTTCGACCGGCCGCTTTCCGGCCTGTACTGGCAGATCGAGGGCGATGGCGGGCGGCTGCGCTCGCGCTCGCTGTGGGACGACGTGCTCACCCTGCCGGATATCGCCGCTGGCGGCATCCATATGACAACCCAGCCCGGCCCGGGCGGCGCGAGCCTGCTGCTCGTGCAGCGCGAGGTGGTGACGGCGGCGCGCGCCGGGGCAAGGTCGATGCGGGTCGCGGTTGCCATCGACCGTTCCGATATTGCCCGCGCAACGGACGAGTTCGAGGGCGATCTCCTGCCTTATCTGGAAGCCTTGGCGGCGCTGCTGCTGGCGGCGAGCTTCGTGCAGATTATCGTCGGCCTGCGGCCGCTCGCGACGCTGACCGGGCGTCTTTCGGCGATCCGGGCTGGCAAGGCGGAGCGGCTCGGCACCGATTTTCCGGATGAGGTTCTGCCTCTGACCGGTGAAGTGGATGCCCTGCTGCAATCGCGTGAAAACCAGTTGCGCAAGGCGCGTGAGCGCGCCGCCGATCTGGCGCACGGTTTCAAGACGCCGTTGCAGATTCTCTCCGGCGACGTCCTGCGATTGCGCGCCCGGGGCGAGGAGGATGTGGCGCGGGATATCGAGGCGGTCATCCTGCGCATGCGCAGGCATGTGGATCACGAGATGGCGCGGGCCCGGCAGGCCGAGCGCGGCCATGGCGTCCGCAGCGATCTCGCCCGCGTGGCCGCGCAGGTGATCGGCGTCGTCTCCCGCACCCCGGCTGGCGGCAATCTCGACTGGCAACTGGAGATCGAGCCGGGGCTGGTCCTGCGCGTCGACGCGGAGGATCTGGCGGAAATTCTCGGCAGCCTTGCGGAAAATGCCGCCCGCTATGCGCGCACCGCCGTCTGCATCACCGGCCGGGCCGATGGTGCGATGGCGGTCATCGAGATCAGCGATGACGGCCCGGGCATTCCGCAAGGCGAGATCGGCTTCGTCCTGAAGCGCGGCGGGCGGCTCGATACGACGAGCGAGGGCGCGGGGCTTGGCCTCGCCATCGCCGAGAGCTTCGTCGAGGAGGCAAACGGCACGCTCCTCCTCGAAAACAACGATCCCGGCCTCTGCGTCCGCATCACGCTGCCGCGGATCTGCTAAAGCATTTCCAGCAAAAGTGCGCAGCGGTTTTGCGTCCGGAAATGCGACAAAATAAAGAGTTGAAGAGTGCTCTCTCAGGTGAGGAAGGGCTTGGCCTGCATGGTTGCGGGCACCTCCACGCCCAGCCGCGACAGCACGGTGGGGGCGAGTTGCAATTGGCTCAGGAGGGTATCGGCCGGTGGGCCTTCGCCGCCGCCAAACCAGTAGAAGGCGAAATCCTGCATCTCCTCGTCATGGCCACCATGATGGCCGCGGTCCGTCTGGCCGTGATCGGCGGTGACGATGACTTCGTAACCGGCCTTGCGCCAGCGGGGCAGGAAGGCGGCAAGCTGCGCGTCGATGGTGAAGCAGGCATGATCCATCTGCGCGCAGTCATGGCCATAGCGATGGCCCATGCTGTCGAGCGTGCAGGTGTGCAGGATGCCGTAGTCTATCGCATGGCGCTCGGTCAGCATGGTCAGCGTCGCGAACAGGTCGAGATCGCTGGGCGTCATCTGGTTCTGGTGATTGTATCCCGCCATGGTGTGAAAACGGCCGTGGTGGATCGGCCCTTCCGCCTCGTCATATTCGATGTCGCGCACCATGTCGAAGGGCGCGCGCTGAAAGAAGGTCGACCAGAAGGAATGGGTGACGGCGCCCGTCTTGCCGCCAGCCCGGGCGACCTCGGAGAAGATATCCGGCTGCTCGACGCGAAACAGCGTCTCGTTCGAGACGACGCCATGCGCCTGCGGCGAAACGCCGGTATGGATCGAGGCATAGCAGGAGGCGGAGGTGGAGGGCAGAACCGAGCGCATCCTCCAGACGCGGGCCTCGCCAGCCTCCACCCAGCCTTCCAGATTGCCCATCAGGCGGCGGGCATTGCGCCAGGGCTGGCCGTCGAGGATGATGAGCAGAAGTTTGTTGCGAAGCGGCATGGCGGTGTCCTTGGCATGGCATGACGCGCCACCGGCGGGCGGCGCGTTCGATCCGGGTGGTGGCACGATCAGGCGCTGAGCCAGCAGCGCAAGGGGGCGTCGCCGTTCATCAGTTCACCGGCGGGATTGTCCTCCCAGCCCTGAATGCTTTCGCTGACGCCGTCGATGAAGTCGTTGAACATCGGCGCGATCAGGCCGCCTTCGTCGCGCATCATCTCCGAAAGGTCGCGATACATCGCCCGGCGCTTGGTTTCGTCCAGTTCGGCGCGGGCGGCGACCACCAGCTTGTCGAAGGCCTCGTTCTTGAAGCGGGTGTCGTTCCAGTCCGCCGAGGAGATGTAGCCGGTGGAATACATCTGGTCCTGCGTCGGGCGTCCGCCCCAGTAGGAGGTCGAGAAGGGCTGCACGTTCCAGACGTTCGACCAGTAGCCGTCGCCGGGCTCGCGCTTGACGTCGATATCGATGCCCGCCTTCTTGGCGCTTTCCTGATAGAGAACGGCGGCATCGACCGCGCCGGGAAAGGCCACTTCCGAGGTGCGCAGCACGATGCTGCCGTTGTGCCCGGATTTCTTGAAGTGAAAGGCGGCCTTTTCCGGATCGTAAGCCCGCTGCTCGATTTCCTCGTAAAGCGGATAGGCCCTGTTGATCGGCGTATCGTTGCCGACCGAGCCGTAGCCGCGCAGGATGCGCTCGATCATCGTTTCGCGGTCCATCGCATATTTCAGCGCAAGCCGCAGATCCCGGTTGTCGAAGGGGGCGGTGTCGCAGAACATGTTGAAGGGATAGAAGCCGCGCCCGGAAACGTTGCGGATCGTCACCTTCCGCATGTTCTTCAGCAGATCGACGGTTTTCGGCTCGATGCGGTTGATCATGTGCACCTGGCCGCTCTGCATGGCGGCGATGCGCGCCGTCGCGTCGTTGATGACGACGATCTCCACCTGTTCGGCGAAACCGGCCGTTTCAGGCGCCCAGTAGTTTTCGAAACGGGTCGCGTTGTAGCGCACGCCCGGCTCGCTGGCGGCGAGCTTGTAGGGCCCGGTGCCGATTGCCGCTTCCGGATTGTCCTTGCCGCCGTTCGGCTGGATGATCAGGTGATAATCGTTCATCAGGAAGGGCATGTCGGCATTGGCTTCCTTCAGCGTGATGACGACGGCGTCGCCATCCTCCCTGATGGATTCGATCCCCTTGAGAACGCCGAGCGCGCCCGATTTCGCGCTCTCGTCCGAATGCCGCTCGAGCGTCGCGACCACGTCGGCGGGCGTCAGCGTCTTGCCGTCGTGAAACTGCACGCCCTTGCGAATCTTGAAGGTCCAGGTTCTGGCGTCGGGCGACGCGCTCCATGCCTCGGCGAGAACAGGGATCGGCGAGCCGTCAGGCGCAAGCCAGACGAGGGTTTCGCCCCAGAGATGGGCGACGATCGCCGTGACCTGATTGGTGGCAAGGCCGGGGTCGAGATTGTCGGTCGACGCGCCGCCCTGCATGCCGATCCTGATCGTGCCGCCGCGCACTGGCCCTTGCGCCCTGGCGGCCGTGGACAGCAGCGTGCCTGCCGCCGCGAGGCTGACGCCAAGGGCTGCGCTGCGCCCGAGAAAGTCGCGGCGCGACATCCGGCCTTTGGCAACGAGGGCGGAGAGATAGTTGAGTTCATCCATGGGTAATCCCCCTGTTTGGCTTGAATGGCCCGGCCGGCGGCTGATCCGCAGCGCCAATTTTCGTTCCTGTCTGGATATTAACCGGCAAGAATGCTGTATACATGGCCAGAAATGATGAAAACGACCAGTCCACTTTGCAGAGCACGGCCCGGCCGTGGGGAGGCGCGGCATCGCACGCACGATCGACGGGTCCAGTCTGGACGGCCTGATACTCGACGCCGGAAGTGCCCGGCCGCTATACCTCCAGCTTTATGACGGCCTGCGGGAGATGATCCTGTCGGGCGCGATCGCGGGCGGAACGCGCATTCCCTCGTCGCGGGTTCTGTCGGAAAGCCTCGGGGTTTCCCGCTTTACCGTGGTGACGGCGCTCGACCAGCTTGCGGCGGAAGGCTATCTCAATTCCGCGCGCGGCAGCGGCACCTATGTCGAAACCGTGCCCCGCCGCCAGCCCGGCGGGCCCAGCGCGCCGCCCGAGGCCGGAAACGCGGTTCCGGACCGGTTCGAAAGCCGCCTTTCGCAGCGCGGGCGGGCGCTGACATGGCGCACCTCCCTGACCCTCAACGACGGGTCGCAGCAACTGCACATGGCGACGCCGGATCACCGGCTGTTTCCGGTGCGGATCTGGTCGCGGCTGACCAGGGAAGTCTATGCGGAAGGGGATTTCCGCATCGTCAATTACCGCGAGATATTGCGGCCCTCCCTGCTCGAAGAGCAGATCGCCCGCCACATCGCCGTCAGCCGGGGCATCCGGTGCGAGCCGGAGGAGGTGGTGACCACGCTCGGCGCCCATCACGCCGTCACCCTGCTGGCCGAGCTGCTTCTCGACCCCGGCGACACCGTCGCCTTCGAGGAACCGGGGATGGCGGCGATCCGGTCGATCTTCCAGTCCTCGGGGTGCAGGATCGAGCCGATGCATGTCGACGCATCCGGGGCCGATCCGCAGACGGTCGCCGCCCGCGGCGTCAAGCTCGCCTTCGTCACCGCCGCCAAGCAGCAGCCGATGACGATCGCCATGCCGATGAAGCGGAAGCTGGAAATGCTGCACTGGGCCGCCGACCGGGATACGCTGATCATCGAGGACGATCTGGGCAGCGAGTTCCGGTACCGGGGCGGGCCCATTCCGCCGCTGAAGGCGCTCGACCGGTCCGGGCAGGTGATCTATGTCGGCGCCTTCAGCATGACGCTGCTCCAGTCGCTGCGCGTCGGCTACATGATCATGCCGCGGGCATTGGCGGAGAGATGCCGCCGCTTGATCCAGGTCCGCTACCGGGCGCTGCCGCAGTTCACCGAGCAGATCGTCGGCCGCTTCATCGAGGATGGCCATTATGCCCGCCATCTTCACCGGATGCGCCGGATCTACGCCAGACGCCAGAACCGGCTTCTGCAAATCCTGCGCTCCGATTTCGCCGATATCTTCGAGCCGCCCGAATTCGCGTCGGGATTTTACAATCTCTGCTACTACCGGGACCAGTCGGCCGATGAGGACGCGATCCTGAACCGTTGCCGTCAAAACAATCTCGGCGTCGAGCAATTGTCCTACTATTACGCGAACCGGACTTCGCCGCGAAAGGCCCTTCTCGTCGGCTTTGCCGCATCGAGCGAGGACGAGATCGAATCCGCGGCGAAATTGCTGAGGCGCTGCGTGAAGCCGGACTGACCTGCTATTCTGCGGCGACCGGAACCGGGGTCACGGCCGGAAGAAACAGGCCGATTTCGGAGACCACGTCATCGATGCGGGCCGAAAGCGGCGGCGCGGTGACGCGGTAATCGGTGAAATCGCGGTCGGAGCCGTAAACGGCGGTCGGCAGCGCATGGGCGGTGAAGAAGCCGAACAGCGGCCGCAATTGATGCTCGACGATCAGCGCATGCCGGTCGCCGCCGCCGGTCGCGGTCAGGATCACCGGCTTGGCGCGCAACTCGTGGGGCTCGATGAGGTCGATCAGATGCTTGAACAGGCCGGGATAGGAGCCCTTGTAGGTCGGCGAGCCGATGACGAGAATATCGGCCGAAACGATGTCGGCGATCACCCGTTGCGCCTGCTCGTCCAGTTGTTTGCGCCACAGGGCGGCGCCAAGCGAGGGGCCGATATCGTGCAGGTCGTAATAGGCGCTGGCGAGATCGTAGCGGTTTTCGGCCCGTTCGCCGACTTCGCGCACCAGGGCAAGCGTCTTCGACGGGCGGCTGAAGCTTCCGGCAATGCCGACAAGGCGTTTTCTGGTCATGGATGGTCCTTTCGTTTCTCGTGTCATTCTCTGTGCGGGTTTGCCGCTTTCAGCGCCGTTCGCGCGGGTCGAGCCATTCGGCAAGCGTATCCACCGTCATCGTGCAGAACACGAAGGCCGCCGCCGAAAAGATGGTCGTGCCGATCACGACCGGGAAATCGCCGTCGAGAGCGGCGGTGATCGCCATGCGGCCGATGCCGTCGAGCCCGAAGATCGTCTCGGTGACGATGGCGCCGCCCATGATCACCGCCAGTTCCAGCCCGCCCAGCGTCAGGATCGGCGTGAACGCAGCCTTGAGCGCATGGTTGAAGTAGACGCGGCCTTCGCTGACCCCCTTGGCACGGGCGGTGCGGATGTAATCCTGCCCGAGCACATCCAGCATGCTTGCCCTGACGACGCGCTGGAAAATGCCGATTTCCGCCAGCGCCAGCGTCAGCCACGGCAGGGCGAGATGGCGCGCCCATTCGGCCGGGTTTTCGGCAAGCGGCACATAGCCGCTGCTGGGAAACCAGCGGATGCCATAGCCGCTCAATTGAAAGAAGAAGAACCAGGAAATCAGGATGCCGCTGAGGAATGTCGGCACCGAAAGGCCGATATAGGCGAGAACGGCAATCAGGTGATCGAGCCATTTCCCCTGCCAGCGCGCCGCGATCACGCCGCCGGCGATCGCCACCGTCATCCAGATCACCAGCGCGCCGAGCGCCAGCGACAGGGTGACGGGCGCCTTGGCGAGAATGAGATCCGTCACCGGCGCCTGCTTGCGGAAGGAATAGCCGAGCGCTGGCGGCCAGTGCATGATGCCCATCGGCGCGCCCTGAATATCGGGGCCGCGATAGAGATAATACCACAATTGCCAGTACCATGGCTCGTCCAGCCTCAGCGAGCGGGCGATGCTCTCGATGGTTTCCTGCGTCGCATTGCGAGGCGCAAGCATCGCCGCCGGATTGCGATAGGCGAGGCGGGTCATGAAAAACGTCAGGATCAGCACGGCAACCAGTGTCGAGGCCGAACGGAGGAGGATCGATAGGAAGGATCGGGTCAACGGCTGGCTCCGGCGTGATGCGGGTCGAGAACGTTGCGCAGACCGGCGCTGAGCGTGTTGAAACCGGCAACGGTGAGAAAAAGCGCGGCGCCCGGGCCGAACAGGAACCAGGGCTGGTCCTGATAGAGCGAACTGCGCTGCGCGTCGGCGATCATGTTGCCCCAGCTTGCGTCGGGCGCCTGAATGCCGACGCCGAGGAAGGAAAGCGTCGCTTCGGCGATGATATTGGCGGGCAGTTGCACCGCCCAGTAGACGATCACCACCGGAAGAATGTTCGGCAGGATATCGACGAGGACGATGCGCGGATGCGATGCCCCGATGGTGCGCGAGGCTTCCACCATCGGGCTATGGCGCAGCGAAAGCACCATTCCCCGCGCCAGCCGGGCGAAAAACGTCCATGAAAACAGGGCGATGACCAGAATGACGACCATCAACGGCGCGATGACCGGCTCGCCCGTGCCGCCGCGATTGAGCGACAGCAGGCTGAGCGCCGTCACCACGAAGGGAAAGGACATCGCGATATCGACGACCTGCGAGACGATCCGGTCGGTCCGGCCCGCGAGATAGCCGCTGACGAGGCCGATGGCCGTGCCGAGGATCATGGCGATGGTGGTCGCGGGAATGCCGACCAGCAGCGAAACCCGCGCCCCGTAAAGGGTGCGAACCAGCACGTCGCGGCCATTGCCGTCGGCCCCCAGCGGAAAGGCCAGCGACGGCCCGATGGGCAGGCCCATGTCGTCGAGGGTCAGGTCGCGAAACTGCTCGTTCGGCCCATGGCCGAGCAGCCAGGCGGCCAGCGGCGCGCAGAGCGCCGCGATCACCACGAAGGCGACGATCAGCCCGCCATAGCGAACCGCGCGTTCCCGCGCCAGCGCCCGCAGCAGAAGCCGGGGCATGGACGGCGCGCCGCCGCCGGGCGCGGCGGGGAGGGTGAGGACATCAGACATGCTGGAGCACCCCCGCGGCGGCAGGCGCCCGGAAATGCCGCTGGCCGGGAATGGCGGCGATCAACTGGCGCGTATAGGCATGCTCCGGCCTGGCGAACACGCGCGCGGCCGGTCCGGCCTCGACGATCCGGCCCTTTTCCAGAACGATCACCCGGTCGCATAATTCCGCGATCACGCCGAGATCGTGGGAAATGAACAGCAGGGAGAGGCGGCGCTTTTCGCGCAGGCGCTTGAGAAGCGCGATGATCTTCGCCTGCGTGGTGATATCCAGCGCCGAAACCGGCTCGTCCGCCACGACCAGCGACGGCTCCAGCGCGATGGCGCGGGCAATCGCCACCCTCTGCCGCTGGCCGCCGGAAAGCTGCGCCGGATAGCGGGTCAGAAGTTCAGCGGGCAGTTCCACGTCGCCGATCAACCGGCGCACCTTGTCCTGCGCCGCCGCCCTGTCGCGCTCGCCGTTCAACAGGAACGGATCGGCGAGAATGGCGCCGATGCGGCGGCGTGGATTGAGGCTGGCATAGGGATCCTGAAACACCACCTGGATTGCGGCACGCAGCCGCGCATCCCAGCGCGATGGCGCGGCATCGCCCCCGGCATAGGTCTTGCCGCGATAGGAGAGCAGGCCCGCATCCGGCCTGTCGAGACCGGAAACCAGCCGCGCAATGGTGGATTTGCCCGAGCCGGATTCGCCGACCAGCCCGACGATCTCGCCTTCCCCGATGGTGAAGGACACGTCGTCCAGCACGGCGCGTTCGCCGCGAAACCGCCGCGCCAGCCCGTCCACGGTCAGCAGCGGCCCCGCCTGCGGCAGCAGGCGCGGGCGCGGGACGGCCTGCGGCCTACCGAAGCGGGCCGCGCCGAGCAGTTCCCGCGTATAGGGCTCGGAAGGCCCGGCATAGATTTGCGCCGCCGGTCCCTGCTCGACCACCAGCCCCCGGCGCATCACCGCCACATCGTCGGCAATGTCGGAGACGACGCCGAGATCGTGGCTGACGAAGATGAGGGCCGTGCCATGCCGCTCCTGCAACCGCTTGAGCAGGTCGAGGATCGACGCCTGAATGGTGACATCGAGCGCCGTCGTCGGCTCGTCGGCGATGATCAGTTGCGGATCGAGCGCGATCGCCATGGCGATCATCACCCGCTGGCGCATGCCGCCGGAAAGATGGCGCGGATAATCGCCGAGCCGCGAGGCGGGATCGGCGATGCCGACCTCGTCGAGAAGCGCCAGCACCCGCTCGCGCAGCGCCGCGCGGGCCATGCGGCGATGCGCCGAGATCGCCTCGCCGACCTGTTCGCCGATGGTTTTCAGCGGATGCAGGTTGCTGAGCGGATCCTGAAACA
>JBDHTA010000108.1:0-14294 GCA_039808465.1 Rhizobiaceae bacterium | reverse complement strand
AACGCCCGCCACCATCGAGAAGGAAGCGGCGAAGCTGCTGGCCGCCACCGGTTTCCTGCTGACGCTGGGCGGCGATCACTTCATCACCTGGCCGCTGCTGAAGGCGCATGCGGCAAAGCATGGCCCGCTGGCGCTGGTACAGTTCGACGCGCATCAGGACACCTGGTTCGATGACGCCCGGCGCATCGACCACGGTTCCTTCGTCGGCCGCGCCGCGCGCGACGGGCTGATCGATCCCGAAAAATCCATCCAGATCGGCATCCGCACCCATGCGCCCGACGATTGCGGCATCCGCATCCTCTACGGGCACGAGGTGGAGGACATGACCTCCGGGCAGATCGCCGAGACGATCCTTGCCCACACGCAGGGCGCGCCCGCCTATCTCACCTTCGACATCGATTGCCTCGACCCGGCGTTTGCGCCCGGCACCGGCACGCCGGTCGCGGGCGGCCCCACCAGCGCGAAGATCCTCTCCGTGCTGCAACGCCTGGGCCCGCTCGATATTCGCGGCGCCGATGTGGTCGAGGTTGCGCCCGCCTATGATCATGCCGATATCACCGCTATCGCGGGCGCGACGGTTGCGATGTATATGCTGGGCCTGAAAGCGCAAAAGCACGCGGCACAGCGCTGAGACTTCGATTCAACAGGCTTTCAAACCGATTCCGAAAGACGCATCAAGGCATTGAAAAGGCATTAGGATATGAAACCGAAGATCTTCATAGACGGCGAACACGGCACCACCGGCCTGCAAATCCGCACCCGCATGGCGGATCGCCGCGACGTCGAGCTTCTGTCTATCCCCGAGGCCGAGCGGCGCAATGCGCGCTTGCGCGAGGATCTGCTGAACAGCGCCGATATCGCCATTCTCTGCCTGCCGGACGATGCCTCGAAACAGGCGGTCGAGATGCTCTCCGGCAACAATGCCGTGCGGGTGATCGACACGTCCACCGCCTTCCGCACGGCGGCAGACTGGGTGTACGGCTTTGCCGAAATGGACGGCGCGCAGGCGGAGAAAATCCGCGCCGCCCGTCTGGTCGCCAATCCCGGCTGCTATCCGACCGGCGCCATCGGCCTGATCCGCCCCTTGCGCGCCGCGGGCATCCTGCCGGATGACTATCCGGTCAGCGTCAATGCTGTCTCGGGCTATACCGGCGGCGGCAAGCAATTGATCGCGCAGATGGAAGACCCCGGCCATGCCGAGCCGATCGCCTCCCCGCATTTCCTCTATGGCCTGCCGCTGAAGCACAAGCATGTGCCGGAAATGCAGATCCACGGGCTTCTGACGCGCTCGCCGCTGTTTTCGCCTTCGGTCGGCAAGTTCGCGCAGGGCATGATCGTGCAGGTACCGCTGTTCCTCGAAGACCTCAACGGCAATGCGACGCTGGAATCGGTGCATGCGGCGCTCACCGCCCATTATGCCGGTCAGGAGATCGTCACCGTCGTCCCGCTGGCCGAAAGCGCTGCCCTGCCCCGCGTCGACGCCACGGAGCTGGCGGGCAAGGATACGATGAAACTCTTCGTCTTCGGCTCGCCCGGTGGCAGCCATGTCAACCTCGTGGCGCTGCTCGACAATCTCGGCAAGGGCGCCTCGGGGGCGGCGGTGCAGAACATGGACCTGATGCTGTCGGCCTGACGAAACGGTTCGGAACACGCCGCATGACGCCATCTGCCGTCGTTATTTCGGGATGCTCCGGCGGAGGAAAATCGACACTTCTGGCGGAGCTGGCAAGACGCGGCTTCGCCGTGGTCGAGGAACCCGGCCGCCGGATCGTCGCGGAAGAATTGCAAGGGGAAGGCGCCGCCCTGCCATGGGTGGACATGGCGGCCTTTGCGCGGCGCGCGATTGCCATGGCCATCGCCGATCATGACGCCGCCCGGTCACGGGAAGGCTGGAGCTTTTTCGACCGGGGTCTGGTCGATGCGGCGGCAGCGCTGCAACACGCCGCGGCAGGCGATGCCCTCCAGCGATGGGGCGCCATCTGCCGTTATCACGAGCAGGTCTTCCTCACGCCGCCCTGGCCGGAGATCTATGTCCGCGATCCCGAGCGGCAGCATGGTTTTGAGGAGGCGGCAGCCGAATATGAGCGGCTCGTTTCCGCTTATTCCGCTCTCGGCTACACGCTCGTCACACTGCCGAAAACCAAAGTCGGCCTTCGCGCCGACTTCATCCTCGGATGCCTTTCCGAAAACGCGGCAAGGTGAGCTATCCTCGCGGATATTCCCCGTAAAATCCGCGCCAATGGGCAATGGCAAAGCCCAGCACCACCAGCGCCCCGCCCTGATGCAGCAGCGCCCAGTGCAGCGGCACCTGCAATACCAGCGTCGTGATGCCGATGGCCGCCTGCGCCGTCACCAGCGCAAACAGCACCACCGAGCGCCGGGCATGGGTGGTGTGCGGAGCGGCGCGCAGCGAGGCGATCAGGTGCATCAGCACCAGCGCGAACAGCACATAAGCGCCGATGCGGTGAACATATTGCACCATCTTCGGGTTTTCGAAGAAATTGGCGATCACCGGCTTGAGGATGAACAGATCGGCGGGCACCACGGCGCCATCCATCAGCGGCCAGGTGTTGTAGGCAAATCCGGCATCCAGCCCCGCCACCAGCGCCCCGAGATAGATCTGGAACAGCGCGAAACAGGCGATGATCGCCGCCATGGTCTTCGACCGGTCCGTCGGCGCGTGGTCGCCGGAATGGGGCGAAAGGCCGCGCATGATCCACATGCAGCCCGCGAAGATCAGACAGGCGATCGTCAGATGCGCCGCCAGCCGGTACTGGCTGACATCGGTGCGCTCCGCCAGCCCCGACGACACCATCCACCAGCCGATGAAGCCCTGAAAGCCGCCGAGCGCCAGCAGCCCGAGCAACGGCAGGCGCAGACGGCGCTCCACCCGGCCCGTCGCCCAGAAGAACAGCAGCGGCACGCCGACGAGGACGCCGACGCCGCGCGCCAGCAGCCGGTGCGTCCATTCCCACCAGAAGATGGTCTTGAACTCCTCGACCGTCATATCCTTGTTCAACTGGTGGAACTGGGGAATACGCTGGTAAAGCTGAAATTCCTCGTCCCATTCCGCAGCCGAAAGCGGGGGAATGACGCCATGAATCGGCTTCCATTCGGTAATCGACAGGCCGGAATCGGTCAGCCGCGTCGCGCCGCCGACGATGACGAGACAGAAAAGCGTGACAAGGACGACCCCGAGCCAGACGCGCAGCGCCCGGCGGTCGCGATCCTGCCGGGTGCGGGCGTCGAGAAGGGTGCTATCCCGGAAACTGTTGAGTGCTGCCATGGTTTACCTCTTTGATGCCTGTTGCTTTGCCCCACCCGCCCATGCAAAACAAGGCCAAATGCTTTGCGGCATCCCGTCGCGGCCCGTCCCAGCTTACCGGAAAAACGACAATGCCCGTCCGTCTGCGCAAATTCATCGGCACCGTTCTCCTGATCGTCATCGTGCTGGCCTATGCCTTCCTCGCCACCACCATCGCCACCTTTACGCTCGGCTCCTCGCCATGGTGGGTGCATCTTCTCTACTTCGCCCTCACCGGCCTGCTGTGGATTTTGCCCGCGATGGCGCTGATCAAGTGGATGGCGGGACCGCGCCCCAGGCCCTGAGCCCATTAAGGGGCTGCTAACCGCGCCATGCGGTTTTTGCCGCCTTTGCCATTGCCTTTAAACCATTTTGCCCGGTTGCGCCGTAAACTCCGGCCATATGCCACAACGAAGGGCAAGACCGTGCAGGCGATGACAGCTTCCGTATTCTCCGTTCCACCATCCGGCCTTGAGGATGTGACCGTTACGGTTCTCGACCGCATGGAACCGTTTCGCGACGCCTGGAAAAATCTGGAGCGCGACGAATGCAACTCGCTGCACCAGAGCTATGACTGGTGCGCCGCCTGGGTGAAGACCCATGACAACCCGCTCGCCATCCTGCACGGACAGCGCGGCGGGCAGACGGTTTTCATCCTGCCGCTGGAGATCGCGCGGCAGAACATGGTGCGGGTGGCGCAGTTCATCGCCGGGCGGTTCAGCAATCTCAACACCGGGCTTTTCGACCCCGGCTTCCGCGACGGGCTGGATGAGGCGTCGGCGCAGCAGCTTGGCCAGCGCATCGCCGAGGCCCTGCGCGAGCGCGCCGATCTCATCTGCCTGCAAAACATGCCCGCCATCTGGCGCGGCAAGCCGATGGCGCTGCATTCGCTGCCTTCGGTGGAAAACCAGAATCGCGCCTTCCAGCTGCCGCTCAGCGCCGATTTCGAGGAAACGCTGCAACAGCTCAACGCCAAGCGGCGCCGCAAGAAATTCCGCCAGCAGACCCGCAGGCTCGAAGCCATGGGTGGCTACGACCATATGATCGCGCGGAGCACGCAGGAGAAGCACGCGCTTCTCGACCTGTTCTTTTCGCAGAAGGCGGTGCGCTTCAAGGCGCTCGGCCTGCCGAACGTCTTCCAGCCCGCGCAAACCCAGGGTTTCTTCCATATGCTGCTGGAAAGCGGCGCGCCCGGCCTGAACGTGCCGCTGGAGCTGCACGGGCTGCGCCTGAAAGGCGAGCATGACGGCCATATCGCCGCCATCGCCGGGCTGTCGCGCAAGGGCGAGCATGTGATCTGCCAGTTCGGCTCCATCGACGAAACGATCGCGGGCGAGGCCAGCCCCGGCGAATTGCTGTTCTGGCACCTGATCGAACGCGCCTGCGCCGAAGGGGCAACGCTGTTCGATTTCGGAATCGGCGATCAGGCCTACAAGCATTCCTGGTGCACGCAGGAAACGGCGCATTACGACGTGCTGCTGCCGGTCACCGGCCTTGGGCGGCTGGCGGCGCTGGCGCAACGCGGCGTCACCCGCACCAAGGCCGCCATCAAGGCCAATCCGCAGATTTACGGCTTCGTGCAGCGGCTGCGCGCCAGCGTCGGTTAAGCGGCTCTTTGATCAGGCTGCCCGGGCCGCTCCCGGCGCGGGATAATTCGGGTCCGACAGGATGACGAGATCGTCATAGCCCGCCTTGCCGAATTCCTCGATCGTCACGGCAAGCTTTTCCTCCGTAGGCTCCGGCAGGGACAGGAGCACATGCGCGGGCTGATTGCGCGAGACGCGGGCGATGGCATGGGCGGGTGCCGGGCCGCATTCCACCACCACCATGTCGTAAACCTCGGCCAGCGCGTCCACGATCATCGACAGGCGGTCGGCGGCGCGCATCGCCCCGCGCAGATCGGCATTGCCCTGCGGCACCAGATGCACGCCGGAAACACGATCCGAATGGATGGCCTGCGCGACGGAGGCCTTGCCGTGCAGCAGATCGGTAATGCCGGGCAGCGCCGGTGACGCCGCCATCATCCGCGTCGGGCAGGCCGAGCCGGTCAGATCGACCAGCACCACATGCAGGCCGATTTCGCCGAGCCTGCGGGCAAGCGCCACGGTCGCCGCCGATCCCCGGTCGCCATCCGGCGAAACGCTGATCGCCACGCGGCTTTCATTGTCGGCCAGAAAATCCGCGACCGATTCGACGGAAAACTCATTGTCGTCCGGCTCCGGCTCATCCGCCGTCACGGGCTCGGCCCGCGCCTCGTCGCCGTTCCCGGCGCTCAGAAGGCTGGCGGGCATGTCATCGGCCTTCGCCGCTTCGTCCGTTTCCTCGCGGCGCGCCGTCACGGGCATGACCGGCGCGGCGCCGACCGGTTTCAGGGCGCGGCCGCTGAACAGTTCCATCAGCAGAATGACGACGGAAGACAGGATGAACCCGGCCAGCGCCGAGACGATGACGATCGGCAGCACTTTCGGGAAATAGGGTTCCTGCGGATCGATGGCGCGGGAAATCACGCGGGCATCGGCGGGGGTGGCGCTGCGGTCGGCGCGGGAGGAGGCTTCGCGGTAGCGCGCCAGATAGGTTTCCAGCAATTGCCGCTGGGCGGCCGCCTCGCGCGCCAGCGCGTTCAGTTCCACCTCGTCGCTTCCGGCGCGCGCCGAATCCGCCTTCAGCGCGTTCAACTGCTGGAGAAGCTGGCGCTCGCGCATCTGGGCGACGCGGGCATCGTTGGTGAAGCCGGAAATCACCTTCTGCCCCTCGCGCTTTATCTGGCCGCGAATATCGGCAAGCTGCGCCCTCAGCCCCTTCAGCCGGGGATGGCCGTCGAGAAGCGAGGTGGACAGGTCGGAAATCTGCGCCTGAACAGTGGATTCGGTTTCCTTGAGGCGCTGGATGATCTGCGAACCGGCCACATCGGTCAGCGTGTCGAGCGCCCGCCCGTCGGCCATGGCGGCGCGGACATTTTCCGCCCGCGCCTCGGCGGAGGCCTTCTCGCCGCGCACGCGGGTCAGCTCCGCCGAAATATCGGCCAACTGGCGGCTGACGAAGGTGCCGCCATTGCCGGGCTCGCCGGTCGGCAGCAGATCGCGGGAGGCGCGGTAATCGGCCACCTTCCTTTCCGCCTCGCGCACCTTTTCGCGCAGATTGGCGATTTCCGGCTCCAGCCAGCGGGCGGCTTCCGAATTGGTGTCGAGCTTGGCGCCGCTTTGCAGCGACATGTAGACATCCATCATCGCATTGGGGACGGCGGCGGCGAGCTTTGGATCCTTCGAGGAAAACTGGATGGCGATGACGCGGGATTTCTCGGCCTGATAGACCGTGAGCTTTTCCATGAACTCCTTGACGACGCGCTCCTCGGGCGCGAGATCGAGCGGGTTCTTCTTCAGCCCGAGCAGCACCAGCAGGTCGGAGATCGCCGAGGGGTTGACGGTCGGATCGAATTCCGGGCGCTCGTAGAGCTTCAGGTCGCGGGCCACCTGCTTGACGAGATCGACCGATTGCAGCACCTGCACCTGGCTGGCGATATTGAGGTCGTCGAGCAGCGGCTGGCTTTCGGTGGGCGCCCCCTGCTCTCCCCGGCCGCTGTTATAGACCGGCGTGCGCTGTTCGATCAGCAGGCGGCTTTCGCTGCGATAGGTCGGGGAAATCAGCAGCGTGCCGCCATAGGCGAAAAGCGCCGCCGCCACGGTGATCGCGGCGACCTTGCCCTTCCTCGCCCAGATGGCGCGGAAAAGCTGTCCGAGATCGATATCCACATCCTGCTGCTGGTGCGTTGCGCCCGACATGCCGTACTCCAAACTTCGATGCGGGGCCGATCGTAAACGGATATGGTAACCCAACCGTTAAACCGTGCCGAAGAGAGCCGGGCCGCACCCGCCGGACGGGTTTCTTTCATGCCATTTACCCGGCATTAACCTTAATGGATCGATAACGGGGCATGAAAACCCGGAACCGCTTCGGAGCCTGAGGCGAATGTCATTCGTGAAATCAAAATATGCCCTGGCACTTGCGCTCGTCGCGGCAACCGCGGCGCTGCCTGCCTGCGCGACCTACAAACCGGCCCCCAAGGCGTTTCATGAAGCGACGATCCAGCCCTATACGCTGGATGCGGGCGACCGCCTGCGCATCACCGTATTCGAGCAGGAAGGGCTGACCAACAGCTACACCGTCGATCAGGCGGGCTATATCGCCTTCCCGCTGATCGGACAGGTGCCCGCGCGCGGCCGCACCCTGCAACAGCTCGAAGGCCTGATCGCGCAAAAGCTGCGGCAGGGCTATCTGCGCGATCCCGATGTCAGCGTCGAGGTCGACCGCTACCGCTCCGTCTTCGTGATGGGCGAGGTCGGGCAGGCCGGGCAATACAGCTACGTGCCGGGCATGACGGTGCAGAACGCCATTGCGGTGGCGGGCGGCTACAGCCCCCGCGCCTATCAGGGCAATGCCGATATCACCAGGCGAATCAATGGAGAGATACTGACCGGCCGGGTTCCGATTTCGGATCCCGTGATGGCTGGAGACACCATCTATGTCCGGGAACGGTTCTTCTGATCCGGCCATGACCTCTCCCGATCGCCCCCTGCGCATCATCCACTGCTTTCGCGCGCCCGTCGGCGGCGTGTTCCGGCATGTGCGCGATCTCGCCGAGCAGCACAGCGCGGCCGGGCATCAGGTCGGTTTCCTCTGCGACAGTTCCACCGGGGGCGCGCATGAGGAGAAGCTGTTCGAGCAGATCAGGCCGTTTCTCGCGCTTGGCCTGACGCGCCTGCCCATCCGCCGCTCGGTTTCCCCCGGCGACGCGGCGGCGCTGTGGCGAAGCTACAAACAGGTAAAGGAATTGCAGCCGGACGTGTTGCACGGCCATGGCGCCAAGGGTGGCGTTCTGGCCCGCACGATCGGCTCAGCCCTGCGGGTGAACAGGTATTGCGTAGCCCGCCTCTATTCGCCGCATGGCGGCAGCCTTCATTTCTCCCCGGCCTCGCTGAAAGGCCAGGGCGTGCTGCGGCTGGAACGCTTGCAGGAACGCTTCGGCGACGCGCTGGTCTTCGTCTGCGATTACGAGCGCGAGGTCTATGAGCGCAAGGTCGGCAAGCCGACCATCCGCGCCGAGCGCATCTATAACGGCATCGGCGAGCGCGAATTCGAGCCCGTTCCCCTCGAACCCGGTGCCAGCGATTTCCTCTATATCGGCGAGATGCGCAACCTGAAGGGGCCGGATGTCTTCATCGACGCCTTCGCCCGCGCCGAACGGCTGGCGGGCCATCCGCTCAGCGCCACCATGGTCGGCAACGGCAAGGATCGCGACCGCTATCAGGACATGATCGTGCGCCACGGCCTTGACCGGCGCATCGAAATGCTTGCGGCCATGCCCGCGCGGCAGGCTTTCGCCAGGGCGCCGCGCGTCGTCGTGCCGTCACGGGCGGAAGCCCTGCCCTATATCGTGCTGGAAGCGCTGGCCGCCGGAAAAACCGTGATCGCCTCCGATGTCGGCGGCATTCCGGAAATCCTCGGGCGCGGCAGCGAAGCGCTGGCGAAACCGGGCGATGCCGCCGATCTTGCCCGGATCATGGCCGCCGCCTGCGCCGATCCCGGCTGGCACGGACGCGTGATGCCGAGCCCGCAGGATTTCCGCAGCCGCCATTCCGCCAGCCAGATGGCGCAATCCATGCTCGCGCTCTATCGCGATCTCCTGCATCGGCCGCGTGTGTCCTGATTTGAGACAACCTGCCGTAAGCGTTTCTTAGGGCATTTTCGCTATTCATCTCACCATGCCGCCCGATTTCCGCAAGAATGACGGGGTCAGAACCGGATGGATGCGATGAACCAGATCCATAAGTCGAATGATTTCGATCTCGAAGCGATCCGCAAGCGGATTGCGGCCGAAACCGGCACCGTGCGCGAGCTGAACGCGCCACCCGCCGAGGAGAAGATCGAACTCAACCCCTTCGCGCGCCAGATTGCCGAGCAATTCCGCGAAACCAGCTACACGCCGAACCTGATCGTCGGCCAGCTGCGGCTGCTCGAATTCATCTCGCTCTTCGCCATCGGGCTCGGGTACCATTTCCATTTCAACCCGCAGGAAAGCCTGTTTTCGGTTTTTTCGCTGCTGGTGCTGTTGTTTGGCGCGGGCATGACCGTGCTGCTGCTGCAACTGACCGACAGCTACGAGGTGCAGGCGCTGCGCGCGCCGTTGCGCTGGTTGCCGAAGGTGATAAGCGGCTGGTCGCTGTCCTTCGGCCTGATGGCGCTGGCGCTGTTCCTGCTGAAATCCGGCGAGGATTATTCGCGCCTGTGGTTCGTCACCTGGTTCTTCTCCGGCGCCGCCTTCCTCACCATCGAGCGCAATGTCGTTTCCTACGGCATCCGCCACTGGGCGCGCGACGGAACCATGGAGCGCCGCGCCGTCATCATCGGCGGCGGCCAGCCCGCCAAGGATCTGATCCGGGCTCTGGAGCAGCAGCCGGAAAACGATATCCGCATCTGCGGCATCTTCGACGACCGCAGCGAAACCCGCTCGCCCAGCATGGTGGCGGGCTATCCGAAGCTCGGCACGGTGCCGGAACTGGTGGAATTCGCCCGCCTCGCCCGCATCGACATGCTGATCATCTCGCTGCCGCTCAGCGCAGAGGCGCGCATCCTCCAGCTTCTCAAGAAGCTGTGGATCCTGCCGGTGGACATCCGCCTTGCCGCCCATGCCAACAAGCTGCGCTTCCGCCCCCGCACCTATTCCAAGGTCGGCGCGGTGCCGCTGCTCGATATTTTCGACAAGCCGATCCGCGACTGGGATTCGGTGGCCAAGCGTATTTTCGACATCACCTTCTCGCTGATCGCCATCGCGCTGCTGTGGCCGGTCATGCTGGGCGCGGCGATCGCCATCAAGCTCAATTCCAAGGGGCCGGTGATCTTCGTGCAGAAGCGGCACGGCTTCAACAACGAGGTCATCAACGTCTTCAAGTTCCGTTCGATGTACACGGAAATGAACGACCCCACCGCCCGCAACGCCGTGACCAAGAACGACCCGCGCGTCACCTCCGTCGGCCGCTTCATCCGCAAGACCTCCATCGACGAGCTGCCGCAATTCTTCAACGTGCTGCGCGGCGATCTCTCGCTGGTCGGGCCGCGCCCGCATGCCGTGCTCGCCCAGACCCACGAACGGCTCTATGTCGATGTGGTGGAAGGCTATTTCGCCCGCCACCGCGTCAAGCCGGGCGTGACCGGCTGGGCGCAGATCAACGGCTGGCGCGGCGAAGTCGACAATGACGACAAGATCAAATACCGCACGGCCTACGATCTCTATTACATCGAGAACTGGTCGCTGCTGTTCGATCTCAAGATCCTGTTCCTCACGCCCTTCCGCCTCATGAACACGGAAAACGCCTATTGAGCGCCGCCTTCACCGAAACCGCCGTCTTGCAGCCGCAGCAGGCCACGCTGCGGCTGATCGGTTCGCTGATGATCGGTTTCGGCGTCTTCCTCTCCGGTTTCGTCATCTCGGAACCGGCGCCCTATGAGCTGATCCATGTCGGGCTCGTCGGCTTCGGCTTCCTGTTCGGGCTGAAAATCTCGCGCAACGTCGCCCCCCTGCTCGCTTTGCTGCTGGTCTTCAATGTCGGCGGCTTCCTGTCGCTGACGGTGATGTCCGATCTCGGCGACGGGCCGATCTATCTGGCGGTCTCCACCTTTCTGGCGCTCACCTCGGTTTTCTATGCGGCGGTGGTGGAAGCCGACGCGGCGCGGCTGGCGCTGATCTTCAACGCCTGGACGCTCGCCGCCGTCGTCACCGCGATGCTCGGCATTCTCGGCTATTTCCATGTCGTGCCGGGCATGGACATGTTCACCCGCTACGACCGCGCCATGGGCGCGTTTCAGGATCCGAACGTGTTCGGCCCGTTTCTGATCGCACCGGCGCTCTACCTTATCCATGGCCTGCTGGCCGGGCGTCTCGCCGGCGCGCCGTGGCGCATCGCCGGGCTGCTGATCATTTCGCTCGGGGTTTTCCTGTCCTTTTCCCGCGCCGCCTGGGCGCTTCTGCTGTTCTGCCCCTGCCTGCTGGTGATGGTGATGCTGCTGAAGGAGCGCACCGGCGCCTTCCGCCTGAAAATCCTGGTGCTGTCGCTGGTTGCCGTCGTGCTTCTGTTCGGCGCGCTGGCCGCCGCCCTGCAATCGGAAAAGGTGGCAAGCCTCGTTTCCAGCCGCGCCCAGCTCGAACAGGATTACGACAGCGGCCATCTCGGCCGGTTCGACCGCCACCGCATCGGCTTCCAGATGATGATGGAGCATCCGCTGGGCATCGGCCCGATGGTCTTCACCACCATCTTTCCGGAGGCGGAGCACAATATCTGGCTGAAATCGCTGACCACCCATGGCTGGCTGGGCTTCCTCGCCTATGTGACGATGATGATCTGGACGCTTGCCATCGGCTTCAAATACATGCTGCGCAATCGAAGCTGGCAGCCTTATCTGATGGTGGCGTGGATCACCATGGCCGGGCATGTGCTGATCGGCAATGTCATCGACACCGATCACTGGCGGCATTTCTATCTGCTGCTCGGCATCATCTGGGGCTGCGGCGCGCTGGAAAAACGTCATCAAAGGCAGCTTGCCGAATCGGGCGGGCATTGACGCAACCGCCTGCTCCCCTATCATCACTCCCATGATCACCTCCGCCCAGCTTCGCGCCGCCCGCGCCCTTCTCGGCATCGAACCCGATGTCATCGCCACGCTTGCAGGCGTTTCCGCCGATGCCGTTTCGGCGGCGGAAAGCGGAAAGTGGCACGATGATGAAATCCCGCGGCTGCTGCGCGGCGTTCTGGAGGAAAAGGGTGTGGAATTTCTGCCCGACGACGGCGCGGAGAGCGGTATCGGCGTTCGCCTGCGCCAGAGCGGCAGCGCCGACGAGGGCCTGCGCCCGGAGCATCTCAACGCCGCCAATGACGGCTAAACCCCTCACGGACTTAACAAAAAAGCCCCTGTGATCGCTCACAGGGGCTTTCGATGGTGATATCAATCCTGCAAATCGGCGGGAAGCTTGCCGCCGTTTTCCTTCAGCTTTTGCAGAACGGCCTTGTGCAGCCACATGTTCATGGCGGCGGAATCACCGGTGTCGCCGGTGTAACCGAGTTCGGCGGCCAGTTCCTTGCGTTCCGCAAGGCTGCTTTCCATGCCGAGCGCCTTCATCAGATCGACGATGGACGTGCGCCAGTTGAGCTTCTGGCCATTGCGCTTGACGGCCGCATCCATGATCGCCGCGATATCCACATCACCGCCGCCAGCGGGAGCCGCCGGGGCAGCGGCGGCCGGAGCGGAAGCGGTCTGCGCCGGTGCGGCGGCCGTCGAAGCGGGCTTGGCGGGCGCAGGCGCTGCGGAAGCCACGACCGGCTCGGCCCCGGCGGAAACCGGCTGCTCGGCAGCCTCTTCCTTCTTCCCCCAGATGGCGCCCTTGATCTTGTCGAAAATGCCCATGTCGGTCCTCTCTCTGCTTATGTGGTTTATATGTCCGACAGGGATAGTAGCGCGCAACCGGCGCTTTTCCACCCCCGCAGTTTAGAGGAGCGTAAAATTCTGTGCATTCCGCAGATCGGGAGAAGAGGATAGGAACCCGAAGGTTCGTCAACTACCCAGATGGGGGTTAAGTAGTTGAATTAAATGGTCGGGGTGACTGGACTCGAACCAGCGACCCCTTGACCCCCAGTCAAGTGCGCTACCGGGCTGCGCTACACCCCGACCAGCCTTAAAGGCAAGCACCACTTAGACTTTCGGCTTTCGCGACGCAAGCCCCATCTTTCAAAAAAGACAGCGGATCGACAAAAAAGTCGATCCGGCGCTTTCCTCCGGCCACGAAAAAACCCGTCCCCGCGCAGACGGGCTGCGCAGGAACGGGTTCATATCGGGCAATAGTGTCAGGCGAAGGCGTGGGCGGCGGCGGTGTCGAAGGTGAGCCAGGCCCGCTCTCCGCGCGCGAGGCTGGAAATCGCCTCGTGGCCGAAGGGCAGGCGCACGGCGAGATCGACGCCCGCATCGGTCGCGGTGGCGACCTCGACATTGTTGCCGAGGAAGGTGATGTCGCGCACGGTGACGGCAAGCCCGGCCGGAACCATCGTGCGGGAGAGCGACAGCCGTTCCGGCCGCAGCATCAGCGAGGCTTTCGCGCCCGCGCCCGGCGTGCCGTGCAGCGGCACGCCCTCGATGATCGCGCCATCGCCCAGCGAAAGCTTTACCTTGCCGCCCTCGCTTGCCATAACCGACGCGTCGAGGAAATTGCTGTCGCCGATGAAGCCCGCGACGAAGCGGGTGGCCGGGTTGGCGTAGAGTTCCGGCCCGGTGCCGATCTGGTCGATTTCGCCATGGCTGAAGACGGCGATGCGGTCGGACAGGCGCAGCGCCTCTTCCTGGTCATGGGTGACGTAGAGGATCGTCACGCCGGTCTCCTGATGGATGCGGCGAATCTCGAACTGGATTTCCTCGCGCAGCTTCTTGTCGAGCGCCGACAGCGGCTCGTCCATCAGCAGCACCGGCGGATTGTAGACGAGCGCGCGGGCAAGCGCGACACGCTGCTGCTGGCCGCCGGACATCAGCGCGGGCATGCGGTCCTCGAAGCCTTCGAGGCGCACCAGCTTGAGCGCGGCCTTGACGCGCTCGGCAACCTCGGCATGCGGGCGGCGGCGGATGCGCAGCGGAAACGCCACGTTCTCCCCCACCGTCAGATGCGGAAACAGCGTATAGCGCTGGAACACCATGCCGATATTGCGCTTGTGCGAGGGCGTCGACAGCAGGCTTTCGCCATTTAGCAGAATATCGCCGCCGCTCGGATCCTGAAAACCGGCGAGGATGTAGAGCGTCGTCGACTTGCCCGAGCCGGACGGGCCGAGGAAGGTCATAAACTCGCCCTTGGCGATATCCATCGTGACATTCTTGACGGCGGTGACGGCGCCATAGGATTTGCGGATGCCGCGAATGCTGAGAAAGGATTGAGTCATGCTTTTCGTCCCTTGCGGAAGAG
>JBDHTA010000107.1:0-14386 GCA_039808465.1 Rhizobiaceae bacterium | reverse complement strand
CCGAGCGCGGCGAGCGCCAGCCCGCCGCCGCCCAGAGCCGTCAGCCGTTCGGAACGACCCCACATAGGGTTAGTTCATGCTCATGGCGGCAAGCCATTCGTCGATCCATGCCTTGCGGTTCTTCGCTACTTCTTCCGGGCTCATCAGGAAGGTCTTTTGCGGCTGCACCAGCTTGCCGAAGGCTTCCGGCAGCGGCGCGGAAGTCTTGGCGACCGGCATCATCCAGTTGTTTTCGGGGATGGCGTCCTGAAAGCCCGGGGTGAGCATGAAGGCGAGGAAATCCTTGGCGAGTTGCGCATCCGGGGCGTTCTTCAAGAGGCCCGCGACCTCGATCTGGATATAATGGCCCTCGGAGAAGCTGGCCGCCTGATAACGATCGGTATTTTCCGCGATCATGTGATAGGCGGGCGAGGTGGTGTAGGACAGCACCATCGGCGCTTCGCCCTTGGTGAACATGCCGTAGGATTCCGACCAGCCGGGGGTCACGGTTAGCACGCGGTTCTTGAGTTTCGCCCATGCTTCCGGGGCCTTGTCGCCATAGACGGATTTCACCCACAGCAGCAGGCCGAGGCCGGGCGTCGAGGTGCGCGGATCCTGAATGACGATCTTCTGCGAAGGGTTGCCCTCGACCAGTTCCTTCAGGCTTGCGGGCGGGGTTTTCAGGGTCTCGGTGTCGTAGATGACGGCGAAATGGCCGTAATCATAGGGCACGAACACATCGTCGGCAAAACCGCCGGGCACATTGGCGGCGGAGGTATCGATGCCGTGCGGCGTAAACAGGCCGGTATCCTTGGCTTCCTGAACGAGATTGGTGTCGAGCCCGAGGACGATATCGGCCTTCGAGGCGGCACCCTCCAGCTTGAGGCGCGACAGCAGCGCCACGCCATCGGCGACGCCGACGAAGTTCACCGTGCAATCGCAGGTCTTCTCGAAGGCTTCCTTCACCTTCGGCCCCGGTCCCCATTCCGAAATGAAGCTTTCATAGGTGTAGACGGTCAGCGTCTTGTCTGCTGCCTGCGCGGGCGCGCCGAGCGCAAAAGCCAATGCGAGGCCGGAAAACAGTCTGCGGGTGATGTGGAAGGGCATGATGCCTTCTCCTCCTGTGTTTCATGGTCGATAGGGGAAAAGGGCGTCATTGGACTGGCGCGTCTAATCCCTCCGCCGGTGCTAACCGGATCAGGTTCTTCGGGTTGGCGGGCCGCGCCTCTCAGCCATCCTTCCTTGCGGACAAATGGCACCCCGTTAGAGCAGGGCAAGATGTAGCGTTGCACCGCAGCTTTGGCAAGTGGGCGGTTCCCGCGCCGCCGAAAGGCTTTCCCTTTGGCCAAGCTTTACGCTATGGGCTTTGGCATCATGACCCAAAGCACCTTCGCCATCCTTCTCGGCGGCGCGCTGACGCCCAATCCGCGCCTGCTGGCCGCTCTTTCCGGCGCGCGCGTGATCGCCGCCGATGGCGGCATGCGCCATGCCGCCGCCCTTGGCGTCACGCCGGAACTCTGGGTCGGGGATTTCGATTCCACCTCCGCCGAGCTTCTGGAGCGCTGGCCGGATGTGGAGCGCATGCCCTATCCGGCGGCGAAGGCGGCCACCGATGGCGAGATCGCCGTTGCCGAAGCGCATGCGCGCGGCGCAACCCGCATCCTGCTGGTCGGCGCGCTCGGCGGCGAGCGCAGCGACCATGCCTTCCAGCTCTACCTCTCGGCCATCCGGCTGGCGGAGGAGGGCTTCGATATCCTGCTCACCTCCGGCGAGGAGGAGGCGATGCCGCTGTTGCCCGGCGAAAAGCGCCTCGATGTGCCCGAGGGATCGCTGTTTTCCATTCTGGGGGTAACGGCGCTGGACGGGCTCAGCATCGTCAACGCCCGCTATCCCCTCGATGATTTCCATCTGCCGTTCGGCTCGTCGCGCACCGTGTCCAATGTCGCCAACGGGCCGGTCGATATTTCCCTTCGTTCCGGCAAGGCGCTGATCCTTGCCCGTCCCTTCGATTTTTCAGGAGCCTGATCCGATGGCGCCGCCCATTCTCAAACTCGACGATATCCATCTCAGCTTCGGCGGCGCGCCGCTGCTGGACGGCGCGAATTTCCAGCTCGAACCCGGCGACCGCGTCTGCCTCGTCGGGCGCAACGGCTCGGGCAAATCGACGCTGATGAAGATCGCCGCCGGTCTGGTGGAGCCGCAATCGGGCGAGGTGTTCCGCCATCCTTCCGCGACCGTGCGCTACCTGCATCAGGCCCCCGATTTCGAGGGGTATTCGACGGTGCAGGCCTATGCCGAGGCGGGGCTCGGCCCGAGCGACGATCCCTACCGCGTCGCCTATCTGCTGGAGCATCTGGGGCTTACGGGCGCGGAAGACCCGCGCAATCTCTCCGGCGGCGAGGCGCGGCGAGCAGCGCTTGCCCGCGTGCTGGCGCCGGAGCCGGATATCCTGCTTCTGGACGAGCCGACCAACCATCTCGACCTGCCCACCATCGAATGGCTGGAAGGCGAATTGCAGAAGACGCGCAGCAGCCTCGTGCTGATCTCGCACGACCGGCGCTTTCTCGAAAAGGTCTCCACCGCCACCGTCTGGCTGGATCGCGGCCAGTCGCGCCGCCTCGACCGGGGCTTTGCCCATTTCGAGGCATGGCGCGATCAGGTGCTGGAAGCGGAGGAACTGGAGCAGCATAAGCTGGGCAAGGCCATCGAGCGCGAGGAGCACTGGCTGCGCTACGGCGTCACGGCGCGGCGCAAGCGCAACATGCGCCGCCTTGGCGAATTGCAGAAGATGCGCGCCGATTATCGCGGCCACAAGGGGCCGCAGGGCACGGTGCAGGCGAGTGCCGCCGACGCCCGCGAATCCGGCAAGCTGGTGATCGAGGCGGAGAAGATCACCAAGACCTATGGCGAGCGCACGATCGTCGCGCCGTTTTCGATCCGCGTGCATCGCGGCGACCGTATCGGTCTCGTCGGGCCGAACGGGGCGGGCAAGACGACGCTGCTGAAGATGCTGACCGGCCAGCTTGAGCCCGATTCCGGCATCGTCAAGCTCGGCACCAATCTCGATATCGCCACGCTCGACCAGAAGCGCGAGGATCTGAACCTCGATGACACGCTGGCGCATTACCTCACCGACGGGCGCGGCGAAAACCTGCTGGTCAATGGCGAGCAGCGGCATGTCACCGGCTACATGAAGGATTTCCTGTTCCAGCCGGAGCAGGCGCGCACGCCGATTTCCAGCCTCTCAGGCGGCGAGCGGGCGCGGCTGATGCTGGCGCGCATCCTGGCGCGGCCCTCGAACCTGTTGATCCTCGACGAGCCGACTAACGATCTCGATATCGAGACGCTCGATCTGTTGCAGGAACTGGTGGCGGGTTATGCGGGAACGGTGATCCTCGTCAGCCACGACCGCGATTTCCTCGACCGCACCGTCACCTCCACCATCGCCCCTGCCGACCCGGAACACCCGGACGGGCGCTGGATCGAATATGCGGGCGGCTATTCCGACATGCTTGCCCAGCGCAAGGGCGCGGCCGAGGAACGGCGCAAGGCGGAGAAGGCCGAGAAGGCGAAGGCGGCGGAAGCCGCGCCCGCTGCCAGCGCGGATGCGAAGCCGAAAGGAAAACTGTCCTACAAGCAGAAATTCGCGCTGGAGAACCTGCCGAAAGAGATGGAGAAGGCGCAAGGCGAGATCGAAAAGCGCGAGGCGCGCATGGCCGATCCCCAGCTTTTCAGCAAAGACTCCGCCGCCTTCAACAAGCTTGCCGCCGAACTGGAAAAGCTGCGCGACGGGCTGACGCGCATGGAAGAGGAATGGCTGGAACTGGAAATGCTGCGCGAGGAGCTTGAGGGCTGAGCGGTTTGCGCTGTTCCGCCCCTCATCCCGCTACCACGGCCTTCTCCCCGCTTGCAGCAGGGTCATCGCATATGAGGTAAAAGCCCCTCCCTGAATCCCTCCCCACAAGGGGGAGGGACTTGAGGCTGCCGCCCCTTCGGCATTCAATATCGTAGGAAAAGCAAACCTTTGACTTTCTCCCCCCTTGTGGGGGAGATGCCGGCAGGCAGAGGGGGTTTTCCATCTGCGATGACCCTGCCGCTTCGGGTAACATACAGGCAGGGCAAACCGGGCGACTTCACGCAGGCTCCGCCACGCTTTCCGTGCCGCTCAGCACCTCCAGATGCAGGATGCGCGGGCGGGCGGCGGCGATGAAGGCCTCCGAGCGGCCGATATAGATGATGCCGGTGTCCGGCAGGCTGGCGAGCACGGCGGCCAGATGTTCGGCGGTTTCCGGCTCCAGCCCCTCCAGCGTATCCTCGCAGACGATCCAGTCGGCCTGCGCCAGCAGCAGCCGGGCGATTGCCAGCGACACCTGCTGCTCGCGGTCCAGCCGCCGGTCCCAGCGCGCCTGCGTGTCGAGTTGCGCGGTCAGCTCGCCGAGCCCGGTCCTTGCCAGCGCGGCGCGGATTTGCGTGTCGTCATAGGCGCCCGCGGGGGCGGGGAAGGAAATCGCCTCGCGCAAGGCCGCCTGCGGTAGATAGGCGGCATAGGGCAGGAACAGGAACCGCGCCTTTTCCGGCAGGGCGATCTCGCCCGTCCAGTCCGGCCACCAGCCCGCGAGCGCTGCGAACAGCAGGCGGCGATTGGCGCCGGGATCACCGTTGACGACGACGCGCTCGCCGGGGCCAAGCGTGACATCGCGCTCCTGAAGGCGGAAGCTGCTGCCCGCTGCCGGTCCGGCGGAAACGGCGACATTCTTCAGCGTGATGGCATTGCCCTGGCTTGCGGACGGATGCCTGCGGCTCACCGCAGGCGGATCGGCTTCCATGCGCACCAGCGCCAGCCGGAAGCCAGCGACGCGCATCAGCGCCGCCTTCCAGTCGGCGATGGTGCTGAAATTGTCGACATACCAGCGCAGCGCCGCATAGACCTGGTTGAAGGCGCCGACCGCCATCATCAGCCCGCCGAAGGTCAGGTCTCCGGCGAAATAGACGGGGGCGGCGATCAGGATCGGCGCGATGATGGTGAGCCAGCCATAGCCCGCCGACACCCAGCGCAGGTTGGTGGTGGCGATCGCCAGCCGCCCCATGGTCGCGAGGATGGCGGCGACGTCGCCATCGATGCGGCGGCGCTCGGAGGTCTCGCCCTGCTGGATGGTGATGGCGGTGATGTTTTCGTTGGCGCGCATCAGCGAGGAGCGCAGTTGCGCCTCGCGGGCGTAGCGCTCGGCATTGATGGCGGGCAGGCTGCGCCCGACGACGGTGGAAAGGGCGGCCGCCGATCCGGCATAGAGGAACACCGCCCAGACCATATAGCCGGGAATGGCGATGGCGCGCCCGTCATAGGCGAAGGAAAACCCGGCGGAGAGATCCCACAAAACCCCGATGAAGCTCACCAGCATGATGGTGGACTGGGTGAGCCCGATGGCGAGGCTGGTGGTGACGTCCGAAAGATGCGCCGAATCCTCATGCAGCCGCTGGTCCGGATTGACGCCGAGACTGCCGGAAGCCGAGAGGCTGAGCGCCCGGCGCGGATGCAGCCATTGGCCGATGAGATCGCGGGTCAGCCCGTCGCGCATGCGGATGGACAGGATCTGGTTGACATAGGTCTGGCTGACATTGAGCAGCAGCAGCACCCCGGCAATGGCGGCGAAGATCCGCAACTGGTGCAGGAAGCCGGGAAAATCCCGCCGCTCCAGCGCATCGTAGAAGGTGCCGTTCCAGTCGTTCAGCGCCACCTGCACGAAGGCGGTGGCCAGAATGATGGCAAGGATCAGCGACCAGAACAGGATGAGGCGGTTGCGCACCGGCGAAGCCCACAGCGCATTCAGCATCATGCCGATCTGCGACGAAAAACCGATGCCCGGTTCGGCGCGCTCCGCCGCCGGCCGCATGCTTGCTGCTTCGTCGTTTGCCATGGGACGCCGTTCCACAACTCTTCGAGCGGGATGATAGGCCATCCATCTTGCCCGAAATTGTCTTCTTTGCGGCGCGGGATCGATTTGCGTTGCGGCAAAAAATCCTTAAGTGTGAGGGCCGTCATTCTCGGGATCGGGTTTCATGCAGTTTCAGGGTACAGAAGATTATATCGCCGACAAGGATCTGATGGTCGCCGTCAATGCCGCGATCCGGCTGCAACGGCCATTGCTGGTGAAGGGCGAGCCCGGCACCGGCAAGACGGAACTGGCGCGGCAGGTGGCGGCGGCGCTTCGCCTCGATCTTCTGGAATGGAACGTCAAATCCACCACCAAGGCGCAGCAGGGGCTCTACGAATACGATGCCGTCTCGCGCCTGCGCGACAGCCAGCTTGGCGACGCGCGCGTCAACGAGATCGGCAATTACATCCGCAAGGGCAAGCTATGGCAGGCCTTCGAGGCGGAAAGCCGTTGCGTGCTGCTGATCGACGAGATCGACAAGGCCGATATCGAGTTTCCCAACGATCTGTTGCAGGAACTCGACCGCATGGAATTCCATGTCTACGAGACCGGCGAGACTATCCGCGCCCTGCACCGCCCGATCGTCATCATCACCTCCAACAACGAGAAGGAACTGCCGGACGCCTTCCTGCGCCGCTGCTTCTTCCACTATATCCGCTTTCCCGATGCCGATATGCTGGCGCGCATCGTCGAGGTTCACTATCCCGGTATCCGGCAGGATCTGCTGCGGCACGCGCTGACGGCCTTTTACGAGATCCGCGACACGCCGGGGCTGAAGAAGAAGCCCTCCACCTCCGAGGCGCTGGACTGGATCCGGCTGCTGGTCGCCGACGAGATCGAACCCGCCGACCTGCGCGGCGCCGCGAAAAACGCGCTGCCGCGCCTGCATGGCGCGCTCTTGAAGAACGAGCAGGACGTGCACCTGTTCGAGCGGCTGGCCTTCATGGCCCGCTGATGGGGCGCGTTGAGCGCGCCTTGATTCTTCGCCGATGGCGGCGTATCTAGAAGACCGTGGTGATTTGGCCGGCCGGCTTGCAGCCACGTTAAACAAGTCGCTAAAGGGCCGTGCGTCACGGACCGGTAGCGTTATTTTCGCGGCCGGTTTTCTTTTTGACGAGTGACAGCAATGCCCATCAAGATCCCCGATACCTTGCCTGCCTTCCAGACCCTCGTGAACGAGGGCGTGCGGGTGATGACCGAGACCATGGCGGTGCGCCAGGATATCCGGCCGCTCCAGATCGGGCTCTTGAACCTCATGCCGAACAAGATCAAGACCGAGATCCAGATCGCGCGCCTCGTCGGCGCAAGCCCGTTGCAGGTGGAGCTGTCGCTGGTGCGCGTCGGCGGCCACAAGGCGAAGAACACCTCCGAGGAGCATCTGCTCTCCTTCTACCAGACCTGGGAAGAGGTGAAGGACCGCAAGTTCGACGGCTTCATCATCACCGGCGCGCCGGTGGAGCAGCTCGACTACGAGGACGTGACCTACTGGAACGAGATGCAGCAGATCTTCGACTGGACGGCGACCAACGTGCATTCGACGCTGAACGTCTGCTGGGGCGCGATGGCGGCGATCTATCACTTCCATGGCGTGCCCAAGCATCCGCTCAGGGAAAAGGCTTTCGGCGTCTACCGCCATATGAACCTCAAGCCGTCCTCCGTCTATCTCAACGGCTTTTCCGACGATTTCGGCATTCCGGTGTCGCGCTGGACGGAGGTGCGCCGCGCCGATGTCGACAAGGTGCCGGAGCTGGAAGTGCTGATGGAATCGAGGGAGATGGGCGTCTGCCTGATCCATGAGAAGGCCGGAAACCGGCTCTACATGTTCAATCACGTCGAATATGATTCCACCTCGCTTGCCGACGAATATTTCCGCGATGTCGAAACCGGCGTGCCGATCAAGCTGCCGCATGATTATTTCCCGCATAACGACCCGGCCCTGCCGCCGCTCAATCGCTGGCGCAGCCACGCGCATCTGTTCTTCGGCAACTGGATCAATGAAATCTACCAGATGACGCCTTACGATCTCGAAGAGATCGGCCAGGATTAAGGGGAGGAGACGGGCATGAGCGCAATCGAGATCCGCGCCGTGGAGGCGGGCGACGAGGCGGAGTGGCGGCGGCTGTGGACCGCCTATCTCGCCTTTTACGAAACCGTGCTGCCGGAGGAAATCTACGCCTCCACCTTCGCCCGGCTCACGAGCGGGGCGGCGAACGAATATCGCGGCCTGATCGCCTTCGTGGATGGCAAGGCGGCGGGGCTGACGCACTACCTCTTCCACCGTTCCTGCTGGCAGATCGATAATGTCTGCTATCTCCAGGATCTGTACGCCGACCCGCAGGTGCGCGGCACCGGCGTCGGGCGGGCGCTGATCGAGGCGGTCTACGCCAAGGCGGCGGAAGAAGGCGCGAAGGAAGTCTACTGGATGACGCAGGAGTTCAACGCCACGGCGCGGCAACTCTATGACCGCATCGCCGACAAGACGCCCTTCATCGTCTACCAGAAGAATTTCTGAGCCGATGTTCCTTCCGTTTTTCCTGCGGCTGAAAGCATCCGGCATTCCCGTCACGCTCAGGGAATTCCTGTCGCTCATGGAGGGCATGCAGGCGGGGCTGGTGGAATTCGACGTCGAGGGCTTCTATTTCCTCGCCCGCGCCGCGCTGGTGAAGGACGAGCGCTTCATCGACCGTTTCGATCTGGTGTTTGCCGAATGCTTCAAGGGACTGGCCGCCCTGCTGCCGGAGGGCGCCGGAGATGATGGGGCTGGCCCGCGGGAATTGCCGGAGGAATGGCTGCGCAAGCTTGCCGAGCGGCATCTGTCGGAGGAGGACAAGGCGCTGATCGAAAGCCTCGGCGGTTTCGAAAAGCTGATGGAAACGCTGAAACAGCGGCTGGAAGAGCAGCAGAAGCGGCATCAGGGCGGCTCGAAATGGATCGGCACCGCCGGAACCTCGCCCTTCGGCGCCTATGGCTACAATCCCGAGGGCGTGCGGATCGGGCAGGACCGCTCGCGCCACCGCCGCGCCGTCAAGGTGTGGGACAAGCGCGAATTCCGCAATTTCGACGATACGGTTGAACTCGGCACCCGCAACATCAAGGTCGCCCTGAAGCGCCTGCGGCGCTGGGTGCGCGACGGGGCGGCGGAGGAACTCGATCTCAGCGGCACCATCCGCGCCACCGCCGAGCATGGCTATCTCGACGTGCAGACCCGGCCCGAACGCCGCAACGCCGTCAAGCTGTTGATGTTCTTCGATGTCGGCGGCTCGATGGACGATCATATCCGCTCCGTCGAGGAGCTGTTTTCGGCGGCGCGGGCCGAATTCCGGCATATGGATTATTTCTACTTCCACAACTGCCTCTATGAAGGCGTGTGGAAGGACAATCGCCGCCGCCGCGCCGATGTCACCCCGACGCTGGACGTGATCCGCACCTTCGGGCCGGATTATCACGCCATTTTCGTCGGCGACGCGGCGATGAGCCCCTACGAGATCACCCATCCGGGCGGCTCCGTCGAGCACTGGAACGTCGAGGCCGGGCAGGTGTGGCTGTCGCGGGTGACGCGGCATTTCCGCAAATGCATCTGGCTCAATCCCGTCCAGCAGGATCACTGGGGCTATACCTCCTCGACGCGGCTGATCCATGGGCTGTTTTCCGGGCATATGTATCCTCTCACCCTTGGCGGGCTCGACCGGGCGATGCGGGCGCTGTCGAAATAATCTGCGCGCTCGCGCAAGATCTGGCGATTGCGGATTTTGCGGAAGCGGGGCATCTTCCCGCCCGAAGCGACGCAAGGAAGAGCAGGCATATGAGCGCAGGGCGTGAGATTTTCGGGCATACCGCAACAGGCGAGCCGGTCTACCGGGTGGAATTGCGGGGCGGCGGGCTGACGGCGAAGGTGCTGAGCTGGGGCTCCGTCATCCAGGATCTGCGGCTGGAGGAGCATGCGCCGCCGCTGGTGCTGGGGTTTGAGGATTTCGCCAGCTATCTCGCCCATTCGCCGTTTTTCGGCGCGACGCCGGGGCGCTGCTCCAATCGCATCGCCAATGGCCGCTACACGCTCGATGGGCGCGAGGTGCAGCTCGATCGCAACGAGCGCGGCGTCACCCATCTGCATGGCGGCGCGGACAATATCGCCGTGCGCAACTGGACGATCGCCGAGCTGGCGCAGGACCGGGTGGTGCTTGCCATCACCGATCCGGACGGGCGCGGCGGCTATCCCGGCAATTGCGAAATCACCGCCACCTACCAGTTGAAGCCCGGCGGCGTGCTGTCGGTGGTCTATGAAGCGGTGACGGATGCGGCGGCGCCCGTCAATCTTTGCCAGCATTCCTATTTCAATCTCGATGGCGGCGCCGATGTGCTCGGCCATGACCTGATGATCGCCGCCGACCATTATCTGCCGGTGGATGAGCGGCTGATCCCGGCCGGGGAGGCGCGGCCCGTCGCCGGAACCGCCTTCGATTTCCGCCAGCTTTCGCCGGTGCGGCGCGATGAAAACGGGGCGCAGGTGGCTTTCGATCATAATTTCTGCCTGTCGCGGGTGCGGGTCGCCAAGCGGCCGGTCGCGATTGCCCGCAGCCTCAATTCCGGGGTTTCGATGGAGGTGCGCACCACCGAGCCCGGCGTGCAGTTCTATGCCGGTTGTTACGTGGATATCGCGGCGGCGGGGCTGGAAGGCCGCCGCTACGGGCCGTTCGCGGGCTTCTGCCTGGAAACGCAGGTCTGGCCCGATGCCGTCAACCATCCCGATTTTCCCCCGGCGATCCTGCGGCCCGGCCAGGCGCTGCGGCAGGAAACCGATTATGTTTTCACGCGCTTCTGAGCGCGCGCGCAAAACCTTCCCCCGGCGGGGAATGGATGGTTGCAGGTAACGGTGCTAACATACAACCATCATCGCAAAAATTCTCTCCAGTGCATTCCGTTCTCCGCCGGCGGCGCCGGGAACCGGCGGTTTGCTTCCGCCGGTTGGCATGAATGGAGAACCGCCATGAAAATCTCTAGCCTGCCCGTCATCATCCTGTCGCTTGCCGTGCTGCCCGCCTGCAACACGGCGTCCCCCGAGCGTTGCGAGCAACGGCCGGGAAAGCCCTATATCGGACGGGCGTGTTCGCCGGGGCATGAAGGCCGGGTCTGGAAGAAACAGAAGAGGCTTCCGCCGTTGACTTATGCCGCGCCTCCGGCCTCCCGCGAATCCGGGCGAACCCGGTCCGCGCAGGGCGACGGGGCCAATAACGGCAAGAACTGAAAAGCGGACAGCCGTTATCGCGGCATCGGAAACACCAGATCGAGAAAGCGCGACAGCCAGTCCTTCAGGCTGGCGTCATAGAGCATGCGGCCGTCGAGATGGGCTTTTCCGAGCTGGGCGTTGGGCAGGATGAAGCGGTGGGCGCCATGCACCACCCAGCGATGCATCATGGCCCGCGTCAGCTCCGCGTGAAATTGCAGGCCCCAGGCATTCGCCCCGTAGCGGAAGGCCTGATGCGGATAGGCGTCGCCTTCGGCAAGCAGGTCGGCGCCCGCCGGAAGATCGAAACCCTCGCGATGGAAATGATAGACCATCTGCGGCCAGGGCATCAGCGCGCTGCCGCGCTCGGTGGGGCGCAGCCCGTACCAGCCGATCTCCGTCAGCCCGTCGCGATGGCCCTCCACCCTGCCGCCCAGTTGCTTCACCAGCATCTGCGCGCCGAGGCAGATGCCGAGATAGGGCTTGTTTTCGGCAAGCGGCACGGAAATCCAGTCGATCTCGGCGCGCACGAAGGCGTCGGGATCGTTGGCGCTCATCGGCCCGCCGAAAATCACCGCGCCCGCATGGTTCGCCAGCGTCTTCGGCAGGGGATCGCCGAGCACGGGGCGGCGGATATCGAGGCGGAATCCCTTCATCTCGAGCATCTGGCCGACACGGCCGGGGCTGGAGCTTTCCTGATGCAGCACCACGAGAATGGCGGGCCGCTCACGAAAATCGAGGTGGCGCGTCAGCCGTTCAGGAGTCCTCGGGCTGCGTTTCCCCGGCGCGGGCGGCCGCGCGTCTTCCAAGGGCAATCCGGTCGTTTCCGGAAACGCCGAGCAGGTCGGCAATTCTCCATATGACATGATCTTCCAATTCGTTGCGCACGCCATCCGCATAAACGATATCCCAGAGGATACCGACGAGTTCAAGCCGCTGCTCCTCGTTCAGATGGCGTTTCAGATCCGAGGTGAAGCGGTAGTAATCGACGGCTTCGCTGCCCGCTTGCCTGCCCGCGTCGATCAGCGCGTCGAGCTTCGCGCCATCGTGGCCGTAATGCTCGCGCAGCAGGCTGCGAAGCCGCTCCTTCTCGCTCTCCGATACGGTGCCGTCCGCCTCCATGACCTGCGTGCAGAGGGCGGCGACGGCAATCAGGGGGTCGTCGGGCGCAATCCCGGCATGGCCGCGGGACGCCGTCAGCTGATTGAAGAAAGTCTGAATGCGTTCGAACATGGTCCCCCGTTCTGTGTTTTACGCATTTCCGGACGCAAAACCGCACCGCACTTTTGCTGGAAATGCTCCTAGAAGAGATGCAGCCGGGTTTTTTCGCCCGAATCGGGTGCCGTCACCTTGACGCCCGGATCGTCCGGCGGCCTGCCGTGGAAGGGATCGGGCGCGCGCTGCTGCGCGGCGGGGCGGGCCATCACGGCGGCTGGCTGCGCTGGCGCTGCCGGTTCCGGCGCGGGCTGCGGCGGGGCGGCGGGCGCGGGCTTCACCGGTTCGGCCTCGATCACGGCGGGAACGGCGGCCGGGCGCTGCGGCTCGTCCTCTTCGTCCTCGTCCTCCGCCAGCAGGGGCGGCAGGCTGTTCAGCGCTTCCTCTGCCAGCCGGCCATCCTCGATGCGCGGCTCGATCTGGCTGAAGGGCGCCTTCCATTCGAAGGCGTCGAGATGGCCGCTGACCGGCGAAACCGGCAGCCAGGTGTCGGAGACGAAGCCATCGGCCACCCAGGCGGGGTCGCGGGGCGCGCGCAGCGCCTGCGCCAGCCAGTGACGGATGCGGCCCTGATCGCCGTTTTCCGCTTCCTCGATATCGGCGAGCAGCAGGAACACGCCCTCGCGGGGCTCGATGCGGGCGGCGGCCTCCGCCTTCTGGCGGGCGCGGGCGAAATCCTTGGCATCGAGGGCGGCGCGGGCGACGGCCAGCAGCGATTCGATGTTGTTGGGTTTCAGGCCTTCCAGCCGCTCGGCGCGTTTCAGCCGGTCAAGGGCGCTGTCGCCGCTGCGGGCGCGCAGGTAGACATGGGCAAGCTCGCTCGTCGGCGAAAGCTTCCACACCTGCTCCAGCGTTGCCGACGCCTTGCGCACATTGTCGTCGCGGAAATAGGCTTTCGCCGCGATGATGGCGGCAGGAACCAGCCCGGGCGCCAGCTTGAGGGCCGCCTTGGCGTCGTTGCGGGCGGCTTTCGGATCAGCTTCCAGTTCGGCCTGCGCGCGCGCGGCCAGCAGCACTGCCTTCTTGCGCTCGGCTTCCTTCCTGTCGATGACATGGGCGACGCGCTGCTGGTCGATCAGGCGCAGCGCATCGTCCCATTGGCCGCCCTGCGAGCGGGATTCGAGCGCGGCCTGCGCCGCCCAGGGCAGGTAGGGCGATTTTTCCGCCGCCTGCTCGGCATACTGGCGGGCCGCCTCGTTGGCGCCCAGCCGCCGGGCTTCGAGATACAGGCCGCGAAGGCCGAGTTCGCGGGTCTCGGGGTCGTCGGCCATCAGCTCGAACTTGCGGCGGGCATCGTCGTTGCGGCCTTCGATCAGCGCCGTCTGCGCTTCGAGAAGATGGATCAGCGGCTCCTGATCGGCGCGCAGCAGCCCGCGCGAGCGGGACGCCATTTTCGCGGCGAGCGCGGCATTGCCAGCGCCCGCGGCGATCAGGCCGGTGGAGAGCGCCTGATATCCCCTGTCGCGCTTGCGGGCGCGAAAATAGCGGTTGATGGTGTGCGGCGAGTTCCACAAGCCGTTCAGCAGCCACCAGAGGATGATCAGGCCAGCCACCAGCGCCACGCCGAGACCGGCGGCGGCGAGCAGGCTCATTTCGACGATCTTGCCTTCCCAGAGGATGGACAGTTCGCCGGGGCGATCCGCCAGCCACGAGAAGCCGAAGCCCAGAGCCAGAACGAGGACGGCGAAAACGAGAATTCTGATCACTATCGGCTCCCGGCTCAGTTTTGCTTGTTCGTGGCGCCCATGGCGGCGCTCAGCAGATCCTCGGCGCGGATGCGGTCATCCAGCGCGGATTTGAAGGCGACGCCCGCGGCTTTGGCCGGTTCCGGCAGCGTGCCCCATTCGGCGGCGGCTGCTTTCAGGTCGCCCTTCTTCAGCCGGTCCTCGATGCGGGCGGTGATCGCCTCGACGCCAGCGCCCTCGACATCGCCGACATCGCGCACCCGCACGATCGACATGGCGCTGGACAGAAGCCGCTGGCCGATGCCGCTCTCCGGCCCCGGCTGGTTGACGGCGTCGATCATGGCGAAGGCGAC
>JBDHTA010000106.1:0-14529 GCA_039808465.1 Rhizobiaceae bacterium | reverse complement strand
ATGATCGTGCACGAGAAGATGCAGGCGGCGATGGAATATCAGCACGAAGCCTGGGCGGACGGCGCGGCGGACGGGATCGAGCCCGAGATTCTGGCGGATGCGGCCATTGCGCTGGCCATGCGCGAAACCGTGCGCATCCACGGCGAGGACAAGGCGGAGGCCATGCTCGAATCGCTGCGCGAGCGCATTCTCGCGGGCGAATTCTCCCCCCGGCGCACGGTTCAGTAACGGAACCGGACATGCTTCAGGAGGCAGCCCGAATCATTATGGCGGCACAACGAAATATCGGTGGTTCATTCCGGCACGGCCTGCTTTGCGGCGGCGCGGCCCTCATCGTTCTGGCACAGGCGATGCCTGCCCTTGCGCTATCGGAATTGCAGAACGCGCCCAATCAGGCGCAAAACCAGCAGACACAGACGCAGACGCCTTCCACCGCGCCCTCTCCCAATGGCGACGGCCAGCCCGCGACCCTGCCGCAGCCCGATCCGCTGGTGAACGCCGGTCAGGCAGGCGAGGCCAAGACCGATGACGGCAAGACCGTCGAAGTGATTCACGACATCAGCAAGGCCCCCGAACCGGTGCGCCAGATGCGCCAGCGCATCGTGGAAGCCGCCGCCTCCGGCGAGATCGAGCGCCTGCGCCCGCTGCTGACGGGCAAGACGCCGACGCAGGTGACCATCGGCGAAACCACCGACGACCCGATCCGCACGCTGAAGGAGCTTTCCGGCGATTCCGACGGCATGGAAATTCTCGCCATCCTGCTCGACGTGCTGCAAACCGGCTTCGCTCATGTCGGCAAGGGCACGCCGGACGAAATCTATGTCTGGCCCTATTTCACCGAGAAATCGCTGACGACGCTGACCGACCCGGAAAAGGTGGAGCTTCTGCGCATCATCACCGCCGGGGATTATTCCGACATGCTGGAATTCGGCGGCTATAATTTCTATCGCGTCGGCATCCGCCCCGATGGCGAGTGGAAGTTCTTCGTCGCGGGCGATTGAGCCCGCACCCTTGCAGGGCGCCCGGGGAGGCTTTACCTCGTTGTCAAAACAGCGACTGTGAGTCTTTCCGATGACCGACGCCTTTCTTCCCGAGCGAGTGCTTCTTCGAATTTCCGGCGCGGATGCGCAAAGCTTCCTGCACGGGCTGGTCACCACCGATATCAACGGCCTGCCCGAAGGCGAGGCCCGCCCCGGCGCGCTGCTGACGCCGCAGGGCAAGATTCTCTTCGATTTCCTGATCTGGCGCGATGGCGGCGGCTTCCTGCTCGAAACCGATTCGGCCAATGCCGAAGCATTGCTGAAGCGGCTGACGCTCTACCGGCTGCGCGCGGCCGTCACGATTGCGATCGAGGGCGCGGGCGTCACCGTGTTCTGGGATCCGGTGGCGGGTGGCGCGCGCGACGCCCGTTTCGCCAAGGCGGGCATCGCCCTCAGCCGCAGGCCGGGGCAGCATGGGGACGGGCCGGAGGTGGCTTATCACGCGCTGCGCATCGCCGCCGGGATTGCCCAGTCCGGCCATGATTTTCCGCCGCAGGATGCCTTTCCGCATGACGTGCTGCTCGATCTCACCGATGGGCTTTCCTTCCGCAAGGGCTGCTATGTCGGGCAGGAGGTGGTGTCGCGCATGCAGCATCGCGGCACGGCGCGGCGGCGGGTGGCGATCGTCTGCGCCGATTCGGCCCTGCCCGCCAGCGGCACCGAGTTGACGGCGAACGGCAAGCCGCTCGGCACGCTCGGTTCGTCGCAGGGAACGCAGGGGCTCGCCATCATCCGCACCGACCGGGCGGGCGATGCCATGGCTTCAGGCACACCGATTCTGGCGGGCGAGGTGCCGGTGCGGTTGACGCTTCCGGAATGGACCGGCCTGAGCTTTTCCACCGGCGGCGAGGAGGCCGGGGCGTGAGCCCGGCGAAACCGCCCCGCGCCTGGCAGCGCATGCTCTCGGGGCGGCGGCTCGACCTGCTCGATCCCTCGCCGCTCGACGTCGAGATCGCCGATATCGCCCACGGGCTTGCCCGCGTGGCGCGCTGGAACGGCCAGACCTTCGGCGATCACGCCTTTTCCGTCGCCCAGCATTGTCTGGTGGTGGAAGAGATTTTCCGCCGCTGCCATGGCGAAGCCCCCGGCGACCTGCTGACAGCGCTGCTGCACGACGCGCCGGAATATGTGATCGGCGACATGATCTCGCCGTTCAAATCCGTGGTCGGCGGCGATTACAAGCAGGTGGAATTGCGGCTGGAGGAAGCGGTTCACCGCCGCTTCGGCCTGCCGCCGCATCCCTCCCGCGAGCTGAAGGCCGCGATCAAGAAGGCCGACCGCATCGCCGCCTATTTCGAGGCGACGGAACTGGCGGGCTTCACCGCCGCCGAGGCGCGCAAATTCTTCGGCGAGCCGCGTGGCATCGTCAAGGACATGCTGCCGATGACGCCGTGGCCGTCGCTGGAGGCGCAGCGGCGCTTCCTCGCCCGCTTCGAGGAACTGGAACAGCTTCGCCGGAGCCCATCATGACCGCCATCGTCGTTTCTCCCCTGTCGCGCATCGCGGAAATGGCCGTGCGCCATGGCGCGCGCGACATGATCAGCCTGCTCGCCAAGGGGCAGGATTTTCATCGCCCCGCCGTGATCCTGAGGGAGCGCCACCTGCTGCTCGGGCTGAACGACATCACCTTTGCCGGAAGCGGCGACCTGATCGGCCCGCAGGAAAGCCATGTGGACGAGATCATCCGCTTTTCCCGCGCATGGGACCGGGCCGCGCCCCTGCTCATCCATTGCTGGATGGGCGTGTCGCGCTCGCCCGCAGCGGCGGTGATCGCGGCCCTTGCCATCGATCCCGACCAGGACGACGCGGAGCTTGCGAAACGGCTGCGGGCCGCCTCGCCCTTCGCAACGCCGAATACGCGGCTGATCGATATCGCCGACGCCATGCTGTCACGCGGCGGGCGGCTGAAGGCGGCGATCAAGGCCATCGGGCGCGGCGCGGATGCCGATGGCAACGCGCCCTTCGTGCTGCCGCTTACTCGATGACGCCGCAGGCCAGCCGCTCGCCCGCATCGCCGGAGGGCTGGCTGCGGTAATCGTCGGAACGGGCATGAATCATCAGCGCCTTGCCGCGAATGGCGTTGTCGCCGTTCAGGGAAACATGGCCGTTATAGACATGGGCGCGGGCGACACCATCCCGGGCGACATAGATATTCGGCATATCGCCCGCATGCGGGCCGTTGGCGGCGAGAAAGCCGTGCTCCTTCTCATCCGGATTGAAATGGCCGCCCGCCGATTCGTGCTTGGTGGCGGCATCGCATTTGCCGGTTTCGTGGACATGGAAGGCGACCCAGCTTCCGGCGGGCAGGCCCGACACTTCCACCTCGATCAGCACGCCATCCTTGCCTTGCGTCAACGCGGCGCGGCCGTTTTCCTTGCCGTCGGCGCCGATGAAATTGGCGATGCCGGTCTGCTGCTGCTGGGCGAGAACCGGCGCGGCGAAGGCGGCGGCGCAAAAACTCAATGCCAGAAGACGCTTCATGATCGTTTCCTCCTTGCTGGGACAGGATAGGAACAACCCTTCAGGAGCGGCACCGTTCCCCGGTTTTACGCTCAAACACGGATGACCATCTTTCCGTCGCGGTGAAAGGCGATAGATTCAGCCAATCGCCACCGGATAGAATCATGCTCGAACTTCTCGTCGTCTTCCTCATCCTCTTCTGGTTCATCGCCAGCCGCCAGCGCGCCAACGAGGCCCGCTTCCGGGCCCTGGAAAGCGAAATCGCCGCCCTGCGCACGGCGCTGGCCTTACCGGCGGCGGCGCCGGAGCAGGCCGTGGACGAAAGCATCGCCGCACCCGTCGAGACGGTCGAGACTATCGAGGAAACGCAGCCGGAAATCGCCGCCTTGGCCGAACCGGAGCCGCCCGCATCCGCGCCGGAAACGCCCGCGCGTGACAGCGATACGCTGGAAAGCTGGCTCGGCGGGCGCTGGGCGGTGTGGGTCGGCGGGGTGGCGCTGGCGCTCGGCGGCATCTTCCTCGCCAAATATTCCATCGAAAGCGGGCTGCTGAGCCCCGCCGTGCGGCTGTCGATGGCCGCCCTCTTCGGCCTGCTGCTGTTTGCCGCCGGGGAAGTGGTGCGCCGCCGCCAGGCGCCCGATGCCGGTCTGCCGTTCCGCACGGCCCTCATTCCCGGCATCCTGACGGCGGCGGGCGCGGTGACGCTGTTCGGCGTCATCTATATCGCCTATGCCTTCTATGCCTATCTCGGCCCCCTCACCGCCTTCCTGCTGCTTGCCGCTGTGGGCCTTGCCACGCTCGGCCTGTCGCTCATGCACGGGCAAGCGCTGGCGGGGCTCGGCCTTGCGGGCTCGATGCTGACGCCTGCGCTGATCGCCTCCACCGCGCCGAACATCGCCGCGCTATTCGCCTTCCTGACCCTGTGCTGGGTGGCGACCGCTTTCGCCTCGCGCCTGAAAGGCTGGACGCTGGTGCCCTCGCTCGGCAATCTCGGCCTTGGGCTATGGGCGCTTGCCTATATCGCCAGCGCCCCGGTTCTGGAAACCGCGCCGCTGACGCTTTGCCTGCTCGTGATGATCGCCGGGCTGATCTTCATCTGGCCGGGCACTGCCTTTTCGCCCGCGCCAGAGCCAGAGGCTCCGCAGGACGTGCCGACCCGCTTCGGCTCATGGGCGCAGCTTCTCGCCCGCCCGCCGCTTTCTCCTGTCGTGACGGGAGCGAGTGCCGCCGTTCTTCCGGCGCTGGCGCTCGCCGCCACGCCCGCCGTCGCCAGCCTCGATCCGGTTTTCTGCTTTGCCGCGCTGATCGTCACACTGGCCGCCTATGGCGCGGCGCGCGTCAATGCCGTCTGGGCGGCGCTGCTTGCCGGGGCGGGCGCGACCGGCGGCGCGGCGCTGCTCGCCTTTGCCGGTCTCGCGGCGCTCGGGCTCGGCCTTGCCACGCCGGAACAGGGCGTTCCCCTGTCCCACACCACCGAAATCGCCGCCAGCCTTGGCCTTGGGGTGGCTTTCATTCTGCTCGGCTGCGTTTTCCTCAACAGGCATGGCCGCGAGGAGCCGCAATTTTCAGCCCTCTGGGCGGCGCTGATGGCAGTGGTGCCGATGGCGAATGCGGTAATCAGCTTCGTCAATTTCGGCAATCTGACATTCGACGCCCTGCATGGCGTCTATGGCATTGCCTGCGCCGTTGCCCTTCTTGCGATTGCCGAATGGCATGCGCGCCGCGAAGATGCGCAGGGCCGCTCCGCCGTCATGAACTGGCTGGTGCTCGGCGGGTTCAGCGGCATTCTGCTCGCCTTGCAGGCCCTCACCTCCGGCGTTGCGACGCTGATCGGCATCGCGGTCACCGGCTTCGCCTTCGTGATGGCGGCGCGGCTCAGGCCATGGGCGGCGCTGCCATGGATGATGGGCGCCGCCGGTCTGATCGTGCTGGCGCGGATTGCCGCCGATCCCACCATCGTCGGCGCGGCCAATCTCGGCAAGACGCCGGTTTTCAATGCGCTGGCCGCCGGTTACGGCATTCCGGCGCTGCTGACGGCGCTCGCCGCCTTCGAACTCAGGGCATGGCCGGGAACGCGCATCCGCAATCTGTTGCAGGCGCTCGCCAGCCTGATGGTGTTCCTGACCGTCGCGATCCTCATCCGCCACGCCATGAATGGCGGCACGCTGACTTCGGATGCGCCGTCGCTCGGCGAGCAATCCATCTACACGCTTTTGACCATCGGGCTTTCCATCTGCCTGATGTCGCTCGACCTGCGCTCGCCAAGCCCGGTGTTCCGCTACGGTTCGATGATCGCGGGCGGGCTGTCGATGCTGTCGATCCTCGGCGCGCATCTCCTGACGCTGAACCCGTATCTGACCGGCGAGGACACCGGCCGATGGCCGTTCTTCAACCTCCTGCTGATCGGTTATCTGCTGCCCGCCATCGCCTATGCGGGGCTTGCCGTCTATGCGCGGGGCCGCCGCCCGCCGGTCTATGTGGCGCTCGCCGCCATCACCGGCCTGATCCTCGGCTTCGCCTGGGCGACGCTCAGCGTGCGCCGCATCTGGCAGGGCGAAAACATCGCGGCGTGGAAAGGCTTCCTTGCCGGGGAAACCTACAGCTATTCCGTCGTCTGGCTGCTGATCGGCATCGGCCTGCTCGGCCTCGGCTCGAAATTCGATGCCCGCAGCCTGCGCATCGCCTCGGCGGCGCTGGTGATGATCACCGTCGCCAAGGTGTTCCTGATCGATATGTCGAACCTCGAAGGCGTGCTGAGGGCGCTGTCCTTCATCGGGCTCGGCGTGGTGCTGATCGGCATCGGCCTGTTCTACCAGCGCATCCTCACCCGGCGCGGCAAGGCCGTATCGCCGCAAACCGGGGAAAGCTGATTGCGAAGCGCCGCCATGACGGCTACAGCCTGTTGCAAACCCGGAGTTGCCATGACGTCCGCCGATCTCGCCGCCGCCTTTGCCCCGCATGACGCGCTGGCGGCGCAACTTGTTTCCCACGCCGCCGAAGGCGATGACGGCTCGCACGACATCGCCCATATCCTGCGCGTCTTCCGCAACGCCATGCGCATTCACGAAACCGAAGGCGGCGACGGGCGCATTCTGGCCGCCGCCGTGCTGCTGCATGATTGCGTTGCGGTGGAGAAGAACTCGCCGCTGCGCGCCGAGGCCTCGCGGCTGGCGGCGGAAAAGGCGGCCCGCCTGCTTTCCGGCATCGGCTGGGAAAAGGCCGATATCGGCGCCGTGGCGCATGCCATCCTGACCCACAGCTTTTCCGCCGGATTGCAGCCGGAAACGCTGGAGGCGAAGATCCTGCAAGATGCCGACCGGCTGGACGCCATCGGCATGATCGGCGCGGCGCGCTGCTTCTATATCGCGGGCCGCATGAATTCGGCCCTCTACGATCCCTTCGATCCCCGCGCAGAGCATCGCCCGCTTGACGACCGGCGCTTCGCCATCGACCATTTTCCCGCCAAGCTGCTGAAGCTCGCCGAGGGGTTCCAGACCGCAGCCGGGCGGCGGATGGCGCAAGCCCGGCACGAGCGTCTCATCCATCTTCTCGATCTTTTTCTTGACGAAATCTGAGGACTAAACCCATGCAGGTCTCCGCGCTCCACATCTATCCGCTGAAAAGCGCCCGCGGCATTCCGCTCGACCGTTCGGCTGTCGACGCCTTCGGCCTTCCCGGCGACAGGCGGGCGATGCTGGCGCGCCCCGATGGCGTGGCGATCACGCAGCGCGAGGTCACCCGCCTTGCCCGCCTGATCGTCAAGCCGCAGGCCGAGGGCCTGCTGCTGGCGCTGGACGGGCATGGCGGGCATCTGCAAGTCGGCAGGCCGGACGGGCGGACACGGCTGGAGGTCGACGTCTGGGACACGAAGATCGATGCCGCCGTCTGCGACGACGCCGTGAACGCGCTGCTGTCGGAATGGTTCGGCGAGCCGGTGCGGCTGGTCTTCTTCGACGGGCAATCCCGGCGCGTCGCGAACGAGGACTGGGCGGGCGAGGATGCGCCGGTGCGCTTTGCCGATGGCTACCAGATTCTCGTCACCACCACCGCCTCGCTCGCCGCGCTGAATGCCAGCATGGAAGCCCATGGCGAAGGCCAGGTCGGCATGGACCGCTTCCGCCCCAACATCGTCATCGACGGCGCCGAAGCCTGGGCGGAGGATCAGTGGGCGGCGCTGGAAATCAACGGCATCCGCTACGATCTCGTCAAGCCCTGTTCGCGCTGCATCATGACGACGCAGGACCAGCAGACCGGCTCCCGCGACGTGCCGAGCCCGATGCCCGCCATGGGCCGGTTGCGCCTGTCGGCGGACCGGCGCGTGCCCGGCCCGCTGTTCGGCTGGAATGCGGTTCCGCGCAGCGAAGGCTCGATCGCCATCGGCGACAGCGTGCGCGTGGTGGCCGAACGCCCGGAGGGCTGGGCGCTGAAACGGCGCGGTTAATCCACAAGCGCCGGGCGCGTCAGCGCCTTCAGGACGGCGTGAACGAAGCCGTCGCGGGCCGTGTTGACGGCAAGACCGCGCGGCTCGTAGACATGGCGGTTAAGGAAGAACGAGGTCAGGCGGAAAGCATCGGCCAGCGCGCCGCCATCGGCGGCACGGGCGCGCTGCGGCGCCAGAAAGCCGGGCAGCGCCAGCAGCCGGTCGCCATAGGGGGCACCCGCGGCGCGGCAGACGGCGCGGCCGGATTTCGGCGACACATAGACGAGATCGTCGCGGCTGCCGGTCGCCGCGCATTCGCTAAGATCGAGACCGAAGCCGAGATCGTTCAGCACCGCCAGCTCGAAGCGGATGAACAGCTCGCCCGCCTCCGACGGCTCATGCAGATGGCCGAGGACGACCTCCAGCATTTCGAACAGATGCGGATGCGGATCGCGCTCCGGCAGGAGCCTCAGCAGCGCCGCCATGGCCTGAATGCCGTGCAGGGCGGTGGCGGTTTCCATCAGTTGCGCGGCGCGCAGGCTGACCGGCTCGATGCGGAATTCGCCGAGATGCTCATGCAGGCGCGCCCGCCATGTGGCTTCCACGGAATTGCCCGGTTGCAGCACCGGCTGCATGCTGCGCGAGCGCCCGCCGCGCACCACGCCGAGATGGCGGCCATAGGCGCGGGTCATCACCTCGGCGATGACGCTGCTTTCGCCAAGGCGCCGGACGCCGAGAATGATGGCCTGATCCTGCCACTGCATGATGCCGAACCGCCTGCGGATAAATCGTGCGGTTTCAGCCGCCGAGCACCTGCTCGAGATGCTGGCGAATCATATCATCGCCGAAGGGTTTGCGCAGCAGGGCGATTTCACGCAGGTCTTCGGGAAATTCGGCCGTATCGGGATAACCGCTGGAAAAGCCGAAGGGAATGCCGCGCTCGCGCAGCGCCCGGGCAAAATCGAAGCTCATGGTCGGGCCGAGATTGACGTCGAGCAGCGCGAAATCGATGCGGTTCTGCTCCACACAGCCCTGAGCCTGCTGAAGATTGCTGGCGATATGCACCCTGTCGGCGCCCAGCGACCGGAAGATATCCTCCGCCTCCATGGCGATGATAAGACTGTCTTCCAGAACCAGAACTTCTCGCGGCATCTTCACGGCATTATCCTCGTCAGGGCCAATCGCCCGCGGTGAACCCGCTGACGCAGATGGGTGTAACAGCCGCAGCGGCGGGAATTCAAGTTGCTGAATTTCGCCACAGGGCCTGAAGGTGAACCGCCCGGCGGCCTTGGTCACCGCGGACGAAAATGGCTGCCGGTTCGGGATAAATGCGATAAAGCGCCAGCCCGATCCGACACGGGCCAGCGCCTCATCGAAAGCAGATTCCGCCCCATATCACGCACCCCCGTAGCAACGAATGATGGCAAAAAGGTGTGTTGTGCCCAAACTAGCGCATAACCCGCCGGTTGTGCATTTAAATATGACATGTTCGGAAAGGATCAGATAAAGGGGCGGCGCGCTTCCGGCAGGCCTTCCCAATCCGCCAGCGCCGCCAGCCCCTCTCCGTCGAGGATAACGCAGCCCCGGTCCTGCCAGCGGATCAGGTTGCGGTTGGACAGTTTGCGCAGGGTCTTGTTGGTATGCACCACGGACAGGCCGAGCGTATCGGCGACATGGGCCTGGGTGACCGGCAGCAAGGCACGGTTGCTGAACAGCTTCACTGCCTTCGCCCGCTCATAGAGAAAGGCGAGCAGATAGGCGGCGCGCTCCTCCGCCGAGCGGCGGCCCACGCTCAGCAGATGCTCGTCAAGGATGCGCTCCTCCTGCGCCGCGATCCAGGTGATATCGAAGGCCAGGCCGGGATGGCGGGAAAAGAGCTGGTCCAGCTTGCTGCGTTCGAAAACGCAGAGCGTGAGCGGCGACAGCGCCTCCACCGAATGCTGCATCTCGCCCATGATCGAGCCTTGCAGGCCGACGAGATCGCCGGGCACCAGATAGTTGAGGATCTGCCTGCGGCCATCCGCCAGCAGCTTGTAGCGGAAGGCCCAGCCGGAAAGCACCGTGTAGAGATGGGCGCTATGCGCCCCCTCGACCAGAACCGTAGCGCCCGCATCGACGGAAAGCTCGCCGGTCTTGAAGCGGGAAACGAATTCCAGCTCCTCGGCGGAAAATTCGCGGAAATGCGGCAGGGCGCGCAGCGGACATTGCTGGCAGGGCGTCTTCTGCGGATTGGATATGCTGGGGGGCATGGCGAACCTAAGCGGAACAGGAGATGCCGGAGAAAATCACCGATTCATGCCCGCGTCAAATGCCCCGCGCAGCGCGGCGGCCCATAGCGTTCAGCGCGGGAAATCCAGCCCCATCTCGCGGAAGCGCTCGGGATCGTCGCCCCAGTTCTCGCGCACCTTGACGAACAGGAAGAGATGCACCGGCTGCTCCAGGATTTCCGAAAGCTCCTTGCGCGACGCCATGGAAATCGCCTTGATCGCCTCGCCGCTTTTTCCGAGCGCGATCTTCTTCTGGCTGTCGCGCTCGACATAGATCACCTGCTCGATGCGCACCGAGCCGTCCTTGCGCTCTTCCCACTTTTCCGTTTCCACATGCGAGGAATAGGGAAGCTCCTGATGCAGACGCAGGAACAGCTTTTCGCGGGTGATTTCGGCCGCAAGCTGGCGCATGGGCAGGTCGGAGATCTGGTCTTCCGGATAATACCACGGGCCTTCGGGCAGGGCTGCGGCGAGGTAATCCATCAGATCCTCGCAGCCCGAGCCGGTGGTGGCGGAAATCATGAAGGTGCGCTCGAACTGCACCGCCTCGTTGGCGGCGCTGGCCAGCTTCAGCAGATCTTCCGGGCGCACCCGGTCGATCTTGTTCAGCACCAGCACCTTGGGCTGCTTGACCTCCTTCAGCCCTTCGAGGATCGCCTCGGCATCGCCGCGCAGGCCGCGCTCGCTGTCGATCAGGAGCATGATGAGGTCGGCGTCCCTGGCCCCGCCCCAGGCGGAGGTGACCATGGCGCGGTCCAGCCTGCGGCGCGGCTTGAAGATGCCGGGCGTATCCATGAAGACGATCTGGGCGCGATCGTGAATGGCAATGCCGCGCACGATCGCGCGCGTCGTCTGCACTTTGTGGCTGACGATCGACACCTTCGCCCCGACCAGCCGGTTGAGCAGGGTCGATTTTCCGGCATTGGTCGGCCCGATCAGCGCAACGAAACCGGAGCGCGTCGCGCCCTCGGCCGCTTCGGATTCATGGCCGGACATCTCGTGTTCTTCGCTCATCTTACCCGTCAGTCCCGGCCTCTTCGGCCTTCCATACGCCTTCCCGTTTCAGAAGGCGGGTTGCCGCCACCTGCTCGGCGGCCCGCTTGGAGCGGTCGCTCCCGATTTCCGGCTCGGTGCCGGGAATTTCCACGCGCACGGTGAAACGCGGATCGTGGTCCGGCCCGGTGCGCTCCTCGATGCGATATTGCGGCGTGACGCCGAAGCGGGCATGCGCCCATTCCTGCAATTCGGTCTTGGCGTCGCGACGGCCGCTGCGGGCGTCCGCCGCCCGCTTTTCCCAGTATTTCAGCACGAAACTCCGCGCCACCTCAAGCCCGCCATCGAGATAAAGCGCGGCGATCAGGCTTTCGACGACATCGGCGCGCACGTTCATCATGCGCTTGCCGGTGAGTTTCTTGACGTCGGCGCCGGTGCGGATGAAGCGGTGCAGCTCCATCTCGTCGGACACGCCCGCGCAGGTTTCGGCGCTGACCAACTGGTTCAGCCGCACGGAAAGTTCGCCCTCGCCTGCCTTGCCGAACCTGGAAAACAGCATTTCGGCGACGCACAGCCCCAGAACCCGGTCGCCCAGAAACTCCAGCCGCTCGTAATTGGCTTCCGTGCCGCCGCGGGCGCTGGCATGGGTCATGGCCCGGTCCAGCCGCTCCTTGTCGGCGAAGGAATAACCGATGATCGCCTCAAGCTGCCGGCGCTGCTCCACCGAAAGCACGTTGCTGCGTGTCATTCGACACCTTTGAACAGGCGGTCCCAGCGCATGTTCGACGGCCATTTCCAGATTTCGCGGAAGGCGGTGTCATTGCCCAGCGAGAAGAAGATGACGCTGGCGCGGCCGACCAGATTTTCCGCCGGAACGAAGCCGACATCGAAGCGGCTGTCGGCGGAATTGTCGCGGTTGTCGCCCATCATGAAATAGTGACCGGCGGGCACGATGAATTCGCGGGTGTTGTCGCCACGGGAATTCGGCGACTGGTCGAGCGTGTCGTAGCTGATGCCCGTGTCCAGCGTTTCGCGGAAGACCGGCACGTCCTGGCCGGGATCGAGGCGGTAATCGGAATTGAAGCTGCCGTCCGGCTGCTTCGGCACCGGCTGGCCGTTGATGTGCAGCACGCCGTCGATCATCTGGACGCGGTCGCCCGGCAGGCCGACGACGCGCTTGATGTAGTCGACATCCGGATTCGGCGGGAAGCGGAAGACCACCACGTCGCCGCGCTTCGGCTCGCTGCCGAAGAGACGGCCGCTGAACAGATCCGGCGCGAAGGGCAGCGAATATTTCGAATAGCCATAGGCGAACTTGTTGACGAAGATGTAGTCGCCGACCAGCAGCGTCGGCATCATCGATCCCGACGGGATCGTGAAGGGCTGGAACAGCACCGTGCGAATGATCATCGCCAGCACCAGCGCCTGAACGATCACCTTGATGTTTTCCCACAAGGCGTTTTGCTTCTTCTCGGCTTTCTCGGACACGAACGCTTCTTTCTTCATCACCGCATTTTGCCTCTGTCTAACGATTCCGCGCCCCGGCGGCAATGCCAAGATGCGAAAAGCCGCTTACACGCCACTTGCGGCGGAAAGCGGGCGCGCCTCGATGACCACGAAAGCCTGCGCCAGCGGATATTCGTCGGTAATGGTGAGGTGAACGACCGCCTCATGCCCGGCGGGCAGCATGGCCGCCAGATGATCGCCCGCCGCCCCGGTCAGGATCATGGTCGGCTTGCCGGAAGGCAGGTTGACGACGCCCATATCCTTCCAGAACACGCCTTCGGCGATGCCGGTGCCGAGCGCCTTGGAGCAGGCTTCCTTGGCGGCGAAGCGCTTGGCGTAGGATTCCGCCCGGTTCTTGCGCCCCTCGGACTTGCGGCGCTCGATCTCGGTGAAACAGCGCTCCGTGAACCGCGCACCAAAACGTTCCAGCGATTTCTCGATGCGGCGGATATCCACCAGATCGCTGCCCATGCCGATAATCATGCCGCCCTGCCTCCTGTCTCCGGCGCTCATCGCCGGATATGCCAAAGGCATATAAGACATCAGCGGCACGGATTGCCAGCATTCCCGCCCGCGCAAACGCGATGGCCTTCCTTGCGCATCATTGCCGATACGAAAGGAAGGCCACCGTCTGCCATGCAAATTTCACATAAAAGCCGCCATCGGAAATGGCGGCCCTTTCCGGCCGCGCCGGGCGTTGGCGCCCGGCAGACCTGCCCGCCGATTAGCGGCGGAACATGCCGCGATCAACCTGGCGCTGGCGGTATTCCAGATCCAGACGGTCGTGAGAACCGTTGAGATAGTTGATTTCGCGCTCGGCAACCGAGGGAATGCGGAGATTGCGAGCAAGCTTTTTCAAGGAACCAAACATGATTGCCTCTCCTTCTTTCTTCATTTCGATGACCTGAAGATAGGCGCGGCAAGGGGGTTTTACAAATGTTGCATCGCACAATCAGCCATGCGCATAACGCAATGCTCGACACAATTTGCCTGCATTTTAGTCACAAGTCGCCCAAATTACGCCCGGCTTGCCTGTGACGGCAGCAAATATGGTCAATCGAAAATGCGCCGTGCGGTGGCGATGCAATCGAGTTCCTTCAGCTCCGACAGCAGCTTGTTGAGCTGGCGCAGATCCCAGACCTCCACATCCACGGCCATTTCGGTGAAATCGGCGGCGACGTTCACCATGGTCAGGCCGCGAATGTTGATGTCGAGATCGGCGATGAGCTGCGCCACCCGCGCCAGCGTGCCCGGCTCGTTCAGCGCGTTGATGAGGATGCGCGCCATGAAGCGGGCCTTGCTGACCTCGTCCAGATCCCAGCGCACGTCGATCCAGCTATCCGGCTTGTCGTCGAAGCGTTGCAGCGCGGGCGACTGGATCGGATAGATGGTAATGCCCTTGCCTTCCTCCATGATGCCGACGATGCGATCGCCCGGCACCGCGCCGGAGGGCGAGAAGTGCACCGAGGACAGCCCTCCCAGACCGCGGATCGGCAGGATATCCTCGACCTCCTCGCCTTCGGCGAGCGCGGCCTTGCCCTTGTCGGGAAAGCGGAACATCATGCCGGAGGCGCTGCGCATGTTGAACCAGCCCTCACCCGTCACCGGCTTGACCGCGGCGCGCTCGTCCTGATGATCGGGGTAGACGGCGCGTAGCACATCGAGCGACGACATCTCGCCGCGCCCGACGGACGCGATCGCATCCTCGACCTCCTTGCGGCCGAGCCGGTGCAAGGCGGGGCGCATCACCTCGCGGGAGAACACCTTTCCGGCCCGCTCGAAGGTGCGCTCCAGAATGCGCTGGCCGAGACCGGCATATTGCTTGCGGATGGCCATACGGGTG
>JBDHTA010000105.1:0-14603 GCA_039808465.1 Rhizobiaceae bacterium | reverse complement strand
GATCGGCAATGGAATACCAGCCGGGGGTGAAGGTGCCATGCGTGAAGCGCGGCGCAAGGCCGGGCTGGATCTTCGCCATGCCCTTCGCGTCGAGGTGATGGAATTCGATGCCGTGGCGCTCGCGGGCCTTCCAGCCGTCGAGCGAGGCTTTCAGCTCGCCTTCGCCTTCATAGACTTGCAGGTTGCCATCCTTGCGCAGCATGGAAATCGTGCCGGTCGCGTTCAGGAACGGCTCCAGCTCCGCCTTGGCCAGATCCATCATCGCCGTCTGCGCTTCGGTGGAATGGGCGACGCGCGAGGGCGAACAGGCCCGCCAGAAGCGGAACATCCAGGGCGCGATCTTCAGCGCATAGGCGGGCGGCACCGTCAGCGGCCCGAGCGGATCGAGCAGCCATTTCGGCGCCTTCCTGAGAATGCCCGGCGAGGCCAGCGGCAGGATATCGGTAAACGCGAAAGCCCCGGCATTGCCCGCCGAAGCGCCCGCAGCCGGGCCTTCGCGGTCAATGACGGTAACGGAAAGCCCGCGGGCCTGCGCGGCAATCGCCGCGGAGAGCCCGACGACACCCGCGCCAATGACGATGACGCGGGGTTGCTGCTGAGTATTCATTGGTTGCCTCAATGGGTAGCGGCGAGGAACTTTTGCAGTTCCGGATCCTTGGGCGCGCCGAAGAGTTGTTCCGGCGGGGAGATTTCGGCCATCACGCCCTTGTGGAAGAAGGCGACGCGGTCGGAGACTTCGCGGGCGAACTTCATTTCATGGGTGACGCAGATCATCGTCATGCCTTCGGAGGCCAGCATGCGCAGCGTATCCAGCACTTCGCCGACAAGCTGCGGGTCGAGCGCCGAGGTCACTTCGTCGAACAGCATGTAGGACGGCGACATGGCCAGCGCCCGGGCAATCGCCATGCGCTGCTGCTGGCCGCCCGACATGCGGGTCGGATAGACGCCGAGCTTCTCGCCAAGGCCGACATGGCTCAACTGCTTGACGGCCATCGCCTCGGCTTCCGCCTTGGACTGGCCGAGCACCTTCATCGGCGCCAGCATGACGTTTTCCAGCACCGTCAGATGCGGAAAGGCGTTGAACTGCTGGAAGACGATGCCGAGCTTGCGGCGCAGCTTGTTGAGGTCGGTGCCCTTGGCATGGACTTCGGTGCCGTCGACGGTGATGCGGCCGCTGTCGATCGGCTCCAGGCCGTTGATGCAGGTCAGAAGCGTCGATTTGCCCGAGCCGGAGCCGCCGATGATGGTCAGCACTTCGCCCTTGGGAACCGTGAGGTTGATCCCCTTCAGAACTTCCAGGGGACCGAAGGATTTGCGGACGTTTTCGATCTCAATCATTGGGGGACCACCGTTTTTCGAGATATCCGCCCAGGCGGGCGACGGGGAAGCTGATGATGAAGTAGAAGGCGCCGCAGATCAGCAGGATGAACAGCGGCTCTTGCAGGCGCGTGACGAGAATCTGCGAGGCGCGCAGCAGCTCGATGAGGCCGAGCCAGAGCACCAGCGCCGAATCCTTCATGACGCCGAGCGTCAGGCCGATCCATGACGGCAGCGAAACGCGGGTGGCGAGCGGAAACACGATATAGCGCATATCCTGCCACCAGGTCATGCCGAGCGAGCGGGCGGCGCGGCGCGTGGTGACGGGCACCGCGCCGATGCCGCCGCGGACGATTTCCGTGCAGTAGGCCGCCGTATACAGCGACAGCACCACGCAGGAGGTGGTGAACGGCGCCCAGCCGAGCTTGAAGATCGACTGCGCCGCATTGCCGAGCACGAGCTGGATCAGCAGCGGCACCGAACGGAACAGATCGAGGATGAAGGTCAGCGGCGCGGACCAGTAGGGCCCGAGCTGGAAGCGCAGCACGCCGAAGATGATGCCGAGCACGGTGCCCGCGGCAACCGAAACGGCGGTGACGGTCAGCGTCATGCCCGCGCCTTGCGCGAGGAAGACGAGATCGCTCCAGGTGAGAGCGGTGTTGAACATGGACGGCTCTCCCTCAGTAACGGAACATGCGCGCCGCAAACAGGCGGGCGGCCATCGTCACGATCTTGGCGATGACGTAATAGATCACCGCCGCCAGCGCGAAGAATTCGAAGGTGCGGAACGAACGCGCGTTCAGTTCCTGCGTCACGCCCGCCAGATCCGTGTTCATGCCGACGGTGACGCCGAGCGAGGTCATCAGGATCGCCCAGACCATCTGGTTGGTGGCGGGCAGGAAGGCGATGCGCAACATCTGCGGCATGACGATATAGCGGAAGGCCTGCATCGGGGTCATGCCGAGCGAGCGGGCGGAGCGCGTCTGCGTTTCCGGGATCGCTTTCAGCGCGCCACGGAAGTTTTCCGCGAGATAACCGGCATTGTTGAAGGCGATGCCCACCAGCAGCGCCGTATAGGGGCTGAGATGGATGCCGAAATTACCGAGGCCGAAATGGGCCATGTAAATCTGGAACAGGGCGGGCGTGTTGCGGGCCACTTCGACCCAGGCGGTGGCGAAACCGCCCAGCACCCGGTTGCCGGAAAGCCTGAACAGCGTCAGCGCGATGGCGCAGGCCATGCCGATGACCATCGACAGGATGGCGATCTGCAACGTCACCAGCGCCCCGTCCAGCATCTGCGGCAGGGCCTTGAAGGCCTGATTCCAATGAAATGTGTAACTGAACATGCGCTCTCACCTCTCGATAAGGAGGAACGGCGCGGAATTTTGTTCCGCGCCGCCTGAAAACGGTGAGATTAGCGATAAACGCCGCCGACCGTCAGGTCGGGGGCTTCACCGCCGACCCACTTCTCGTAGAGTTCCTTGTAACGGCCGGTGCGGACCTGCTGGTTCACGAACAGGTTCAGGTAGTTGATGAAGCCGTATTCTTCGCGGTTGGTGAACAGCGCCACGTAGTCGATGTCGAACGGAGCGTTGCCGACAACGGAAATGCCCGCGAACTTGCCGCCCTTGACGTTGGACTGGGCAACCGTGTTCGTGGAAACCGTGGCGTCGAGCTGGCCCTGGCTCAGCGCGAGGAAGACGTCGGCCTGGGTCTGGTACGGACGGAATTCACCGGTGCCCCATTCCTTGACCTGCTTTTCCAGCGCGATGGCCTCGAAGGTGCCTGCGGTCGCGCCGACGGTCTTGCCCTTCATGTCCTCGAAGGACTTGATGCCCGACTTGTCGTTGGCGGTCACGGCCATGTTGAAGGCGAAGTAGGGAATGGACATGCCGACGGTCTTGGCGCGTTCCAGCGTGTCGGAGGTCGAGGCGACGCCGACATCGACGCGGCCGGACATCAGGGCCGGGATGCGCTCGGGGAACGGCGTCTCGACGATCTCGGCGGTGACGCCGAGCGCCTTGGCCAGATCGTTGCAGTAGTCGACGTCGAAGCCGATCGGGTTGTTGTTCTCGTCGCGCGAGCCCATCGGCGGGAAGTCGAGCACCACGGCGCAGCGCAGCGTGCCGGAGGCGATCACGTCATCGAGCTTGTCGGCGAAGGCCGGGGCCGTGAAGGCGGCCGCGGCGGCAAGGCCGAGGACGAAAGCTTTGGATTGCATCATTTCTCTCTCCCTATTATGGCGAAGGTTCCGCCTCATGGCTATTTCATGGCGGTCTGGATAAATCAATCAGAAAATACAGGCAATATACACAAAGTATAATTGAGGACGCGCTTATCCACCGTGGAGAAAGAAGGCGCCGCGCGGGGCGGCGCCTCCCTTGTCCCCGCAGACTCACATTAGCCGAAAAAATCGTCCGGCAGCAGGCCTTCCGGCATATTTTGATAGGAAACCGGGCGCAGGAAGCGGCGGATCGACATGGTGCCGACGCTGGTGGCGCCGAAATTGGTCGAAGCCGGGTACGGACCGCCGTGAACCATGGAATCCACCACCTCGACGCCGGTCGGGAAACCGTTGACGAGCACGCGGCCCGCCTTGCGTTCCAGAATCGGGCGCAGGCGCTTGGCGTCGTCCAGATCGGCGGCGTCCATGTGGATGGTCGCGGTCAACTGGCCCTCGAAGCTGCGGGCAAGCTCCACCATTTCATCGAGCGAGCCGACGCGCACGACGAGGCCGAGCGGGCCGAACACTTCCTCCGACAGCGCGTGGTCGCCCATGAAGCGCTCGCCGGTGGTTTCGAACAGGTTCGGCGAGGCCTGACGCTCGCTCGATTCGGTGACCAGCAGCGGCTTGACGGTGTTGCGGCTTTCGAAACGGGCCTGCCCGTCGCGATAGGCCTTGGCGATGCCGTCCGTCAGCATGGTCTGCGGGGCGGCCTTGCCGAGCGCTTCCACCGTGGAAGCGACGAAACGATCGGCATCGGCGCCTTCGATGACGACGGAAATGCCGGGATTGGTGCAGAACTGCCCCGCGCCCATGGTCAGCGACCCGGCCCAGCCCTGGCCGAGCTGTTCGGCGCGCGCCTTCATGGCTTCCGGCATCAGGAACATCGGGTTGACCGAGCCCAGCTCGCCGAAGAACGGGATCGGCTCCGGACGGGCGGCGCACAGGTTGAACAGGGCGCGGCCGCCGCCGAGCGAGCCGGTGAAGCCAACGGCCTTGATGCGCGGATGCTGCACCAGCGCCTCGCCGACCTGGCGGTTGCCGCCCTGGATCAGCGAGAAGACGCCCGGATGCATGCCGGTCTTGCGGATGGCGGCGTCGACGGCCTGCGCGACGATCTCGCCGGTGCCGGGATGGGCGGAATGGCCCTTGACGACGACGGGGCAACCGGCGGCAAGCGCGGCCGCAGTATCGCCGCCCGCCGTCGAGAAGGCGAGCGGGAAGTTGGAGGCGCCGAAGACGGCGACCGGGCCGATCGGACGCTGCATCAGGCGGATTTCCGGGCGGGCAGCGGGCTGGCGGTCCGGCAGGGCGGCATCGAGGCGGCGGTCGAGGAAGTCGCCCTTTTCGATATGATCGGCGAACAGGCGAAGCTGGCCGGTGGTGCGGCCGCGCTCGCCCTGAAGGCGGGCGACCGGCAGGCCGGTTTCCTGCGTGCCGATTTCGGTGATCTCCTCGGCGCGGGCTTCGATCTCGTCGGCGATGGCGCGCAGGAAGGCGGCGCGCTCGGCGCGCGAGGCATAGCCGTAAACCCAGAAGGCTTCCTCGGCGGCTTCGCAGGCCTTGTTGACGAGATCGACGCTGCCAGCGGCGAAGACATGCGCCGGGCCGTGGGCCGGAGACGAGGTGAAGGTACCGGTGCCTTCAAGCCATTCACCGGCAATCAGATGTTTTCCCAGGGGAGCAAAGGCCATTTGACGTTCCTTTCTCAAAAAGCGTGCTATGTCGTGATGAAAGCGGAAGGGCGAATTGCCCTTGTTGGAAACTGCTATGTCGAATACTTGTATACTCTATGTATGCAAAACTTCAACCGCCTCTTACGCGGAATGGTCATGAGGAGAGAGACAAGATGACGGAAACCACCATTCTCACGGTCCCGGTTCTGGAGGAGCGCGTCAACGCGATTTTCCGCAGGGCGGGATTGAACGAGGCGCAGGCGGGCGCGCTGGCGCGGGTGATCGTCGCGGGCGAGCGCGACGCCTGCAAATCGCACGGCATCTACCGCATCGAGGGCGCGCTGCGCACAGTGAGGGCAGGCAAGGTGAAGCCGGACGCCATTCCGGAACTCGCCCCCGACGATGGCTCGGCCATCGTCAAGGTGGATGCGAAGGGCGGCTTCGCCAATCCGGCGTTCGAGCTTGGCGTTCCGGCGCTGGCCGAGCGTGCCCGCAAGCTTGGCCTTGCGGCGCTGGTCATCAATGATTGCACGCATTTCTCGGCGCTGTGGCCGGAAGTCGAGGCGGTGACCCGCGAGGGGCTGGCGGCGCTCGTCATGTGCCCGAGCTATGCGACGGTCGCGCCCACCGGCGGCAACAAGCCGCTGCTCGGCACCAACCCCTTCGCCTTCGGCTGGCCGCGCAGGGACAGCACGCCCTATGTCTTCGACTTCGCGACCTCGGTTGCCGCGCGCGGCGAGATCGAGCTGCACCGCCGCGCAGGCAAGCAATTGCCGGAGGGATGGGCGATCGATGCCGACGGCAATCCGACCACCGATCCCGAGGCGGCGCTGGCGGGCGCCATGCTGCCCTTCGGCGGCCACAAGGGCTCGGCCATCGGCACCATGATCGAACTGCTGGCGGGCATCATGATCGGCGACCTGACCAGCCCGGAAGTGCTGGATTACCTCGGCACGACGACGCTTGCGCCCTTCCACGGCGAACTCATCCTCGCCTTCTCGCCGGAAGCCTTCGCCAAGGGCCGCCCCGGCGATCCCTTCGCCCGCGCCGAAACGCTGTTCGAAACCATTGCCGGCCAGGGCGCCCGCCTGCCCTCGCAGCGCCGTTTCGTCGCCCGCGCCAGATCGGAAAGCGAAGGCATCGCGCTGACGGCGGCCGAAATCGAGCAGCTCGACCGGCTGCTGGAAAAGGGCCTCGACGCCGTGGCGTAAATGGACGATGCGGCTGGCCGGTCAGAAGGATCCGGCCAGCCGCGCCGACAGGCTGTGCACCGTGAAATTTTCCACCGCATTGCGCTCGCGCCGGGTCATGCGGCCATATTCCAGTGTCACCGCATTCTTCTTGTCGATGGCCATGGTCAGCGTCGCCGCAAGCGAATCGGTGCGGGTGTCGTAGTCGTAATAGAGCCATTCGCTATCGGCGCGCTCATAGGCCAGCCCCGCCTTCAGCCGCTCCGTCAGCGCCTTTTCCACGGAAATGCCGTAGCTGCGCACATATTCGCCGAGCGGATCGTCGATATCCGTGAGGCGCGTTTCCTGCGCGCCCTTGGCGGTCAGCTTCCAGCCTTCCCGCGGCTGCCAGATGACCTCGCCCTTCAGGAAAGGCCGCGTCCTGCGCACCGATGCCCCGAGATCGGCGCTGGCGACATGGATGAGCCCGAGTTCCGCCATCACGGTGACGCTCTCCCCGAAACGCCGCCCATAGGCCAGCGAGCCGCGCAATGTCTGCGCCGGATAGCGGTCATAGCGCTGGCGTTGACTGAAGGGCACATGATTGTCGCGATATTGCAGCGTCACGCCGGTCTCGCCGCCGAAAAGCGGACGGATATGACCGCCGGTCACGTCGAGCAAGGCATTGTCGGCTTCAAGGCGCGCCGGTATCACGCCCGGCAGGGTGAAATGCACGCGGGAGCGGCGCAGCGAGGAGAGGCTGACGGTCGCGTGGCTCTTGCCGCCATGATGCGCGCCCGCGATCCCCGCGCTCACCGTCGGGGCAATCTCCGCCTTGCGGTAGCCGACGATCGCGCCCGGCAGCGCCAGAAAGATATCGCCGCTGCGGCGATGCTCGATGCCGCCCTTCAGCGTCAGCCTGGCGGCCTTGCCCAGATCGGCGGAATAGCCGAGTTCGATGCCCGCCGTTTCCTGATCGGCGAAGCGGTAGGAGGGCACGCGCCGCGTGGACGCCGCCAGCCCATAGGCGAATTGCCCGCCCTCCAGATCGAAACTGCCGCGCAAACCGAGCTTCCCTTCCGCATAGGCGGCGGAAAGACGGGTCGTGTCCTGAAAAATATTTGACGACCGGCCAATGCCCGCGCTGTAATCCACGGTTGAATCCGCCAGCGCCGGATTGTGAATCCCGAACGCCAGAAAAGCCATGATCAACCGGCTGGAAGAACGCATCGAAAACCGCTCCCTGTCTGTCTTCAAAGCGGAATCATGCCGTTAGATCGTTAATTTTTCTCTCAATGGTTGAAATTATGCCGATAAAGATAATTTTCTCCATCAATGGATGCAGAAAATCCCGCTGCAAACCAGATCGCTAAAACTGTACCTATTATGGTTAACTCTTTGCCATGATTGCCCTTTCCGGTTGCGAAACCGTCCCGTTATATTACTCCTAATTGTGCGCACCGAAGCGCACAACCAAAAGGAGAGAGATCATGAACAAGACCAAAGCCATCTGCTTCGCCATCGCCATCGCTTTCACCGGCGCAAGCCAGGCTTCCGCGGGCGGGCTGCTCGGCATCATCGGCAGCAACGGCCTGATCGGCAATCAGGGCCAGATCGTCGTCGGCCCGAGCGTCAATGTCGGCAACGTGCTGAGCAACAACAATGGCAACGACACGCTGAACGGCGTTCTGAGCGGCAACCTCAACGGCACGCTGAACGGGGTTCTGGCCGGGGCCGGCATCCTGAACCAGAACGGCGGCGGCAATGATTGCGGCTGCAAGAAGGGCAAGCGCTTCTGACAGGCGGAACCGGGCGAGCATCCTGACCCCCCGGCCCCGAATGCAGGAAGGCCCTCCCCGGTTCGGGAAGGGCCTTCTTTCATGTCTTGAACGGTCGCGAGGCGATCAGGGCTTGCAGGCCTGAACCGCGCCCGGCAGCTTGCTCCATTCGGCATACCAGGTGTCGAACAGCTTGAGCTGGGCTTCGACATAGCCGCGCTGGCTGTCGGACAGCTCGTCGGTTTCGTTGAAGTGCAGGGTGTATTCCTTGTCGCCCTTCAGAACCATCATGTGCTTGAAGTAGAGAACCAGATCCGGGCCTTCGTCGAAGGAGGAGAGAACGGCGAGCGCCGATTCCAGCTCCAGAGCGCGGGCGCGGGCATCCGGGTCGCCCTTGGCGGCGGCCTTCGCCAGATTGCACATGTGGATGACTTCCTTCGGCAGAACGCAGCCGATGCCGGTGATGGCACCAACGGCGCCGCAATCGACGAAGCCGGTGAAGACGCAGGTATCGACGCCGATCATCAGCGTGACGTCATCGTCGCGGCTGGTGATGTTCTCGGCTGCGTAACGCATGTCGGCGGCGCCGCCGAATTCCTTGAAGCCGACGAGGTTCGGATGTTCGGCGCGCAGGGCGAAGAACAGGTCGGCGCGGGTGGCGAAACCGTAATAGGGGCTGTTGTAGATAACGGCCGGAAGATCGGGAGCAGCCGACAGGATCGCCTTGAAGTGGTTCTTCTGGGCGGTGACGACGGAGCCGCGCGACAGAACGCGCGGGATGACCATCAGGCCCTGCGCGCCAACCTTCTGGGCGTGCCGCGCATGGGCAACGGCCGAAGCGGTGTTGACGGCGCCGGTGCCGACGATGACGGGAACGCCAGCCTTGACCAGACGCTCGACGCCTTCCATGCGCTGCTCATCGGTCAGCAGCGGCCAGTCGCCCATGGAGCCGCAGTATACGACGGCGGACATGCCCTTTTCGATCAGTTCCTTGCCCTTGCGCACCAGCTGGTCGAAATCGGGGCTGCGGTCGTCCTTGCAGGGGGTCATCAGGGCGGGGATCACGCCGGAGAAAATCTGCGCCTTCATGTCATGCTCCTCATCATGGGGTTGTTTTGAGCCTGCGCCGCCGGGAAATCCCTTTGGCGTGCTGTCGGGATTATCAATACAGGAAAAATTTTATTTGTCGACAAGAAAAATGCAAAGCCGCGTCATAATCCGCAAGACCGCCTCAGAGCGCGATGTCGAGCCGGTCGTTGCGGGTCAGAAGCCGCTGCACCTGCTCGACGATCTGCTCGGCGTGAATGCGCCCGAGACGGTCCGCCGCCTCGACGTCCCGCGCCTCGATCACGGCGATCATTTCGGCATGCTCCTCCACGAAACGCTCCGGCAGGTGCCCCTCATAGGAGCGGTAATAGAGCCGCAGGATGCGCCGCCCCTCGTCCAGCAGGCGACGGAACAGGCCGGAGAAATAGGGATTGCCGCCCGCCTCGGCGATCGCCATGTGAAAGGCGGCGTTGGTGGCGATCATCGCCAGCGCGTCCTGCGCATTGACGGCGGCGGCGTAATCCTCGTGATGGGCGCGGATGACCGCCAGATCCTCGGCCCGGTGATATTGCGCCGCCAGCCGCGTCGTCACCCGGTACATCAGCACCAGCGCGTCGAAGAACGTGTGCAGGTTCAGGAAGTCGATGTTCGACACCATGGTCGAGCGGTTCGGCAGGGTTTCGATCAGCCCGTCGCCCGCCAGCCGCACCAGCGCCTCGCGGATCGGGGTCCGCGACATCTTGAACCGTTCGGCCAGTTGCACTTCATCCACCGGGCTGCCCGGCGGCATTTGCAGGTCGAGAATTTCGTCGCGAAGAATGTCATAGACCATCTTCACGCCGGAGCCTCGTTTGCGTTCCGGAACGGAACTGGAATCATTGTCGCTCATGCAAGCTCCTCTTGTCGACATAAGGTATAAGCGACTGGCGAGGGGATCAATAGCGCTGGCCCGGCAAGCGGCGCTTTTCCGTCAAGGAATTATCCCGCGCCCATGGCGTGCAGCGCCCAGCGCCTGCCGTCGTGGCGCAGCTCGGTCACGGTCAGGGGCGCGACGTCGATTTTCCAGAAGCTCGCGGGCGGGGCCTCCAGCACGGCCACCACCAGCGCCCGGATCACCGGCGCATGCGTCACGGCAACGGTATGGCCGCCGGTCGCGGCCCGGCCTTGCAGCCAGCAGGCCGCCCTGTCCTGAAGCGCGGCGATGGATTCGCCGCCATGGGGATTGGCCTGTGGATCGCCCAGCCAGAGCCGCAGGGCTTCCGGCTCCGTTTCGGCAATTCCGGCCAGCGTCCTGCCGGTCCATGCGCCGTAATCCAGTTCGGCCAGCGCCGCCTCGGTGGCGACATCGCCGGAATGGGCCGCCGCCGTGGAGCGCGCGCTGTCCTCCGGCCCGCAGACGATCACATCGAAACGCGGCAGCCGGGCGAAAAGCGCCTGAGCCTTTGCCGCTTCCGCAGGGGCAAGCGCTTCGTCCAGCCCGAAAATGCTCTTCCGGTTGGCCGTGGTCGCGCCCCGGCAGAGCAGCGTCAAGCGGGTCATTTTGCTCATCAGGCTTTTTCCGGCGTGTATGCGTCGTTTTCGGACATGCTTACGGTTTGTTGACAGCGCAATCTCGACACAGTTAAACCTGAATTGCCGTTTCGGGAAGCCAGTGAAAATCTGGCGCGGTCGCGCCACTGTCATCGCGTTTGCGAGAGCCAGACCCCGATTGCGGCAACCAAGTCCATGCAGAACGCGCAATTCAAGGAAGGGCTTCATGTCGAGCACAGTTTACCGCGCAGAAACCGCCACCACTCCCATTCCCGCCGGGCAGATCGTTCCCTGGGCCATCTTCGGCGGGCTGCTGATGCTGATGGCGCTTTATTTCATCAGCACCGAGGAAGGGGCGATGCGCCTTCTTTCCGGTCTCGAAGTCCACGAATTCGTGCATGACGGGCGTCACCTGCTCGGCTTCCCCTGCCACTGAAGGGGCGCTGACATGGTTGGACAACTTTTGTGGCGCGGCCTGCTGGCCGGCGTCATCGCCGGGCTATTGGCGTTCGGCTTCGCGCGGGTCTTCGGTGAGCCGCAGGTCGACATAGCCATCGCCTTCGAGGAACAGATGGCGGCGGCGGAACCCGCCGACGGCGCGCCGGAGGAACCGGAAGCCGTCAGCCGCGAAACGCAGGCGGGCATCGGGCTCCTGACCGGGGTGATGACCTACAGCATCGCCATGGGTGGCATCTTCTCGCTCGTCTTCGCCAGCCTGTATGGCCGGGCGGGCGGAAACCTCAGCCCGCGCGCGCTGTCGGCCTGCCTCGGCGTTGCGGCGTTTCTGGTGCTGATCGTGGTGCCGGATCTGAAATATCCGCCCAATCCCCCGGCGGTCGGCAATCCCGAAACCATCGGCATCCGCACCCAGCTTTATTTCGTGGTGCTGATCGCCTCCATCGCGGGCGCGGTTCTCGCCTTTGCGCTGGCGCGCAATCTCAGCCATCGCTGGAACCGCTGGAACGCCGCCATCGCCGCGGGCGTGGCTTACCTGGCGTTCATCGCCATCGTGCATGCGCTGCTGCCCGCCATCAACGAGGTTCCGGAAAACTTCCCGGCGCTCAACCTCTACAATTTCCGTCTGGCGACCGTCGGGTTGCAGGCGGTGATCTGGACCGTCCTCGGCCTTGCCTTCGGCTATCTCGCCGAGCGGCAGTTCCTGCAAAGCGGCCTTTATCGCGCAGGCGCGCTGACGCGCTGAGTTGCGGCCCTTCGCGCGCCTTACCGGGCGCGCGAAGGGTTTCACTGTCATGGGGTTGCCGATGCGCCGTTTCCGGGCCGTTTTCGCCCTGATCTCGACCCTCCTCCTTGCCGGGGAATGCTCGGCGCATTCCAGCCGCGCGGCCAGCCCCGGCGATGGCGGCCTGCGCTTTCCCAGCGCCACGCATGGCGAATTGCTGGTGCTGTCGGCCTATCGCGGCGAGATCGTCGCTCTGGCAAACAGCGTGACGGCGACCGATCCGGATTTCCGCCGGTTGAAGAATTACGCGGCCATCGAATTTTCCTATTGCGGCTGGGGGCTTGCGCCGTCCGCGCTGACGGACGAGGAAAGCCCGTTCAACGAATGCTCGCACGCCTATCTTTCGGCGGAAAAGGCGTTGCTCATCCATATGCGCGGCATGCCTGCCGTTGCGGAGCGCGCCAGCGCCCTGATTTCCCGCATCGATACCGCCATGGTGCGCGAGGGCGCCTCCTTCGTCGGCTGCCAGTATTCCGGCGAGGATTTCAGCACGGCGTCGTTCATCACCCCGCATTGGGAACTGCTCTTCAGCCATCCGCCCTCGGCGGCGGGCGCGGGCGGCGTGATCGCCGGGGGCGCGGCGCTGGCGGCGGCCTGTCTCCTGCCGTGGCGCAGACGCCGCCGCGAGCCGCTACTTCACGAAGAGTAGCGCCATTCCCGCGATCACCAGCACGGCCCCCGCCCATGCGCCGAGCGCCGGGCGCTCGCCGGTGCGCGCCCATAGCAGCGGCAGGATCAGCACCGGCGAGGTCGCCGAAAGCGTCGTGACGATGCCGACCTTGCCGCCCGATAGCGCGAACATCAGCAGCGTCATGCCCATGGCGAGCGCGATGAAGGCGGACAGGCAGGTCAACCAGACGATCCGGCGATTGAGCGGGGCGCGCGCCTTCACGGAAGGAATGGGCATCGCCATCAAAATGCTGAGGCAGAGCCCGGCGGTGCCGACCCGCAGCATCGAGGCCAGAAACGGATCGATGCCGCTTTCCATCACCGGCCGCGCAATGATCGAGCCGATCGCCTGCCCGGCCGCCGCTCCGATGCCGAGCGCAAGGCCGATCCAGAGCGGCCCCTTCACCTGCTCCCAGGCATGCGACTGGCCCTTGCGCCGCCCGTAGAGAATGGCGAGCGTCACCCCGCACAGGGTAAGCCCGATGCCGCCGATGGCTTGCAGGCTGAGCGTTTCCCCGAGAAAGACGAAGCCCAGCAGCGCCGAAATCGGCGCGTTCAGGGCAAACAGCACGCCGCAGCGGCGCGGCCCCAGCCGGTTGAGCGCCGCAAACAGCAGCGTATCGCCAACGAAGACGCCGATCACCCCGGAGAGCAACAGCAGCGGCATGCTATCGGCGCTCAACTGCTGCCAGACACCGGCGGCAAGCACATAAACGCCGAGCAGCGCCGTGACGAAAAGCTGCCGCAGCCGGTTGAAGGCGAAGGCGCCGAGATGATTGGCCGGAATGACCGAGATGATCCCGGTGACCGACCAGCAGGTTGCCGCGCCGAGCGCAGCCAGTTCGTAGATCACGCCGCTCTCGCCTGGTACAATTAGCCGGAAACCTGCCGCCCGCCGACCCAGACGCGGGCGATGTTCGGCCGCGTCGCGTTCAGCACGATCTTCTGGAAAATATCCTCCAGCGTGTCGGAGCCGTTGATATGCACGTTGGAATGGCGCGCACGGGTGTCGATCAGCAGCGCGTCGAACTCATGGCCGGGGCGGAAGCTGCCGGTCGGCAGGTCCAGCGCTTCGGCGCCGCCCGCCGTCGCCAGCCAGAAGGCTTCGGCATGGGTGATGGCCTTGCCCTCCGCGCCGCGCTGCGAAGGCGGAAGATGGGCATGGACGCCGCCATGCAGCGCCTTCGAGGAGGAGACGGCGTGGCGGCAGCCATCGAGCAGCGACGGGCTGTAGCCGCCGGAAATATCGGTGCCGAGACCGATATGTATATGCCGGTCCAGTGCGCGCCGCAGCGGAAAGACGGCATTGGCGAAGAACAGGTTGGAGAGCGGGCAATGCGCCACCCCGGCCCCGCGCTCCTCGATCAGATCCATATCCGCCTCGTTGATGAAATTCGAATGGGCGAGAATGGTGGTGCGGGTCAGCAGCCCGAAACCGTCGAGGCTCGCGGCATCGGTTTTGCCGAAGCGGTCTTCCACGAACGCCTTGGCCCAGTCGCTTTCGGAGCAATGGGTCTGCACATGGCAACCGTATTCCCGCGCCAGCTGGCCGAGCCCTTCCAGCGCCGCATCCGTGCAGCTTGGAATGAAGCGCGGCGTGATCACCGGCATCACCAGCGGCCGCTCGCCGGAATCCAGCGCCCGCACCGCCTCGATGAAAGCGCGTGTATCGCGCAGGGCGGTTTCGGCGTCCGCGTCGCGGTAGAAATCCGGGCATTGCGCGGCATCGTCCATCACCACCTTGCCGACGAGGGCGCGCTGGCCCTTCGCCTTGCAGATTTCCGCCAGCGCCAGCGAGGCGGGGCCGTGAACGGTGGCGAAATAGAGCGCCGTGGTGGTGCCGTTGGCCAGCAGTTCGTCCACCAGTTCGCCATAGACCTCGCGGGCGAAATCGAGATCGGCGAAGCGTGCTTCCAGCGGGAAGGTGTATTTTTGCAGCCAGACTTCCAGCGG
>JBDHTA010000104.1:0-14620 GCA_039808465.1 Rhizobiaceae bacterium | reverse complement strand
GGAGATGATGCGCCGGTCATCGACGCGCGGAGCACCCGGCTGGTTCTTTGGAAGATGAGGCTCCAGTGCAGACCAAGCCTCATCCGAAAGCCAGAAAAGATCGCTCATCATGAGCCTCCCTAGGGCTTTAGGCAAATGACGGCGCTCACTGATGGCGGGTGGGTCGTAATGTGGAGTTCCTACGAGCAGGACGGTTAGGATCAGAGTGTTTACCAGCAGGCTTATGATGCGGATGGTAGTCCGCGCGGCCATGAAATGTAGGCCAACACCTATACGAACAACTATCAGGGTTCTCCTCAGATCACAGCGCTCGCCGATGGAGCATGGGTCGTGACGTGGTATTCCCACGGACAGGACGGGTCTGGCTCGGGCGTTTACCAGCGTCATTTCCAGAATGTCAGCGAAACCCCGGTGATCACCTCGGACGGCGGCGGCGACACGGCTTCGATCAGTGACATTGAAAATACCATCGCAGTGACCAAGGTCTCGGCAACCGTTCCAGAGGCAGGCCCGCTGACGTATTCGATCGCTGGCGGTGCGGATCAGGCGCTTTTCATCATCGATGGGAACACCGGAGCGCTGTCGTTCGAGTCGGCGCCAGACTTCGAGGCGCCGAAAGACAGCGGCAAGGACAACATCTACGATGTCACGGTCAAGGCGACGGATGCGGCTGGCTTTGCCGCCACGCAGGCGTTGAAGGTGTCGGTGACGATGTCAACGAAGCCCCGGCGATGACCTCATCTGCCGCGATCAGCTTGGCCGAGAACAAGACGGCGGTAACGACGGTGAAGGCGTCCGATCCGGAGAAGGGCGCGTCGAGCTATGCGATTGTGGGTGGGGCCGACAAGGCGCTGTTCGTGATTGATGCGAAGACGGGCGCGCTGTCGTTCAAATCAGCCCCGAACTTCGAGACGCCGAAGAATAGCGGTAAGGACAATATCTATGATGTCACCGTCAAGGTAACCGATGCGGGCGGTCTCGCTGCGACGCAGGCGTTGAAGGTGTCGGTGACGGACACGTTCATCTTCAAGTCGGTGAAGGAACTCGGCAAGACGAAAACGGCGACCGACACCATTTTCGACTTCAATGGCAAGGGCGGCGACAGGATCGATGTTTCGGGCATCGATGCCGATGTGTCCACGACGAAGGACGATGCGTTCAATTTCATCGGCGCGAAGGCGTTTTCGAAAAAGGCCGGTGAGCTTCGCTATGACAAGGAGGCGTCGGACACCTATATCTACGGGGATACCAATGGTGACGGCAAGGCCGACTTCGTCATCCATCTTGACGATGCGCTTACCATGTCGAAGGGGTATTTCCTGCTGTAAAGCCGGGACCGGAGGCGGTAAGCTTCCGGTTCCGGACGTGGCTTCATGGTGCTCCCGGGGCGATGGCACATCAATGCGCCGACATGGATGGCCACAGAAAAGGCAGCGGAATAGGCCGTCAATGATGCCCGGCGGCATTGACGAGACGGAAAGCCGGAAGGAGCACGCGTCCGCGTCGCCTTGTTCCCGTCTGCGGATTGTCAGGCAAGCCCGTCTCGCGGTATGTCCGGATAACCGGCCCCGGCATTTCATGTTCGCAATGGAGATTGACACGATGCGGTTTCGCACTTTGGCATGCGGTTTTTTCCGGTGACGATTCCTGCCGATACGGTCAGCCTTGCGGATTATGAGCGGCATTTTCACGAGCGCGCAGCCCCCGGTGTGCGCGCCTATGTTTCGGGCTATGCGGCGGATGGCATCAGCTTTCGCGAAAACCGTGCCGCGCTCGATGCTCTCCGGCTGGTGCCCCGGATTCTGAGGGATCTGTCCGGCGCGACCGCGCGATCGGAAATGTTCGGCCTGCCGCTCGATTATCCGATCATCCTGGCGCCGGCGGCATATCATAAGCTCGTGCACTCCGATGGGGAAATCGCGACAGTCATGGCCGCGGGCATGACGCGGACATGGATGACGGTCAGCACCCAGGCAAGCGTCACGCTGGAAGAGATCGCCCGCCATGCCAGCGCCCCCCTGTGGTTTCAGCTCTATTGCCAGTTCAGGCCGGAGGATACGCTGAAGCTGGTGCGGCGCGCCGAAGATGCCGGTTACAAGGCGCTTGTCCTGACGGCCGACGCGCCCATCAACGGCATCAGGAATGTGGAGCAGCGCACGGGTTTCGCACTGCCGCAGGATATCACGGCCATCAACCTGAGGGATTGCGAGCCGCGCGGCGATAGTCCCATGCGTGCCGGAAGCCCGGTGTTTCAGGGCATTCTCGATGGCGCTCCGACATGGAAAACACTGGAATGGCTATGCGGCCAGACAAGCCTGCCGGTGCTGGTGAAGGGCGTTCTGCACCCCGATGACGCCGCCATGGCGCTGGATGCGGGAGCGCGGGGCATCATCGTTTCCAATCACGGCGGCCGGGTTCTGGATACGGTTCCTGCCCCGGTTTATGTGCTTGCGGGCATTGCCGGGCGTATTCGCGGCCGTGTTCCGGTTCTGCTGGATGGAGGAATCCGGCGCGGCACGGATGTTCTGAAGGCCATCGCGCTGGGGGCGGATGCCGTGCTGGTGGGCAGGCCGCAGCTGCACGCGCTACAGGTCGGCGGGCTATCGGGTGTCGCGCATATGCTGACGATTCTACAAACGGAATTCGAGGCGGCGATGGCCCTTATGGGGCTGCGCTCGATCGGCGAGGCCGATGCAAATCTGATCTGGCCGGCTTCCGGCAGCCTTGCGCCGATTGCCCCATAGGGAATTATTGCGGCAGTCGATACGAGCCAATCGTGGAGAGTGGAATTGCAAGGCGGCCAGGAAGGCTGGAGGCATTTTCTTTGTCCCTGCGGGAACAAAGTGTTTCCGGCCGATGCCGCATCGGCGCGCTGACTTCAGAGGGTATGCCGTAATATAATCCGGCTGGCCCGGCGGGGATCCGCTGAGGGATCCCGGCCGGGCCAGCCGGGGAAGCGTATGATCAAGCCATGACGCGGGTCAGGGCGCCGTCGATGGCGTCGGCGATCCGGTCGATGTCGTCCGCCGTGGCGATCAGGGCGGGCGAGAGGCAGAGGGTGTTGTTCAGCCCGGCAAGCGAGCGGTTGGTGGCGCCGATGATGACGCCTTGCGAGAGGCAGTCGGCCACCACCGCCTGAACGCGCTTTTCATCCAGCGGCTCCTTGGTGGCGCGGTCCGAAACCAGCTCGGCGCCGAGGAAAAGGCCCTTGCCGCGCACGTCGCCCACGACGGCATGCTTTTCCATGAGGGCATGCAGGTTGGCGAGGCAGCGCTCGCCCATCTTCACGGTGTTTTCCAGAAGCCCTTCATCCTCGATGATGCGCATGTTTTCGAGCGCGGCCACCGGGCCGGAGGTGCAGCCGCCGAAGGTGGAGATATCGCGGAAATAGCTCATGGAATCCTCGGGCGCGTCCTTGAACATCTCGAACACGCGCTCGGTCGTCACGGTGCAGGAAATCGCCGCATAGCCCGAGGCGACGCCCTTGGCCATGGTCACGAAATCCGGCTCGATGCCGTAATGCTGGTAGCCGAACCAGGTGCCGGTGCGGCCCAGGCCGCAGACCACCTCGTCGATATGCAGCAGGATGTCGTATTTGCGGCAGATTTCCTGCACGCGCTGCCAGTAGCCTTCGGGCGGCACGATCACGCCGCCGCCAGCGGTCACCGGCTCCAGCACCAGGCAGCCGATGCTGTCGGGGCCTTCGCGCAGGATCACTTCCTCGATGGCGTCGGCGGCGCGCTCGCCGTAATTCTCGACATCCCATTGCTTGCGGTATTCGAGGCAGTGCGGAACCATCACGAAACCGTCCGGGTAGGGGCCGTACTGCTCGGCGCGCTGCGGCTGGCCGGAGGTCGCCAGCGTTCCCAGCGTCGTGCCGTGATAATCCCGCTCGCGGAACAGGATCTTCCATTTCTTGCCGCCATGGTGACGATGCGCGATCTGGCGCACCATCTTGTAGACCTTCTCGTTCGCCTCGCTGCCGGAGTTCGAATAGTAAACGCGGGTCAGGCCCGGCATCTTCTCGATCAGCTTTTCGGCGAACAGCGCGCCCGGCACGGTGCCCGCGGCGCCTGCGTAATAGTTCAGCTTGACGAGCTGGTCGCGCACGGCGTTGGCGATGCTTTCGCGGCCATAGCCGACATTCACCGTCCAGACGCCGCCGGAAACCGCGTCGATATATTCCTTGCCCTTGGCGTCCCACAGCCGCAGGCCCTTGCCTTCGACAAAGACGCGTGGGTCGACGCTTTCATAGGCCTTATGCTGGCTGAGATGATGCCAGACATGCGCGCGATCGACGGCGACAGCGTGCGAAAGGGAATTGGATCCCGCGACTAGGGTCATTTTTCAGCTCCAGAACCGGTTGGACAAGGGGATAGTGCGCATATGGGGCGGCGCGGCGCGTTTTCGATAGCGCCGCAACCTCCCTCAAGACAAGGGTTCCGCGATTTTTCATCGTCGCACAAGTCCTTTTCTTCATCCGGCCAACGATTTGAAATCATGGAGGGCGATGATCCGGGTTTGCCGTATTTCGAACACCCGCAATGCGCGTTGACGGCCGGGTCCGCAGCATATGGCGGTTCGAGCCCGCCCGCGCCCGCGAAACACCGGTTATTCGGCGCCCGCCCGCCATTCCCGGAATGCCAGGTTCGCCCTGGCGCCGATCGTGGTGAAGGGCTGCGGCGGCAGGTGTTTCGGCGCGTCGAAGCGGCTGTAGATTTCGGTCAGCCTCGATCCGTGCCCGAGCATCAGTTCGGCCGCCGCGATGCCGGTGGCCGTCGCCTTCGTCGCGCCGACGCCGTTGCATCCGCAGGCCGCGAACACGCCCTTTTCGATTTCGCCGAAAGCCGGAACCGAATTCCATGTCACCGCCATCGCGCCCGCCCAGCGATATTCCATCGGGATATCGCCGATCCCCGGAAACCGGGCCCGGAACTTGCGGCCGTGCTGCGCGCCAGCGCGCCTCAGCGTGCCTTCGCTGGCCTCGATGTCCGGATGATAGGTGTAGCGCGAGCGGATCAGAATCCGGTCGCCCGCCGCACCCGGAACCCGCCGGACGGTCGTGCCCATGGGCAGCGCCGGTGTCGCCGCCCATTTGCGTTGCCCCGGCAGGCGGCCGGGATCGAATTCCCGCGTCATCGAGGCGAAGGTGAAGATATGGAGAAGCTCGCGCTTGAAGAAGCCGAAGCTTTCCGCATGCCCGTTATTGGCCAGCACGATCCTGCCGGTGCTGATCGAGCCTTGCGGGGTCTTGACCAGCCAGCCGCCGCCCGCGCTTTCGAATTGCAGGGCAGGGGTGCGCTCGTAGACCGTGACGGGATCGCGCAGGGAATCCGCCACGCCGCGAATATAGGCCGCAGGCTGAACCATCACCGTGCCGGGCGTGAACAGGGCGGAGGTATAGGCATCCGAGCCGGTCACCTCGGCAATCTCGTTCCGGCTGAGAAGGCGATGCGCCTCGCCGAGCTTGACCAGATCCCCGGCATAATCGGCCAGATGCCGGTCGCCTTCGCCGCTGATGGCGACGCTGTAGCGGCCGCAGGGGTCGAAGATGTCGCGGCCCCAGCCCTGCTCGGCGGCGATTGCGCTGGCAAGGCCGATGGCGGTGCGGCTGATCTCGATCGCTTCCCTGCTTTTCGTCATGGTGTCGCCGCCGTAATCGTCGGAGGAGACCTCGTGCGGCAGGTCGATGATGAAGCCGGAATTGCGGCCCGCCGCCGCCTCGCCGATGACGCCCGCCTCCAGCACGGCGACCCTCAGGCCGGGGTCAAGCTCGGAAATCCTTCTGGCGGCGGAAAGCCCGGCAAACCCGCCGCCGATGATGACGGTATCGGCGGTGGTGTGCCCCCGCAGCGGCGGATTGCCCTTTCGGGGGCCAAGCATCGCAACCCATCCGGAGACCCCCGTATTCTTCGGGAGCCGCGATGCCGTAAACACCTTTCCGGCGGCCGGGCCCATGGGATCAGGCTTCCAGTTCTGCGAGCTGGCCAAGGGCGGCGCGGATCGCCTCCACCCGCTCCCCGCTCAGGGCCCGCAGCGGCTTGCGCGGATTGCCCGCGCCGTAGCCGGTGAGGGTGGCCGCCGCATAGACCGAATGCACATAATCGCCTTCCCAGATCAGCGACATGGCGGGTTCGAGCGCCGACCAGATTTTGCGCGCCTCGTCCCATCGGCCGGATGTCGCCGCCGCAACGAGCGCGAGGCAGGTGCGCGGCGCAAAATTCGCCCCGCCCCAGATCAGGCCACTGACACCGGCGAAGAGGGCGTAAGGCACCAGATTGTCGGCGCCGTTCATCACCGGCAGGCCGGTGCGGATCAGCGACGCCTGCTTGCCGAGATCGCCGCCGCTATCCTTGACGGCGCAGAAATTGGGGATGGCGCAGAGTTCGCTCAGCAGCGACGGCGTCACCGTCACGCCGACGGCATGCGGCACATTGTAGCCGATGACCGGCAATCCGGCCGCGGCGACTTCGGTATAGAAGGCGACGATGCTTTCGTCGTCGGTCGGGCCTTCGAAGAAGGGCGGCAGCACCATGACGCCATCGGCGCCGCAATCGGCGGCGAACCGGGTGCGCTCCACCACATCGGAGGTCAGCAGGGCCGAGGTCTGGGCGATGACTTTGGCGCGGCCATCGATGATCTTCGCGCCGCGCTTCACCAGCTCCTTCGATTCCTCGGGCGAAAGATAGACATGCATGCCGGTGCCGGAACTAAGCACGAAGCCGGGCATGCCGAGCGCGAGATAGCGCTCGATATTGTCTTCAAGCCTGCCGTAATCGATACGGCCTTCGCCGTCGAAGGGGGTCGCAATGGCGAGGTTCAGGCCGGGAAAGGGAAAGGTCGTCATGGTCGCTGGTCCGCGTTTTCGTCCTCGCGGCCTGTCGGCTGCCGGGGTTTGGAAGGATATAATACAATAGATAGACATGAAATAGACTGTCAATAGACGGGAGGCGTCAAATCGCTCGAAGGCGATGCCATTGGCTTGCGGCTGCCGGGAGAAATAGCCGGAACCGGCGCTGGCGGCGGAGATAAAAGGCTGTAAAGCGGCGCTCTTGAAGATATTGGCGGTTTACGCGAGAATCGTGGCATGACGGGTGTTCGATGCGCCGGTTCCGACTGTCCGTTCGGATCGGATGCGGAAGATTGCCGGAAAGTCTATCTATTGTAGACATTGCGTGAACGAATTGGAGCGTGCCATGCCAGTTGATCGGGTTCCGGCCGAAGCCGGTGCGGGGAGTGACCGGAAAACCGCCCTCACCACCAGCCTGCGCCAGCGCATCCTGACCATGCGGCTTGCGCCGGGCGCGGTGCTGGACGAAGTGGCCCTTGCGGGGGAGTTCGGTCTTTCGCGGCCGCCCGTGCGCGAGGCGATGCGGCAACTGGCGGGCGAGGGCTTCATCGAACTCGAAGCCAACCGGCCCGCGCGCGTCGCTGCGATGAGCTACCAGTCCCTTCGCGATTTCTTCCTGATCGCCCCGATGATCTATGTGGCGGCGACGCGGCTGGCCGCCCAGCACGCCACCAAGGCCGATATTGCGGGCCTGCGGCAAATCCAGGACGATTTCCGCGATGCCGTCGACCGCAACGATATCGATGGCCGGGTGTTCTGCAATGACCGGTTTCACCTGCGCATCGGCGAAATCGCCAACAACGTCTTCCTGCTTCCGAGCCTGCGCCGTCTGGCCATCGATCACGCCCGCATCGCCAAGATTTTCTACAGGCCGCACAGCGCGAAGATGCTGGAGGAGCTTCGCGAGGCCTCGCGCCAGCATGACGAGATCATCGACGCCATCGCCAACCACGACGCCGATCGCGCCGAAGCCCTGACCCGCGCCCATCTCGACCTGTCGCGCCGCAACATGGCGATGTATGCCGCGCCGGAGGGGTTGCGGATCGCGATGGAGGGGCAGGCGGAGCGATGATGCCGGGCGCTGCGGGCGCATGCCTGCCTGTGGCGGGCGGCAAACAAGAATAACTTGTCTAAGCGCACCAATTTCTTTGTTTCAAGCACCGGCATCCGCAGGCATCGTCTGATTGGCCTCATGGAGATCGTGCGATGATGAAAGCACTTGTTACGGGGGCGACGCGGGCTCCCGGACGCGCGATCGCAACCACGCTGGCAAAGGACGGATGGGACGTTCACGCGCTCGGCCGGGACCGGGTCGCGCTCGAGGAGATGCGCGGCGAACACGGCATCGTGCCGCTGGCGATGGATCTGACGGACCGCGACTATGTCCGCTTCGTCGTGGAGGCGATGGAGCCCGAAGCCGTCGTGCATGCGGCGCTGCGCTGGCCGCGGGAAACCCGCTTTCTCGATCTCGCCGAAGCCGACATCGACATGGCGCTCGAAGTCAATCTGTCCGCCACGCTGCATGTCACCCGCGCCATCCTGCCGTCGATGGTGGAGCGCGGGCGCGGCGCTTTCATCATGCTCTCGCCCGGCGAAAGCGAAGCGAAAAGCGCAATCGAGCGCACGGCCGCCGCCGCCATCGATGGCCTTGCGCGCGCCCTTGCCGACGAGGTCAGCGGCAGCGGCGTCTGCGTTCACCGCCTTCCTGCGGGAAGGCCGCCCTTTCAGCAACTGGGATCGCAGGTTCTCGGCCTGCTGTCGGCATCCGGTTTTCAATCTCAATCCATCGAACGACAGGAACATGGTCATGGAACGTAACGGAGGGCAGTTGCTCGTCGAGTGCCTCTTGGCGCTGGGGGCGGCGAAGAGCTTCGGGGTGCCGGGGGAAAGCTATCTCGCGGTGCTCGACGCGCTGCACGACACCGGGGGCCGCCTCGATTATGTTCTGTGCCGCAACGAGGGGGGCGCGGCTTTCATGGCCGCCGCCTATGGCAAGCTGACCGGCCAGCCCGGCATCTGCTTCGTGACCCGTGGTCCCGGCGCCACCAACGCTTCGATCGGCGTTCACACCGCCATGCAGGATTCCGCGCCGATGATCCTCTTCGTCGGGCAGGTCGGCACCGACATGAAGGGCCGCGAGGCGTTTCAGGAGGTGGATTACAGGGCGGTCTTCGGCACCATGGCCAAATGGGCCGTCGAGATCGATCAGGCCGATCGCATCCCGGAAATCCTTTCACGCGCCTGGACGCTGGCGGTTTCCGGCCGCCCCGGTCCGGTGGTGATCGCGCTGCCCGAGGACATGCTGACCTCGCTGACCGGTGCTGCGCCGCTCACCGGCCCCGTCGAGATCGCCGAGCCCGCGCCCTCCGCTGCCGCCGTGCGGCGCCTGCGCGCCCTGCTGGAAGGCGCCAAGCGCCCCCTCATTCTCTATGGCGGCTGCAACTGGGCGGAAGGCGCGATGGCGGCCGTCCAGCGTTTCGCCGAGGCGTCCGATATCCCGGTCGTGTCCGTCTTCCGCTATCAGGACCAGTACGACAACGCCTCGCCGGTTTTCTGCGGCGAAGCCGGTGTCGGCATGGTCGCCTCCGTCAAGGAACTGCTGCGCGAGGCCGATGTCATCCTCGCCATCAACAACCGCTTCGGGGAAAATTCCACGGATGGCTATACGCTGTTCGACGTGCCGCAGCCGCGCCAGCAGATCGTCCATGTCCATGGCTCGGATCTGGAAATCGGCAAGGTCTACCGCCCGGCGCTCGGCATCCATGCCGGTCCGAACGCCTTCGCCGAGGCGCTGGGGGCTCTGGAACCCGTCCGGGGCGATTGGGCGCAATGGCGGGCCAAAGGGCGTGCGGCTTACGAAAAGGGCTTCGAGCTTCCCGACCTGCCGTCGCCGGTCGACATGGGCAAGGTCACCGCGCTCCTGAACGATATTCTGCCCGAGGATGTGATTCTCACCAACGGCGCGGGCAATTTCACGGTCTGGCCCAACAAGTTCTTCAGGTTCGGGCCGAAGGCGCGCCTTCTCGCGCCGCAATCGGGCGCGATGGGCTATGGCGTTCCGGCGGCGGTGGCGGCCAAGGTCGCCCATCCCGAACGCACCGTGGTCTGCTTTGCCGGTGACGGCGATTTCCAGATGAATTGTCAGGAGCTGGCCACCGCCCTCCAGCACGGCGCGCAGCCGATCATCCTGCTTATCAATAACGGCATCTACGGCACGATCCGCGCCCATCAGGAGCGGCATTACCCGGAACGCGTGTCCGGCACCACGATGGTCAACCCCGATTTCGTGGCGCTGGCGAAGTCCTACGGCTTCCATGCCGAGCGCGTGGAAGCGACAGTGGACTTCGCGGACGCCTTCGAGCGCGCCCGGGCGTCGAAGACCGGCGCCCTTCTTGACCTCGTGATTTCTCCGGAGGCGTTGACCCCGCGCCAAACCTTGAGCCAAATGCGCAAGGCCGCCCTTTCTGCAAAGGAAACTGCATGACACAGCGTCACGACATCCGCCTCGGCGCCGATATCGGCGGCACCTTTACCGACATTGCGCTCGACGTGGGGGGCAAGCTGTTTTCGACGAAGGTGCTGACGAATTATTCCGCACCGGAACAGGCGATCCTCGATGGCATCGACATCGTCACCGCCGATGCGGGCATCGCGGCGAAGGATATCGGCATCGTCATCCACGGCACGACGCTCGCCACCAACGCGCTCATCGAGCGCCGGGGGGCGCGGACCGCGCTGATCACCACCGAAGGGTTTCGCGACGTCATCGAGATGCGCACGGAAAACCGCTTCGAGCAATACGATCTCGGGCTGGTGCTGCCGAAGCCGCTGATCCCGCGTGAGGACCGCTTTCCGGTCAGGGGCCGCATCGATGCGCAGGGCAGGGAGCTTCAGCCGCTGGACGAGGCGGCGCTGGAGGCGCTGGCCGATGTCATCGCCGAACGCGGCTTCGGGGCCGTCGCCATCGGCTTCATCCATTCCTACATGAACCCGGCGCATGAGGCCCGCGCCCGCGAAATCCTGTCGAGAAAACTCTCGATCCCAATTTCGATCTCCTCGGAAGTCTCGCCGCAGATGCGCGAGTTCGAGCGGTTCAACACGGTTTGCGCCAATGCCTATGTGCGCCCGCAGATGGCCGATTACCTGTCGCGCCTGCAAGTGCGGCTGAAGGAGATGGGCGCGGAATGCCCGGTCTTCATGATCCATTCGGGCGGCGGGCTGATCTCGGTGGAGACGGCGTCGGAATTTCCGGTTCGTCTCGTGGAATCGGGTCCGGCGGGCGGGGCGATCTTCGCCGCCGACATCGCCCGCCGTTTCAGCCTCGATCGCGTCGTATCCTACGACATGGGCGGCACCACCGCGAAAATCTGCCTGATCGAAGATTACCAGCCGCATACGGCGCGCACCTTCGAGGTCGCCCGCACCTACCGCTTCTGCAAGGGCTCGGGCATGCCGATCTCCATTCCGGTGATCGAGATGATCGAGATCGGCGCGGGCGGCGGTTCCATTGCCTGGGTCGACGCCATGGGCCGCATTCAGGCTGGCCCTGAATCGGCCGCTTCGGAGCCCGGCCCGGCCTGCTACCAGCGCGGCGGCGAGCGCCCGGCGATCACCGACGCCGATCTCGTGCTCGGCAAGCTCGATCCCGATAATTTCGCGGGCGGCAAGATCAGGCTTTCCGTCGACAACGCGAATGCGGCGATCGCGCGCGATGTCGGTGAAAAGCTGAAGCTTTCCCCCGAAGCCGCCGCCTTCGGCATCGTCGAGGTGGTGGACGAGAACATGGCCAATGCGGCCCGCGTGCATGCGGTCGAAAACGGCAAGAACATCTCGGAAAACATCATGATCGCCTTCGGGGGCGCCGCGCCCCTGCACGCCGCCCGTCTCTGCGAGAAGCTCGGCGTCAGCCAGTGCCTCATTCCGCAGGGCGCGGGCGTCGGCTCGGCCATCGGTTTCCTGAAGGCGCCCTTCGGCTATGAGGCGCTCGCCTCCCGCATCATGGGCCTGTCGAAATTCGACGCCGGGTCGATCAACGCCATGCTCGACGAGCTGAAGGCGACCGCCGAGGGCTTCGTGCGCGCCGGAACCGACGGGGCGATCCTGCGCGAGATCACCGCCTTCATGCGTTATGCGGGGCAGGGCTGGGAAATCCCGGTGGCGCTGCCCGACCGCGCCTTCACGCAGGCCGATACGGCGATGATCGAGGCGGCCTTCAAGGAACGCTACGCCCAGTTCTTCGGCCGCGCCGTCGAAGGGCCGGAAATCGAATTCGTCACCTGGTCGGTGAAGGCGCAGGACGTCCGCCCCGAAGGCGAGCGCTTCGCCCTGCAAACGGAGGGAACCGCAGCGCAGGCGCCTGCGGTGAGGGCCGTTTTCGACCCCGCCTCCGGCAAGGCGCTGGAAACCGCGATCGTGCCGCGTGACACGCTGTCGCCGGGCGCGCGGGTTACCGGCCCCGCCGTCATCGTGGAGCGGGAAACCTCCACCATCGTCACCTCGCCGTTCGATGCCGTCATCCAGGTCGACGGCACCATCCTTCTCGTGCGCAAGGGGCACTGATCATGAGCGATATCAATGAAATTCGCATGCAGGTCATGTGGAACCGCCTGATCTCGGTGGTCGAGGAACAGGCGCTGACCCTGCTGCGCACCGCCTTCTCCACCTCCGTCCGCGAGGCGGGCGACCTGTCGGCGGGCGTTTACAACGCCAAGGGGGAAATGCTGGCGCAGGCCGTCACCGGCACGCCCGGCCACGTCAACACCATGGCCGAGGCGGTTCTGCACTTCATCGCCGAAATCCCCCGCGAGGAAATGTATCCGGGTGACACCTACGTCACCAACGACCCGTGGAAGGGCACCGGCCACCTGCACGACATCACCATGGTCTCGCCCTCCTTCAAGGGCGACGAGCTGATCGGCTTCTTCGCCTGCACGGCGCATGTGGTCGATGTCGGCGGGCGTGGCTTCGGGGCGGACGGCAAGTCGGTCTACGAGGAAGGCATCCAGATCCCGATCATGAAATTCGCCGAGCGCGGCGTGGTGAACCGGGATCTGCTGAAGATCCTGCGCCTCAACGTGCGCGAGCCGAACCAGGTGATCGGCGATTTCTTCTCGCTCGCCGCCTGCAACGATGTCGGCCACAAGCGGCTGATCGAGATGCTGGACGAGGTCGGCTACGGTAATCTCGACACGCTCGGCGATTTCATCCTGTCGCGCACCCACACGGCGACGATGGATCGCATCGCGGGCTTGCCGAAGGGATCGTGGACGAACGAGATGCTGACCGACGGTTATGACGAGCCGATCCGGCTCGCCGCCGAAGTGTCGATCACCGATACGGGTGTCAATGTCGATTTCTCCGGCACCGACGCGATGAGCCGCTGGGGCATCAACGTGCCGCTGATCTATACCAAGGCCTACGCCTGCTACGCGCTGAAATGCGTGGTGGCGCCGGATATTCCCAACAATGCGGCCTCGCTTGCCGTCTTCAACGTGTCGTCGCCCACCAATATCCTCAACGCCGAACGTCCGGCCCCGGTCTCGGTGCGCCATGTCATCGGCCATATGGTGCCGGATCTGGTTCTCGGCGCGCTGGCCAAGGCGCTGCCCGGCCAGATTCTCGCCGAAGGCGCGGCAGCGCTGTGGAACATCCATATTTCCGCCCGCCCGGTTGCCGGTTCGTCCGGCCGCCGCGCCGAGGTGCTGATGTTCAATTCGGGCGGCATGGGCGCGCGTCCCGGCATCGACGGCCTGTCCTCGACCGCCTTCCCCTCCGGCGTCCACACCATGCCGATCGAGGCGACCGAGCATACCGGCCCCATCGTCGTCTGGCGCAAGGAGCTGCGCCCGGATTCCGGCGGCGCGGGCAAATATCGCGGCGGCCTTGGCCAGATCATCGAGATCGCACCCGCCGAAGGCCATGAATTCGATTTCTCGGCGATGTTCGACCGCATCGCGACGCCCCCGCGCGGGCGCGATGGCGGCGAGGATGGCGCGCCCGGCTCGGCAAGGCTGGACGACGGCACGAAGCTGCGCCCGAAGGGCTGGCAGCATGTGCCCGCTGGCCGCAGGCTGGTGCTGGAACTGCCGGGCGGCGGCGGCTTCGGAAGCCCGGCCGAGCGTTCGGCCGAAGCCAAAGCCGAAGACCTGTCCAAAGGTTACGTGACGGAGAAGAAGCAATGAGCCATATCGCAACCCGGCTTTCCGCAGTCAAACCATCCGCCTCCATGGCCGTCTCGCAGGCGGCAAAGGAACTCGCGGCAACCGGGATCGACGTCATCGACCTCGGTCTCGGCGAACCGGATTTCCCGGCCCCCGCCCACATCACCGAGGCGGCCTTCGCGGCGGCGCGCCGGGAGCGCATGCTCTACACCGCCTCGCTCGGCACGGCGGAGCTGCGCAAGGCGATCGCTGCCAAGTTCAAACGGGAAAACGGCCTCGACTACGCCATCGACGAGATCGCGGTTGCCAATGGGGCCAAGCAGATCATCTTCAACGCGCTGATGGCGACGCTGGAGGAGGACGACGAGGCGATCCTGCCCGCGCCTTACTTCGTGTCCTATCCGGAAATGGTCAAGCTGTTCGGCGGCGTGCCGGTCACGCCAGCCTGCCCGGCCGACAGCGGCTTCCGCCTGACGCCCGAGGTGCTGGAAGCGGCGCTGACGGAAAAGACCCGCTGGCTGTTCCTGAACATGCCGGGCAATCCATCCGGCGCGGTCTATAGCGAGGCGCAGTTGCAGGCGCTCGGCGCGGTGCTGGCGAAATATCCCAG
>JBDHTA010000103.1:0-14640 GCA_039808465.1 Rhizobiaceae bacterium | reverse complement strand
TGTGACCCCTACGATGTCAACGTAGTGCTCTCCCGCTGAGCTACACGCCCATCCGATGAGGCGCATACATCATAAAAGCGGTTCGTCAGTCAAATGGTTTTTTCCGCTTTTTGAAAAGTTTTTTCAAAACCCTTTATTTGCCGGGTTTCGTCCGTTCACGCCGCAAGCAGCTTGTTCACCTCGTCGACCAGATCGCGCAGGTGGAACGGCTTGGAAAGCACCTTGGCATCCTTCGGCGCCTTCGAATCGGGGTTCAGGGCAACCGCCGCGAAGCCGGTGATGAACATCACCTTCAGGTCCGGATCGAGTTCGGTGGCGCGGCGCGCCAGCTCGATGCCGTCCATTTCCGGCATCACGATGTCGGTCAGCAGCAGGGAGAAGGGTTCCTCGCGCAGCCGGTCGTAGGCGCTGGCGCCATTGTCGAAGGACGCGACCTTGTAGCCTGCCTTTTCCAGCGCCTTCACCAGAAAGCGGCGCATGTCGTTGTCGTCTTCGGCGAGAAGGATTTTCTGACTCATGAAAATGGAACCGTTACTTCATTCACTGCTACAAGTTTGCCCGCTGAGCACGGTAAGGAGACCGGGTAAATTTCCCGTGAATCCGGCTCTGCAACGGACGCGAATTTTTGGAGCCCCCGGTGTCGAAACCGCAAATGCCCCGGCTGCCTGCTTCTTTGCGCATCGGGCGGACGGAAAATCGTTACCGCTCTTTGCGTCATACTTTATATGGACTTGCCCGCAGGCAACTGGCAACATCTGCGAAGCACCAACTTTGTGGCATGGTAAAGGCGAAAAAGAGACCCGATGCACGCAGGCCTACGCGAATGCGACCTTTTCGAAGTCCGGGAGCCCGAATTTCAGCAAATTCCGTTCGTTTTCAACTCACCGCATAGCGGAAGGCGTTATCCGGCCGCCTTTGTCGAGCGCTCCCGGCTCGACCCGTCCTCGCTGCGGCGCTCGGAAGATCATTATGTCGACGAACTGTTCGCCTCCGCCGTCGATCTCGGCGCGCCGCTCTTGATGGCGCATTTTCCCCGCGCCTATATCGACGTCAACCGCGAGCCTTACGAACTCGATCCGCGCATGTTCGACGGGCCGCTGCCGCCGTTTGCCAATATCGGCTCGGTGCGGGTGGCGGGCGGGCTCGGCACCATTCCGCGCATCGTCGCCGAAAACATGGAGATCTACACCCGCCGCCTCAGCGTCGAGGAGGGGCTGGAGCGGATCGAGAGCATCTACAAACCCTATCACGCCTGCCTGCGCCGCCTGATTGCGAAAACCCATGTGCAATTCGGTTTCGGCGTGCTGATCGATTGTCATTCCATGCCCGGCAATATCCGCGTGGCGGGCAGCAATCTCAGGCCCGATTTCATCATCGGGGACCGTTACGGCACCAGCGCTTCCGCCGATCTTTCGCGCGCCGCCATCGATATTCTCGAAAATCTCGGCTTTTCCGCCGTGCGCAACAAGCCCTATGCGGGCGGCTTCATCACCGAGCATTACGGGCGGCCGGGGCGCGGGCTGCATGCCATCCAGGTGGAAATCAGCCGGGCGCTTTACGTGGACGAGGCCACCTTGCAGAAGAAGCGGGAATTCGACGCGATTGCCGCCGCCATCTCCTCCTTCATGCGGCAGATGGCGGAATTCGTGTCGCTCTATGCCGCCGATGCGGCGCTGGCCGCCGAATGATCTCAAAAAAAACCGCGCTCTGAAGCGCGGTTAAATCTGGGAGGAAACACCCAAGGAGGGTATTTGCAGCCCTGCAAAGGACTGTAAGGTCAGGCTATTTGTGCGCTGCACAATTGTCAAGCCATGATTCTGACATATTGCTGCAATGCCGAAGGCGCATGGCTGGGCGGCGCTGCAATTGGCGATTTCCATCCCGGCGGCGATCCTCCAGAGGTTTTCGCGTTTCCGGACGGAAAACCGGTATCCACTTTTCCGGGAAATGCTCTAAAGAGGATAAAACATGTTCCAACCCCGGGTATTTCCATGCTTCCTGATCGCGCATTCTTCAACCGGCTGGCCGATGCGGCCAAGGCCGAGACGCTTCCCCGTTTCCGCACCGGGCTCGATGTGGTGAACAAGCAGGACGGCGGTTTCGACCCGGTAACCGAGGGCGACCGCGCCGCAGAAGCTGCGATCCGCGCCATCGTGCAGGAGCGGTTTCCCGGGCATGGCATTCTCGGCGAGGAGCATGACAATATCGGCCTCGACCGCGATCATATCTGGGTCATCGATCCCATCGACGGCACCCGCGCCTTCATTTCCGGGGTGCCGGTATGGGGCACGCTGATCGGTTTTCAGGAAAAGGGCCGCTCGATCATGGGGATGATGGACCAGCCCTTTACCGGCGAGCGCTATTTCGCCGATGGCAAGGCGGCCTGGTATTCGGGGCCGGATGGCGAGCGGCAGATCCGCACCCGCGATTGCGGCGATATTTCCAATGCGATCCTGTTCACCACCTCGCCGCATATGTTCACGGGCCGGGAGGAAACCGGCTACCGGGCGGTGGAAAGCCGCGTGCGGTTGTTCCGTTACGGCACCGATTGCTACGCCTATGCGCTGCTGGCGTCCGGCCATGTCGATCTGGTGATCGAGACGGGGTTGAAGCCCTACGACGTCGGGGCGATGATCCCGATCGTCGAGCAGGCGGGCGGCATCATGACCGACTGGCAGGGCGGGCGTGCCGAAGCGGGCGGCAGCGTCATCGCCGCGGCCAATGCCGCCGTTCACGCGCAGGCGATGGAGCTGCTGGCGGCGGCGTAAGGCTTACTGTTCGACCTGTTCCAAGGTCATCGGCGCGCCTTTTTCCTCGGCATCGCTGCCGGGGATGAAGGCGGCGATGGCCGCGAGCGCCTGGGCGCGATAAATATCCTTCTCCTGAAAGATCTCGTGGCGCGCCCCGGTGATCGGGATCAGTTGCGCGGCGCGAAAATCCCGCGACAGGCTTTCCTGATCGGCATAGGGGATGACGCCGTCGCGCACCGGCGCGAGAATCAGCGTCGGAATGCGGATGCGGCGCAGATGCTCCGGGGCCGTGACGCGGCGAATGGCGGTCACCGCCTCGCGTAGCCAGCGCGCCGTCGGCAGGCCGATGGCGAGATGCGGATGGGCCGTGAGCGTGCCGATATTGCGGGCAAAGCGGGTGGCATCCGCCGTCAGCGGATTGTCCTCGAAGCCGAAATTCACGGTGTTGCGGCCAACCGGCACCCTGCCGAAACCGGTGAGGCAATAGAGATTGGCGAGAAAGCGGATCATGCCCATCGACATCCTGACGCGGGCGATGCCGACAAAGGGCGCGCTCAGCACCATGCGGTCGATGCGGCTTTCGAGGCGGGGCGCGGCCGACAGCGCTACCAGCGCGCCGGTGGAATGGGCGATCAGGAAGAAGGGCAGGCGCGTATCCGGCAGCACCACGGTTTCGAGGAAGGTTTGCAGGTCGCGCTCGTAATCGGAAAAGCGGCGCACATGGCCCTTGACGGGGTTTTTCAGCAGGCGCGGCGAGCCGCCCTGTCCGCGAAAATCATAGGTCGCCACCCACAGGCCCATGGCGGTGAGATCGCGGATGGTCTCGAAATATTTCTCGATGCATTCGTTGCGGCCATGCAGCAGAACGACGGTGCCGCGCGCGGGCGCCACGTCCGAGCGGAAGATGGCGTAGCGCAGCCGCAGCCCGTCATGGGTGGTGAAGAAATCCACCGTGGCGTTGCCCGGCGCGGGATTGTCAGGCGTTTCGTAAAGCATGGCCTGCATGCGGCATGTCCTTCCGTCAGTCGCGGCAGTCTAGCTGCAAGCTCCTGCACAATGTCTTAAATCCTGTTCTGGCGGAAAAATGAAACCGCCTCTTGAAGCCGGAAAATGCCATTCCCATCTGAACCATGCGGGCGCCGGAAGGGTCCGCAAGCAACGGCCCGCCATTGCCCGAAGCGGGATGGCCGGGCTTCAACCGCAAACAGTCGCTCACAGGAGGACACCATGCGTCACGTCGATTTTTCCCCCCTCTACCGCTCCACCGTCGGTTTCGACCGTCTGTTCACCATGCTGGACAGCCTCGGCCAGCCGGAGCAGGCCCAGACCTATCCGCCCTACAACATCGAGCGCACCGGCGAAAACACCTACCGCATCACCATGGCGGTGGCCGGTTTCGATGAAACGGAACTGAGCATCGAGGCGCGCGCCCATGTTCTGACCGTCAAGGGCGAGAAGGCCGATGAAACCGCTGGCGACAGCGAATTCCTCTATCGCGGCATTGCCAAGCGCGCCTTCGAGCGCCGCTTCCAGCTTGCCGATCACGTCGAGGTGCACACGGCTTCGCTGAAGAACGGCCTGCTTCACATCGATCTTCTGCGCAACATTCCGGAAGCCATGAAGCCGCGCCGCATCGCGATTTCGGCCGAGCCGGTCGACGCGCCGAAGACCATCGAAGCCAAGGTGACGGACAGCGAGCAGGCATCCGTGAACTAAGCCGGATGATCTGTCAGGATCATGGGGCGGTGCCTTCGGGCGCCGCCCTTTTTTGCATTCAGGCCCTTGCTGTTTCCGCCTCGGCGCGGGCGCGCTGGCTGGCGTAGCGCTGGGCGATGACGGCGCAGGCCATCAGCTGAATCTGGTGAAACAGCATCAGCGGCAGCACGATGACGCCGATCGGCTGGCCCGCGAAGATGGCGCTTGCCATCGGCACGCCGCTGGCGAGGCTCTTCTTCGAGCCGCAGAAGGTGATGGCGATTTCGTCTTCCTTCGAGAAGCCGAGCAGGCGGCTGCCATACATGGTGAAGGCCAGCACGATGGCGAGCAGCACGATATCGATGACGATCACCGCGCCAAGCTCCATGGCCGTGAAGGTGTGCCAGATGCCCTCGATCACCGCCTCGCTGAAGGCGAGATAGACGACCATCAGGATCGAGCCGCGATCGACCGGCATCAGCATCTTCTTGCGGGCGCGCACCCAGTTGCCGATCCATGGTTGCAGGATCTGGCCGATGATGAAGGGGGCGAGCAGTTGCAGCAGGATCTGTTGCAGGGCTTCCATCGAAACGCCGCCATGGCCGCCGATGGAAAACAGCAGGCCGACCAGCAGCGGCGTCAGGAACATGCCGAAGATGTTCGAGGCCGAGGCGGCGCAGATCGCCGCCGGCACATTGCCGCCCGCCATCGAGGTAAAGGCGATGGAGGATTGCACCGTCGACGGCAGCACGCAGAGAAACAGGATGCCGGTATAGAGCGCGGCGGGCAGCACCACCGGCACCAGCACGCCGATCGCCAGCCCCAGCAGCGGAAACAGCACGAAGGTCGAGGCGAGAATCGTCAGGTGCAGCCGCCAGTGCAGCAGGCCCGCCACCACCACATCGCGCGGCAGGCGCGCGCCATGCAGGAAGAACAGCAGCGCGATGGCCAGTTTCGTCGCGACCGCGAACCATGCGGCAAAGGCGCCATGGGCGGGCAGGATCGTTGCCAGAACGACGGTCAGGACGAGCAGTATGGTGAAGGTGTCGGGCAGGAAGCGGCGCATGGTTACTCTCACTCAGGCGAGGCAGTCGAGCAGGCTGGCGACATCCTGCTTTTCCGTGGCGAAGCTGGTGACGAGGCGAATCAGCATTTCGTCGCCGTCGAGCAGATCGGGCGTTTCCACCGGCACCGGCCAATCGTAAAATTTCGCGCCGTTGCGCTCGGCGGCCCTGGCGGCGTCCGCCTTGACGATGGCGAAGACCTCGTTCGACTGTGTTTCCCAGGCCAGCCGCGCGCGGCTGGAAGCGGAAAGGGCGGCGCGCAATTCGTCGGCCATGGCATTGGCGTGGCGGGCAAGCTCCAGCCACAGCCCGCCCTTGAGATAGGCGTCGAACTGGGCGGCGATGAAGCGCGATTTCGAGAAAAGCTGGGCCGAGCGCTTGCGCAGGAAGGGCATCTCGCGGGCCATCTTCGGCTCGAAGAACACCAGCGCTTCCGCGCACCAGCAACCGTTCTTGGTGCCGCCGAAGGAGAGGATGTCGACCCCGCGCTTCCAGGTCATGTCGGCGGCGCTGGCATCCAGCGTCACCAGCGCATTGGCGAAGCGGGCGCCGTCCATATGCAGCGGCAGGCTGCGCTCGCGGGCGGCGGCGGCGATCGCCTCGATTTCCTCCAGCGCGTAGATGGTGCCGATTTCGGTCGCCTGCGTGATGGTGACGGCCGTCGGCTGGCCCTGATGCACGGCGCCCGGCGGATAGCGGCCGATCTTGGCCCGCAGGTCGGCCGGGTCGATCTTGCCATGCGCGCCGTTGACGTTGACGAGGCGCAGGCCCCCGGAGAGGAATTCCGGCGCGCCGCATTCGTCGGCGGTCACATGCGCCTCGTTATGGCAGAAGGCGACGCCGCCGGGCTTCGCGGCGCTGGCGAGCGCCAGCGAATTGGCGGCCGTCCCCGTCGCCACGAAAAACACCGCCACCTCTTTCTGGAAGAGATCGCAGAACGCCGCTTCGACGGCGAGATCGGCCTCGCTCGTGCCATAGGCGGCGGCGAAGCGGCCGGATTCCTGAAACAGACGCTCGGAGATCTGGGGATGGGCACCGGCCCAGTTGTCGGACGCGAAAAACATGAAGGCGGCTCTCGTGCAAGAAACGGAAAACGGGGCCGGGGCGGCGCGCCCCGGCTCTCTTCACTCTCTTCGCGGCTTCCCGGCAAAAAGTCAAATCGGCAATTATCTTTAACTTTGGATCGGAATATTGTAATTTTATTTCGTCCTGCACTTTTATTGGGCAATCTTCCTGCGCTATGAGCAAATTTTCTGAAATGCGGCTCTTGCGGAGGGGAAAAGTTTCTGGCATAGAACCGGAGAAATAGGACAGGGTTGCTGTCCTATATCGACCCCCAAAGCCTTTCGCCACTGGCGGCGCGGGCAGCGCGGGGCCGCAGCCATGCTGGAGAGCTGTCATGCGCCTGTCGTGTCTGGCGCGCATGGGAAAAAGCCGCCGATCCGCCCGCTCGCGGGCACGCCAACGGAGAGAAAAGATGTCGAAGAACGCGCCATCGCAGATGACTGGGCAAGGGACCGGAGCCGCCGTGAAGGCCGCCGCCCGAACGCCCGCCTTTCCGTCCGGCCTGCCGGGCAAACAGGGGCTGTACGATCCCTATAACGAGCACGATGCCTGCGGCGTCGGCTTCATCGCCCATATGAAGGGGCAGAAGTCGCACAAAATCGTGCAGGACGGCCTGTTCATCCTCGAAAACCTGACGCATCGCGGCGCTGTCGGCGCCGACCCGCTGATGGGCGACGGCGCGGGCATCCTGGTGCAGATTCCCGACCGCTTCTTCCGCGAGGAAATGGCGAAGAAGGGCATCACGCTGCCGAAGGCGGGCGAATATGCCGTCGGCCATTTCTTTCTGCCGCAGGACGAGGAGCAGATCGCCCATTTCAAGAAGGTGATCGTCGATGTGATCGCGGAGGAGGGGCAGCAGTTCCTCGGCTTCCGCGATGTGCCGGTCGACAATTCCTCGCTGTCGAAGGCGCCGGAGATTGCCGCGACCGAACCCTATCACCTTCAGGTCTTCATCGGCGCGGGCCGTGACGCGGCCACCAATGTCGAGTTCGAGCGCCAGCTTTTCCTGGTGCGCAAGGTGATTTCCAACCGCATCTACGATCAGTTCGGCGGGCAGGAAACCGGGTTCTATCCGGTGTCGCTGTCCTCCTCCACCATTGTCTACAAGGGCATGTTCCTCGCCTATCAGGTCGGCGCCTATTACAAGGATCTGGCCGATCCGCGCTTCGAATCGGCCGTGGCGCTGGTGCATCAGCGCTTCTCGACCAACACTTTCCCGTCTTGGAAGCTGGCGCATCCCTACCGCATGGTCGCCCATAATGGCGAAATCAACACGCTGCGCTCCAACGTCAACTGGATGGCGGCGCGGCAGGCTTCGGTGTCCTCGCCGCTGTTCGGCAGCGATATCGCGAAGCTCTGGCCGATCTCCTATGAGGGCCAGTCGGATACCGCCTGTTTCGACAACGCGCTCGAATTCCTGGTGCGCGGCGGCTATTCGCTGGCGCATGCGGTGATGATGCTGATCCCCGAGGCATGGGCGGGCAACCAGTCGATGTCGCCGGAGCGCAAGGCCTTCTACGAATTCCACGCGGCGCTGATGGAGCCGTGGGACGGCCCGGCGGCGGTGGCCTTCACCGATGGCCGCCAGATCGGCGCGACGCTCGACCGTAACGGGTTGCGCCCGGCGCGCTATCTCGTCACCAGCGACGACCGCATCATCATGGCGTCGGAAGCGGGCGTGCTGCCGGTGCCGGAAGAGATGATCGTGCAGAAGTGGCGCCTGCAACCCGGCAAGATGCTGCTGATCGACATGGAAAAGGGCCGCATCGTTTCCGACGACGAGGTGAAGTCGGAGCTTGCCACCAAGCATCCCTACCGCGAATGGGTGGACCGCACCCAGTTGATCCTCGAAGAGTTGAAGCCGGTGGAGCCGCGGGCGCTGCGCCGCGACGTGTCGCTGCTCGACCGCCAGCAGGCTTTCGGCTACACGCAGGAAGACACGCGGCTGCTGATGTCGCCGATGGCGACCACCGGGCAGGAAGCCATCGGCTCCATGGGCACGGATACGCCGATTTCGGCGATGTCCAGCCGCTCCAAGCTGCTCTACACCTATTTCAAGCAGAACTTCGCGCAGGTCACCAATCCGCCGATCGATCCGATCCGCGAGGAGCTGGTGATGAGCCTCGTCTCCTTCATCGGCCCGCGCCCGAACATTCTCGACCATCAGGGGCTTGCCAATGCCAAGCGGCTGGAAGTGCGTCAGCCGATCCTGACCAATGGCGATCTTGAAAAGATCCGCTCCATCGGCCACACGGAAGACCGCTTCGACACCAAGACGCTGGATTTCACCTATGACGTCTCACGCGGCGCCGAAGGCATGGTGGAAATGCTCGACCGGCTGTGCGAGCGCGCCGAAGCCGCCGTCACCAGCGGCTACAACATCATCGTGCTGTCGGACCGTCAGGTCGGGCCGGACCGCGTCGCGATCCCGGCGCTGCTGGCGACCGCCGCCGTGCATCACCATCTGATCCGTAAGGGATTGCGCACATCGGTCGGTATCGTGCTGGAATCGGGCGAGCCGCGTGAAATCCATCATTTCTGCTGTCTTGCCGGGTATGGCGCCGAAGCGATCAACCCCTATCTCGCCTTCGATACGCTGCTCGACATGCATGCGAAGGGCGAATTTCCGAGGGAAGTCGATGCCAGCGAGATCGTCAGCCGCTACATCAAGGCGGTCGGCAAGGGCATTCTCAAGGTCATGTCCAAGATGGGCATTTCCACCTACCAGTCCTATTGCGGCGGCCAGATTTTTGACGCCATCGGCCTGTCGTCGGAACTGGTGGACAAGTATTTCTTCGGCACCGCCACCACCATCGAAGGCATCGGGCTGGAGGAAATCTCCCGCGAGACCGTCGCCCGCCACGCCGCCGCCTTCGGCAAGGATCCGCTGCTGGCCAGAACGCTCGATATCGGCGGCGAATATGCCTTCCGCATGCGCGGCGAGGATCATGCGTGGACGCCGGATGCGGTCGCCTCGCTGCAACATGCCGTGCGCGGCAATGCGCAGGATCGCTACCGCGAATTCGCCGAACTGGTGAACGATTCCGCGCAGCGCATGAACACCATTCGCGGGCTGTTCAGGATCAAGACCGCGGAAGCGGCGGGCCGCAAGCCGGTTTCCATCGACGAGGTGGAGTCCGCCGCCGACATCGTCAAGCGCTTCTCGACCGGGGCGATGTCCTTCGGCTCGATCAGCCGCGAGGCGCATACGACGCTGGCAATCGCGATGAACCGCATCGGCGGCAAGTCCAACACCGGGGAGGGCGGCGAGGAAGCCGACCGCTACCTGCCGCTGCATGACGGCTCGGCCAATCCGGAACGCTCCGCTATCAAGCAGATCGCGTCCGGCCGCTTCGGGGTGACGACCGAATATCTCGTCAATGCCGACATGCTGCAAATCAAGGTGGCGCAGGGGGCGAAGCCCGGCGAGGGCGGCCAGTTGCCCGGCCATAAGGTCGACGCCACCATCGCCAAGACCCGCCACTCGACGCCGGGCGTCGGCCTGATTTCGCCGCCGCCGCATCACGATATCTATTCCATCGAGGATCTGGCGCAGCTCATCTTCGACCTCAAGAACGTCAACCCGGCCTCGGATATCTCCGTCAAGCTGGTGTCGGAAGTGGGCGTCGGCACGGTGGCCGCCGGTGTCGCCAAGGCGCGCGCCGACCATATCACCATCGCCGGTTTCGACGGCGGCACCGGCGCTTCGCCGCTGACTTCGCTCAAGCATGCGGGTTCCCCCTGGGAAATCGGCCTTGCCGAGACGCAGCAGACGCTGGTGCTGAACGGGTTGCGCTCGCGCATCGCGCTTCAGGTGGATGGCGGCTTGAAGACCGGCCGCGACGTCATCATCGGCGCGCTGCTCGGGGCCGATGAATTCGGTTTCGCCACCGCGCCGCTGATTGCGGCGGGCTGCATCATGATGCGCAAATGCCATCTCAACACCTGTCCGGTGGGTGTCGCCACGCAGGATCCGGTGCTGCGCAAGCGTTTCAAGGGCGCGCCGGAGCATGTGGTCAACTACTTCTTCTTCGTGGCCGAGGAAGTGCGCGAGATCCTCGCCTCGCTCGGCGTGCGCAAGCTGGACGAGATCATCGGCGCATCCGAACTGCTGGAAAAGGACGACATGCTCGCCCACTGGAAGGCGAAGGGGCTGGATTTCAGCCGTATCTTCCACAAGGTCGAGGCGGACAAGGCCGAGACCTGCTGGACCAAGCGGCAGGAGCATCCGATCGGCGACGTGCTCGATCGCGGGCTGATCGAGCAGGCCATGCCCGCGCTGACCGAGCGCAAGCCGGTTGCCATCGAAGTCGACATCAAGAATGTCGACCGCTCGGCGGGCGCGATGCTGTCGGGCGAAGTCGCCAGGCGCTTCGGCCACAAAGGGCTGAAGGACGACACCATTTCCGTGACCCTGAAGGGCACGGCGGGCCAGTCTTTCGCGGCCTTCCTTGCGCGCGGCATCACCTTCGATCTCGTCGGCGACGGCAACGATTATGTCGGCAAGGGCCTGTCCGGCGGCAAGATCATCGTGCGTCCGCCCGCCGAATCCCGCGTCGTCGCGGAAAAGTCGATCATCGTCGGCAATACCGTCATGTATGGCGCGATTGCGGGTGAATGCTACTTCAACGGCGTGGCGGGCGAGCGCTTCGCGGTGCGCAATTCCGGCGCTGTCGCGGTTGTCGAGGGCGTGGGCGACCATGGCTGCGAATACATGACTGGCGGCGTCGTCGTGGTTCTCGGCGAAACCGGCCGCAACTTCGCGGCGGGCATGTCGGGCGGCGTCGCCTATGTGCTGGACGAAGCGGGCAATTTCGCCAGCCGCTGCAACATGGCGATGGTCGAGCTGGAGCCGGTGCCGGAAGAGGACGACATGCTGGAGAAGCTGCATCATCACGGCGGCGACCTCATGCACAAGGGCCGCGTCGACGTGTCCGAGGACATGACGCGCCATGACGAGGAGCGTCTCTACCAGCTCATTTCGAACCATATGCATTACACCGGTTCGAAACGGGCCAAGGAAATCCTCGACCACTGGAACGATTACCGCCCGAAATTCCGCAAGGTGATGCCGGTCGAATATCGTCGCGCTCTGGAAGACATGGAGCGGATGCGGATGGGTGTCGCGGCCGAATGAGCCGCGCTTCCTTCTTACTCTCCAGCTTTACGAATTGAGGACGATTATGGGCAAGGTAACTGGTTTTCTGGAAATCGACCGGCAGGTGGCGAAGTATCAGCCGGCGTCCGACCGCATCCGCCATTTCCGCGAATTCACCATTCCGATGACCGATCAGGAAGTGCAGAAGCAGGCGGCGCGCTGCATGGATTGCGGCATTCCCTATTGCCACGGGCCGACGGGTTGTCCGGTCCACAACCAGATCCCCGACTGGAACGATCTGGTCTATAGCGGCAACTGGGAGCAGGCAATCCGCAATCTGCATTCCACCAACAATTTCCCGGAGTTCACCGGCCGCGTCTGCCCCGCCCCTTGCGAGGAGGCCTGCACGCTGAATCTCGAGGACATGCCGGTTTCGATCAAGACCGTCGAGCAGGGCATCGCCGACAAGGCCTATGAACTCGGCTTCATCGTGCCGCAGCCCGCTACCGTTCATACCGGCAAGAAGGTGGCGATCATCGGCTCGGGGCCTGCGGGCATGGCGGCGGCGCAGCAGCTTGGCCGCGCCGGGCACGAGGTGCATCTCTATGAGCGCGAATCCAAGGCTGGCGGGCTGTTGCGCTACGGCATTCCGGATTTCAAGATGGAGAAGAACTTCATCGACCGCCGCGTCGAGCAGATGAAGGGCGAGGGCGTCACCTTCCATTGCGGCGTCAATGTCGGCGTCGATATCAAGGTCGAGCAGCTTCTCGCCGATCATGACGCCGTGCTCTATTGCGGCGGCTCGGAAACCCCGCGCGAGGCGGGCATTCCCGGCGTCGAGTTCTCGGGCGTGCATGATGCCATGCCCTATCTGGTGCAGCAGAACCGCCGCGTCGGCCGCGAAAACATCGACAGCGCCGGTTGGCCCTCCGATCCGATCGTGGCGGGTGGCAAGCATGTCGTCGTCGTCGGCGGCGGCGATACCGCTTCCGACTGCGTCGGCACCGCCTTCCGTCAGGGCGCGGTGAAGGTCACCCAGCTCGATATCCGCCCGCAGCCGCCGGAAAAGGAAGACAAGCTCGCCGTCTGGCCGTTCTGGGCGACGAAGATGCGCACGTCATCGTCTCAGGCCGAAGGCGCGATCCGCGAGTTTCAGGTGGCGACGCTGGAATTCGTCGGCGATGAGGACGGGCATCTGACCGGTGTCAAATGCTGTCAGGTGGATGAGCGCCGCAAGCCGATCTCCGGCACGGAATTCGTCATCAAGGCCGATCTCGCCTTCATCGCCATCGGTTTTCGCGGCCCGTTCGGAACCAGCGTTCTCAAGGAGATGGAAGGCAAGCTGACGCTTTCCACCGACCGGCGCGGCTCCACCAACGTCGTTGCCAACGAACGCGACTACAAGACTTCGGTGGACAGGCTCTGGGCGGCGGGCGATGTGCGGCGCGGCCAGTCGCTGGTGGTCTGGGCGATCCGTGAGGGCCGCCAGGCGGCCCGCGCTATCGATGAGGCGCTGATGGGCGCGACGGTTCTGCCGCGTTGATCGGCAGCTTTAGCGGAATACGGCATTGGCCTGAGGAAACCGCCTTCAACGCATCTGTTGGGGGCGGTTTTCTTGTCGTAAAATACACGGCGATTGCCGGGAGCATCGAGCCGTGGAATCGTCCTCATCTCCCGCGTTATGAAAAAGCAGAGGGTGAAACTGAGGCCGGGCAACGCTTTGATGCTTGCTTGAAGAGGCCGCCTATTTCGTCAACCGGTAATCGTCGATGCGCCCGGCAGGCGGGGTTTCCACCTCGCCGCGTTCCACCAGCAGGGTGCGGGCGGAGGTGTCGGCAGCCGAACGTACCGGGGCCGCGCCCAGCAATTCCTTGCCGCCATCCAGTTCCGGGTCCATCAGGCTGATCGGCGGGGTGCGCACGATCTTCACCTGCTCGGCGGGCGGCAGGTTGAGGAGATCGGGCAGGTTGCTGGCGTCGAGGCGGGCGAGATGTTCCGGCTGCGCGCCGCCGAGCAGCCGCTTCACCGATTTTTCCGCGTAGAAGGCCACCTTGCGGCGGCCAGCCTTGGTCAGATTGACGCCATCGCCGCCGCGCAGGCGCACCTGCTGGCCGTTGACATCGGAGCCGGTGATCACGAATTTGCCGTTCGCGTCCACGAAACCGTCCCAGATATCGATGAACTCGCCGCCCGCCTTTTCCACCTCGGCGCGGTAGATGCCGTTGAACTGCACGGCATCCGCCGTCATCGACGGCGACTGGAAGGCGGGCAGGCCGACCCAGACGAGCGGAATGTTGCGGCTGCGCACCGCCCCGGCCAGCTTTGCCGCGCGCGCGGTATATTCGTCCAGCCAGTCCTGGGTGCGGAATTTTTCGCGGGTGGCGCCGATCACCATCTGCTGGCGGTCGTTGGCGCCGATCATCACCACCACCATCGCCGGTTTGATCTCGTCGAGAGCGGCGGGAAGCTTTTCCTGCCAGTTGTAATGATCCTCGCGCACCAGACCGGAAGCGACCTGCCCGCGGGTTTCGATCACGATATCGGCGGCGCTGGCAAAGGTGGCGTCGAGGCCGTCGCCAAGGCCGATGGCCAGAAAATCGCCGACCACCAGAATCCTGCGGGCATCCGCGGCCTTTTCGATGGCGGGAGCGGCTGGCGCCGCCGCGACGGTGGCGGCGGCCGGTTTCTTGCGGGGGCGGGGGCGAACCTTCTTGACCGGCTGGTCCCAGATCGGCACCTGCGGCTCGGCGCGCGGTTTCGCGCCGAACAGAAGCTGGAACAGGGAACGGCGCTCCTGCGCCTGCGCCTCACCATAGCCGAGCGGAATGGCAAGCAGGAAAGCCATGAGAATGACGATGCAGGCTTTCAGCCAATGTCCCGCTTTCGTCTTCACGACGGTTCACCCTGCCTTTCGAACGGCTGCATCGGACCGGCGCCCGCCGTCATCGGCGTGACGGCGGCAAGCCCG
>JBDHTA010000102.1:0-15025 GCA_039808465.1 Rhizobiaceae bacterium | reverse complement strand
GGACATCGCCCGCAAGGCGCTGGATATCGCCGCCGATATCTGCGTCTATACCAATCACAATCTGGTGGTCGAAACGCTCGACGCCGAATAACGCATTTTGTTTTGATGCGATTGCCGCTTTAGGGATCGCAGGAGATAGACTGTCATGACCACATTTTCCCCCCGCGAGATCGTGTCGGAACTCGACCGTTTCATCATCGGCCAGCATGAGGCCAAGCGCGCCGTGGCGATTGCGCTGCGCAACCGCTGGCGCCGCCAGCAGCTCGATGCGGATCTGCGCGACGAGGTAATGCCGAAGAACATCCTGATGATCGGCCCCACCGGTGTCGGCAAGACCGAGATTTCGCGGCGTCTGGCGAAACTCGCGGGCGCGCCCTTCATCAAGGTCGAGGCGACGAAATTCACCGAGGTCGGCTATGTCGGCCGTGATGTCGAGCAGATCATCCGCGATCTCGTGGAAATCGGCATCGCCCTGGTGCGCGACAGGAAGCGCGCTGAGGTGCAGGCCAAGGCCCATGCCAGCGCCGAGGAGCGCGTGCTGGATGCGCTGGTCGGCTCCACCGCCTCGCCCGCCACCCGCGACAGCTTCCGCAAGAAGCTGCGCGACGGCCAACTGGACGACAAGGAAATCGAGATCGAGATCGCCGAGACCGGCGGCGGCATGCCGGGCTTCGAGATTCCGGGCATGCCGGGCGCCAATATCGGCGTGCTGAACCTGTCGGATATGTTCGGCAAGGCCCTGGGCGGGCGCACCAAGCGGGTGAAGACCACGGTGCGCGATAGCTACAAGGAGCTGATCCGCGATGAATCCGACAAGCTGATCGACAATGAGGCGATCAGCCGCGAGGCGGTGCGCTCCGTCGAAAACGACGGCATCGTCTTCCTCGACGAAATCGACAAGATCGCCGCCCGCGATGGCGGCATGGGGGCGGGCGTTTCCCGCGAGGGCGTGCAGCGCGACCTGCTGCCGCTGGTGGAGGGAACGACGGTTTCGACCAAATACGGGCCGGTGAAGACGGATCACATCCTGTTCATCGCCTCGGGCGCCTTCCATGTGGCGAAACCTTCGGATCTGCTGCCGGAATTGCAGGGCCGCCTGCCGATCCGCGTCGAATTGAAGCCGCTGACCCGCGAAGACTTCCGCCGCATCCTGACGGAAACCGAGGCAAGCCTCATCCGGCAATATATCGCGCTGATGGGCACCGAGGAACTGACGCTCGACTTCACCGAGGACGCCATCGACGCGCTGGCCGATGTCGCCGTGCATCTCAACAGCTCCGTCGAGAATATCGGCGCGCGCCGCCTGCAAACCGTGATGGAGCGGGTGCTGGACGAGATTTCGTTCAACGCGCCCGACAAGGGCGGCCAGACGGTGACGATCGATGAAGCCTATGTGCGCGAGCATGTCGGCGACCTTGCCCGCAACACCGACCTGTCGCGGTTTATATTGTAAGACCCCTCCCTAATCCCTCCCGCAAGGGGGAGGGACTTGAGCCTGCCGTCCTCCCGGCATTCAAAGATCGAAGGAAAAGCAAGCCTCCAGCTTTCTCCCCCTTGCGGGGGAGATGCCGGCAGGCAGAGGGGGGACTACCCACGAGAAACGGTGTTTCACGCTTCATAATCGCGTGAAGCGCCGCCACCGTTGCCGAACGGCACTCGACAGGGGGGCGCGATATCCGTATGGAAAGGCCCGGCTTGCTCGACATTTCCGATCCGTGTTCCGCGCCTTGCTGGCGGCGGCCTTGCCCGATGGATCGGCACCGCTGAAGGAAGGCTGACATGCGGCGCTTCGTATTTTCCCTGCTGATCTCCTGCGCGCTTCTGGCGCCGGTCATGGCCCATGCCGCGACCGTGCCGGCCGGAAACCGCAATGCCGAGCAGCCGGATATTCCCGGCGCCTCCAAGCGCCGCACCAAGGCGGGCAAGACCAGCTTCGACCAGAAATACGAGAAGGTCCGCGACCTGCTTGCCTCCGACAAGAAGCTGATCGCCAAGATCAAGTCGACGGCAAGCGCCTACGGCATCGATCCCATCCATATCGTCGGCGCGCTGGTCGGCGAGCATACCTATAATGTCGACGCCTATGACCGGCTGCAATCCTATTACGTCAAGGCGGCGTCCTATGCGGGCAACAGCTTCCGCTTCGCCTATGACGGCGAATCGATTGCCGATTTCGTCGCCCGCCCGGAATTTTCCCGCTGCAAGGGCGATTCCTACACGCTGTGGACCTGCCGCGAGGATGTCTGGGACAGCGCGTTCCGCGGCAAGCGCGTCGGGGCTAAAAGCTTTCCGAACAACCGCTTCAGCGCCGTCTTCTTCCAGCCCTTCTATGCCGGGCAGACGTTTGGGCTGGGACAGGTCAATCCGCTGACGGCGCTGATGCTGTCGGATATGGTGTCGCGCACCTCCGGCGTGGCGAAGCTGGACGAGAACGATGCGGGCGGCGTCTACCGCGCCATCATGGACCCGGATCTGTCGCTGGCCTTTACGGCGGCGATCATCCGCCGCTCCATCGACGATTACCGTTCGATCGCCGGAATGGATATTTCGCGGAACCCCGGCATCACCGCGACCCTTTACAATATCGGCAACTCGAAAGCCCGCGCCCGGGCGCTGGCGGCCAAGAATGCAGGCGGGCAGACCGTCTGGCCGGAAGAGAATTATTACGGCTGGCTGATCAACGACAAGCTGGATGAGCTGAAATCCCTGCTCTGAACCTTGTCCGGCGGATCGGCTGACCGCGTGAGGAAAGGCTGATTCCCATGGATATGCGCACCCGCCCCTTCGAACCGCCCGCGCCGACGCCGCGCACGGTGCCGCCGTCGCGGCTGGAAATCATCCGCACCGTCATGCGCAATCCGCTGGAGTTGTGGGGCGAGCCGTCCTACACGCTGCCATGGATCGAGACGAAATTCTTTCGCGAACGCACGCTGATCGTCAACGATCCCGGCCTGATCCGGCATGTGCTGGTCGACAATGCCGCCAATTACCAGATGTCGGAGATCCGCCAGCTTATCCTCCGGCCGATCCTGCGCGACGGGCTGCTGACGGCCGAGGGCGAGGTGTGGAAGCGCTCGCGCAAGGCCATGGCCCCGGTGTTCACGCCCCGCCACGCGCAGGGCTTCGCCGGGCAGATGCTGCGCCAGGCCGAGCTTTACGCGCGCAAATACGAGGGCGGCGGCGTTCACGATCTCTCCGTCGACATGACCGAGCTTGCCTTCGCCATTCTCTCCGACACGCTGTTTTCCGGCGAGATCGCCACCGAAACCGATAATTTCGCCGATGACGTCGACCGGCTGCTGCATCGCATGGGCCGCGTCGATCCCATGGATCTGCTGCGCGCCCCCTCCTGGGTGCCGCGTTTCACCCGCATCGGCGGGCGCCGGGTGCTGGAAAAATTCCGCGCCATCGTGTCCCGCACCATGGCGATCCGGCAGGAGAAGATGGCGAGGGACCGCGCTGGCGTTCCCAATGATTTCCTGACGCTGCTGCTCGAACAGGCCCGGCCCGGCGGCCTGACCATGGATGAGATCGAGGACAATATCCTCACCTTTATCGGCGCGGGCCACGAGACCACCGCCCGCGCCCTGGCATGGACGCTTTATTGCGTCGCCAACACGCCGGATTTCCGGCAGGTGATGGAGGAAGAGATCGGCCGGGTGCTGACGAGCGGCGCGGAGCCGGTGGCATGGCTGGAAAAGATGCCGCATGTGCGCGCCGCCTTCGAGGAGGCCTTGCGGCTCTATCCGCCCGCGCCGTCGATCAACCGCGCCGCCATCGGCCCGGATAGCTGGACCACCCCGGATGGCAGGCGGCTCGATATCGCGCCCGGCGTCACCGTGCTCGTCATGCCGTGGACGCTGCATCGCCACGAACTCTATTGGGAAAAGCCGCGGGCCTTCATGCCGGAACGCTTCCTGCCGGAAAACCGGGGCGGCATCGGCCGCTTCCAGTTCCTGCCGTTCGGCGCGGGGCCGCGTGTGTGCATCGGGGCGACCTTCGCGCTTCAGGAGGCGGTGATAGCGCTTGCCGTGCTGATGCATCGCTTCCGCTTCGACCTGACGCCGGATACAAACCCCTGGCCGGTGCAGAAACTGACGACCCAGCCCGCCCATGGCCTGCCGATGAAGGTTACCGAACGGCAGGCTTGAAGTGTTTCACGTGAAATTATCAGCCTGGAGCATTTCCAGCAAAAGTGTGAAGCGGTTTTGCGTCCGGAAATGCGGAAACGTTCCAGATGCGCGTCTTCGCCGTGATTTGCCGCTTGCCGGATATCCTTGCCTTGGCCTAACAGCGTAGAAAACGATCTGGTTCTGACAGGATGGCAGTCGCGTGACCTCCCAATACATGCTCGGCATCGATACCGGCGGCACCTATACCGATGCGGTGCTTTTCAACGAAACCGAAGGGGTCGTCGCCAAGGCGAAATCGCTGACCACCCGCCATGACCTGTCGGTCGGCATCGCCGGGGCGGTGAATGCCGTGCTGTCGGAAAAGGCGGTGCCGGTCTCGGCCATCGGCCTCGTGTCGCTGTCGACCACGCTCGCCACCAATGCGCTGGTGGAAGGGCAGGGCGGCCGCGCCGGTCTGGTGATGATCGGCTTCGGCCCGGAGGATCTGAAACGCGACGGGCTGGCCGAGGCGCTCGGCAACGATCCGGTGATCTTCGTGCCGGGCGGCCATGACGTGCATGGCAACGAGACGCTGCTGGACATGGATGCGCTGGATGCGGCGCTGCCGGAACTGGCGAAAACCGTCTCCTCCTTTGCCGTCGCCGGTTATTTCGCCGTGCGCAATCCTTCTCACGAAATCCGCGTGCGCGACCGCATCCGCGAGGTTTCGCATCTGCCGGTCACCTGTAGCCATGAATTGTCCTCGAAGCTCGGCGGCCCGCGCCGGGCACTGACGACCCTGCTGAACGCCCGCCTCGTGTCGATGATCGACCGGCTGGTCGGCGCCTGCGAGGATTTCATCCAGCGCCACGGCATCGATGCGCCGATGATGGTGGTGCGCGGCGACGGCGCGCTGATCGCCGCCAGCGAAGCGAAAATCCGCCCCATCGAAACCATTCTGTCCGGCCCCGCCGCCAGCCTTGTCGGCGCGCGCTACCTGACCGGGCTCGACGATGGCGTCGTCTCCGATATCGGCGGCACCACCACCGATGTCGCCGTGCTCGACAAGGGCCGCCCGCGCCTCGATGCCGAAGGCGCCGTGGTCGGCGGCTATCGCACCATGGTCGAGGCGGTCGCCATGCGCACCTACGGCCTCGGTGGCGATTCGGAAGTGCATATCAGCGATCGCGGCCTTGCCTCCAGCCTGACGCTCGGGCCGCGCCGCCTGCTGCCGCTCAGCCTGCTGGCCGCCCAGCATGGCGATGCGGTGATCTCGGTGCTGGAAAAGCAGAAGCGCGCGCCGCATATCGGCCGTTACGACGGGCGATTCGCCGTGCGCACCGGCGTTCCCGATCACCTCGCCGCCGGGCTTCAGGGCATGGAACAGACGCTGTTTTCCCGCATCGGCTCCGTGCCGGTGGCGCTGGAGGATCTGCTGACCTCGACACCGCAGCGGGCGACGCTCGACCGGCTGGTCGCGCGGGGGCTGGTGCATCTGTGCGGCGTCACCCCTTCGGACGCCATGCATGTGCTCGGCCGCCAGTCGCAATGGAATGGCGAGGCCGCTCGTCTCGGGCTGGAGCTTGCCATGCGCATCAAGGACGGCAGCGGCAAGCCGATTGCCGAAACGCCGGAAAAGCTGGCGGGCCGCATCGTCGCCCGGCTCACCCGCCAGTCGGGCGAGGTGATTCTCGCCGCCTGCCTTGCCGATGACGGCGCAGGCGATATCGATCCGGCCCGCTCGCAAAGCATCGACCGCGCCCTGAAGCGCACCCCCGGCATCGTCCGTTTCGCCGTGTCGCTCGACCGGCCGCTGATCGGGCTCGGCGCCTCCGCCCCGGTCTATTACCCGGCGATTGCCGAATTTCTTACCACCGAATCGGCTATCCCCGCGGATGCCGATGTCGCCAACGCCATCGGCGCGGTGGTGGGGCAGGTGCGGGCCAGCGTTTCCGTCTTCGTCACCATGCCGGAGGATGAAATCTTCGTCGTTACCGGCGCGGGCGCTTCCGTGCGGCTGTTTTCCGAGGACGAGGCTTTTTCGCTCGCCCGGAGCCGCGCCGCCGATGCGGCCTTGGCGCAGGCCCGCCAGAACGGCGCCGACGAGCCGGTGGTGAACCTTGCCGAAGAAGTCGACGCTCCCGAGATCAGGGGCCAGCGCAAGCTGATCGAGGCGCGCTTCATCGCCACCGCCAGCGGCAGGCCGCGCATCGCGCACCACTGACTTTTTCCGGAAAGGCAAAAATCTTTCTTATCCTTGCTGAATTGACGGGGAATGCCAGAGGACGCATTCTCCGCCGAACCAAGACGCAAGGAGTAGAGACCCGTGAGCCGAATCGAAAAAGCCGGATTGTCCATCGACGCCGCCCTGCATGATTTTCTGGTGAATGAGGCGCTGCCCGGCACCGGCGTCGACGCGGCGCATTTTTTCGAAAGCTTCTCGGCCATCGTCCACGACCTTGGCCCACGCAACCGCGAGCTTCTGGCGAAGCGCGACGAATTGCAGGCGAAGATCGATGACTGGTACCGCGCCAATGGCGCGCCGACGGACCTCGACGCCTATCAGGCTTTCCTGCGCCAGATCGGCTACCTGCTGCCGGAAGGCGACGATTTCAGCGTCAGCATTGAAAATGTCGATCCGGAAATCGCCTCCATCGCCGGGCCGCAGCTCGTCGTGCCGGTGATGAACGCCCGCTACGCGCTGAACGCCGCCAATGCCCGCTGGGGCTCGCTCTACGATGCGCTTTACGGCACCGACGCCATTCCCGAGGATGACGGCGCCGAAAAAGGCAAGGGCTACAATCCCCGGCGCGGCGAAAAGGTCATCGCCTGGGCGCGCGCCTTTCTCGACGAAAGCGTGCCGCTCGCCGACGCGAAATGGACCGAGGTGAAGAGCTTCGCCGTGGAGAACGGCGTGCTGGTGATTCGCGGCCATGACGGGAGCGTGATCGCCATGGCCGATCCGGCGCAGTTTGCCGGTTATCTCGGCGAAGCCGCCGCGCCTTCGCAGATTCTGTTCCGCAAGAACGGCATTCACACAGAAATCCTGATCGACGCCACGACGCCGATCGGCGCCGCCGATCCCGCCCATATCTCGGATGTCTGGCTGGAATCGGCGATCACCACCATCATGGACTGTGAGGATTCGGTGGCCGCCGTCGATGCTGAGGACAAGGTGACGGTCTATCGCAACTGGCTTGGCCTGATGCGCGGCGACCTGACGGAAGAGGTTTCCAAGAACGGCAAGACGTTTACCCGTAAACTCAATCCGGATCTCGATTACACCGCCCCCGACGGCTCCACCTTCGAGGCGAAATGCCGCTCGCTGATGCTGGTGCGCAATGTCGGGCATCTGATGACCAATCCGGCGATCCTCGACCGCGACGGCCGCGACGTGCCCGAGGGCATCATGGACGCCATGGTGACGGCGCTGATCGCGCTCTATGATATCGGCCCGAACGGGCGGCGCAGGAATTCCCGCACCGGCTCCATGTATGTGGTCAAGCCGAAGATGCACGGCCCCGAGGAAGTGGCCTTCGCCAGCGAAATCTTTGCCCGCGTCGAGGATGCGCTGGGCATGGCGCGCAACACCATCAAGATGGGCATCATGGACGAGGAGCGCCGCACCACGGTCAACCTCAAGGAATGCATCCGCGCCGCCAAGGAGCGCGTCGTCTTCATCAACACCGGCTTCCTCGATCGCACCGGCGACGAAATCCACACCTCGATGGAAGCGGGCCCGATGATTCGCAAGGGCGACATGAAGCAGGCGGCATGGATAGCCGCCTATGAAAACTGGAACGTCGATATCGGGCTGGAATGCGGCCTGTCCGGTCACGCGCAGATCGGCAAGGGCATGTGGGCGATGCCGGATCTGATGGCGGCGATGCTGGAGCAGAAGATCGCGCATCCGAAGGCGGGCGCCAACACCGCCTGGGTTCCCTCGCCGACGGCGGCGACCCTGCACGCCACCCATTACCACCGCATCAATGTCGCCCGCGTGCAGCAGGGCCTGAAGGACCGCGCCCGCGCGAAACTCTCCGATATCCTTTCGGTGCCGGTCGCCTCGCGCCCCAACTGGACGCCGGAGGAAATCCAGCGCGAACTCGACAACAACGCGCAGGGCATTCTCGGTTATGTGGTGCGCTGGATCGATCAGGGCGTCGGCTGCTCCAAGGTGCCCGACATCAACAATATCGGCCTGATGGAAGACCGCGCCACGCTGCGCATTTCCGCGCAGCACATGGCCAACTGGCTGCATCACGGCATCGTCACCGAGGCGCAGATCGCCGAGACGATGAAGCGCATGGCCAAGGTCGTGGACGGCCAGAATGCCAGTGATCCGCTCTACCGCCCGATGGCCCCGGATTTCGATGGGTCGGTGGCGTTTCAGGCGGCGCTCGAACTGGTGCTCAAGGGCCGCGAGCAGCCGAACGGCTACACCGAGCCGGTGCTGCACCGCCGCCGCCTGGAGTTGAAGGCAAAGAGCGCCGCATAAGCCGCATGCATGAAATATAGCGCGCAATGCAAAAGGCCGGTGGAGCGATCCACCGGCCTTTCACGATTTTATCGCATGCAATCCTTATTGGATCACGATGACCTTGGAGGTGCGGCCGGGGCGCACGCGCTTGTAGAGGTCGATGATATCCTGGTTCATCAGGCGGATGCAGCCCGAGGAGGCGGCGGTGCCGATGGAAGCCCATTCCGGCGTGCCGTGCAGGCGGAACAGCGTGTCCTGACCCTTCTCGTTGAAGAGATACATGGCGCGGGCGCCGAGCGGATTGGTCAGGCCCGGACCCATGCCCGCCTCGACATAGCGGGCGATTTCGGGACGGCGCTGCGCCATTTCCTTCGGCGGATGCCAGGTCGGCCATTCCTGCTTCCAGGCCACATAGGCTTCGCCCGCCCAGGCAAAGCCCTGCTTGCCGACGCCGATGCCGTAGCGCATCGCCTTGCCGCCCGGCATCACGTAATAGAGATGGCGTTCGCGGGTGTTGACGATGATGGTGCCGGGGCGCTCGCTGGTGCTGTAGCTGACGATCTGGCGGCGGAACTGCGGCTTGACCTTCTGCACGGGAATGGCGGGCAGGGTGTAGCCCGCATCGGTAACCGTGCCATAGGCATCGTCGAACAGTTCGGCGGTCTCGATCCGCTTGACCTCGGTCTTGTCGGCGTCTTCAGGCCTGGCGGCTTTCGCGGTCTTTTCGATCTTGGCCGTCTTGCCGGGCTTTTCGTCCCTGGCGGCGTCTTTGGTGGTGGAGCATCCGGCCAGGGCGAGGGTCGCCGCCAGGCCAAGCGCGGTCATAGCAGTGCGGAGGCGCATCGAATTCTCTTAAAAAACTGCTGCTGAATCGGAGGTTCTTTCGAACCATCGTTGATTATGGTTTATTTTCGATTAAATTTGCCTTTGCAAGCTGCCGCCGTGCCGCAAACTCAATCCGCCGCGCAAATTAGAAGCCCATGGTTTTTTTGCAACAGGGCGCGGGATGGAGAAAACCTTATCCAGTGACGATTGTTTCCGTTTACAATAACAATCCGTTAATCGATGGCCGCCAGTCGGAGCGCGCCATGATGGTGCGCCGGGGCGTGCAGATCCTGATGCGGGAGATGCGCCTGTCGGTGCTGCCGGAGCTGCCGCTGTCGAGCGGGCGGCGCGCCGACCTGATCGCGATTTCCGAAAAGGGCGAGATCTGGATCGTCGAGATCAAATCCTCGATCGAGGATTTCCGCGTCGACCGCAAATGGCCGGAATACCGCCAGCATTGCGACCGGCTGTTCTTCGCCACCCACAAGGATGTGCCGCTCGATATCTTCCCGGAAGAATGCGGGCTGTTTCTCTCCGACGGTTACGGCGCGCATCTGCTGCGCGATGCGCCCGAGCATCGCCTGCCGCCCGCCACCCGCAAGGCGGTGACGCTGAGCTTCGGCCGCGCCGCCGCCGAGCGCCTGCTGCTGGCGGAATGGGCGGCGGGCAAGCCCCTGGCCTGATTTATTTCGGGGCGCGCTTGGCGAGAATGCGTTGCAGCGTGCGCCGGTGCATGTTCAGCCGCCGCGCCGTCTCGGAAACGTTGCGCTCGCACATTTCGTAGACGCGCTGGATATGCTCCCAGCGCACCCGGTCGGCCGACATCGGGTTTTCCGGCAGCTCGGCGCGCTCGCCCGGCTTCTGGGTCAGGGCGGCGAAGATTTCGTCGGCATCGGCGGGCTTGGCAAGGTAATCCAGCGCGCCGAGCTTCACCGCCGTCACGGCGGTCGCGATATTGCCGTAGCCGGTCAGCATGATGATGCGGGTATCCTCGCGCTGCTGGCGGATCGCCTCGATCACGTCGAGGCCGTTGCCATCGGTCAGCCGCAGGTCGACCACGGCGTATTTCGGCGGCCGGGCGCGGGATTTGGCGATGCCCTCGGCCACCGATTCGGCGGTTTCGACGGCAAAGCCGCGTGTTTCCATCGCCCGCGCCAGACGGCGCAGGAACGGCGCGTCGTCATCCACGATCAGCAGCGTCGGATCGGGGCCGATATCCTCGTGATCGGGGCCGGTGCCATCAGGCCCGGGCGTCGCTGGCATCTTTTCGGTCATCGTCCTCGCGCCTTGCGGGTTCATGTCTTTAATTAGCTTATCGCCGCTTCAATCCTGAGCGTAAAGCGTTTTGTTGCCCTCATCCATCAGCGCGCGCGGCCAGACGATGCGAACGCGCGCGCCCGCATTGTTGGAAAAGGTCAGGCGCGCGCCCGAACGCTCCAGCAGCGTCTTGGCGATGAACAGCCCGAGCCCGAGCCCGCCCGCCGTATCCTGCCGCGGCCGCGAGGTGACATAGGGCTCGCCGATGCGCGCCAGAATATCCGGCGCATAGCCCTCGCCATCGTCCTCGATGGTGACGGACACCTCCTGCGGATCGTGCGTCACCGTCACGGTGACTTTCGAGCGGGCGTAATCCACCGCGTTCTCGATGAGATTGCCAAGGCCGTAGATGATGCCGGGATTGCGTTTTCCGACCGGCTCCCCGGCGCGGCCGCTTTTTTCCACCAGCTCCAGCCTGATGCCGAATTCGCGATGCGGCGCGATCACCTCCTCCATCAGCGAGGAGAGCGGCAGCAGCCGCATATGCGCCTCGTCGCCGGAAGACAAAGTGGTGAGGCGGCGCAGGATATCGCGGCAGCGCTCGCTCTGGCTGCGCAGCAGGTGCACGTCCTCGCCGAAGCGCTCGTCGTCCCCGAGTTCGCGCTCCATTTCCTTGGCGACGAGGGTGATGGTGGCCAGCGGCGTGCCGAGTTCATGCGCCGCCGCCGCCGCCAGCCCGTCGAGCTGCGACAGATGCTGCTCGCGCTGCAACACCAGCTCGGTCGCCGACAGCGCATCGGAAAGCTGCCGCGCCTCGTTCGAAACGCGATGCACATAAAAGGCGGCAAAGGCCATGGTCGAGACGATGGCGCTCCACACGCCAAGCTGCAACACCACATGCACCGACATTTCCCGGTCTAAATACCAGGGCAACGGAAAGGGCGAAAAGGCCAGCAGCGTCGTTGCCGCCAGCGCGAAGCCGATCAGCGCCAGGCTGTAGCGCAGCGGCTGCGAGGCGAAGGAAATGATGACGGGCACGCAGACCAGCGGCGCGAACGGGTTCGCCAGCCCGCCGGTGAGATAAAGCAGGGCGCTGAGCTGGATCAGGTCGATGCCGAGCAGGGCGAAGGCGGCGGCGGGCTCCAGCCGGTAGGTCGGCGGATAGCGCAGCGCCAGCACCGCGTTCACCAGCGCCAGCGCTCCGATCAGCAGCGCGCAGGCCAGCACTGGAAGCGGAAATTGCAGCCAGAAGGCGACGATCAGCACCGTCACGGCCTGCCCGATCACGGCGAGCCAGCGCAGCCAGATCAGCGTTTGCAGGCGCAGGTAACGGCTGGTGTGGTGATGGGAGGAATGCTGTTCGGCCATGCCCGCTGTCTCGTCCAAGGATTGCTGGAGCTTTCATGTACCACGCGGCTTGGCGCGTGTCGTGGGCGCGGCCTCGGCCGGATTGTCCGGCCAGGGATGGCGCGGATAGCGGCCGCGCATTTCGGCGCGCACATCCTTCCACGATCCCGCCCAGAAGCCGGGCAGATCCCGCGTCGTCTGGATCGGCCGGTGCGCGGGCGAAACCAGTTCCAGCAGCAGCGGCCTGCGCTCGGCCCCGATGGCCGGGTGGGTTTTCAGGCCGAACAATTCCTGCACCCGGATCGACAGAACCGGCTCCTCGCCGTCATAGCGGATGGGATGGCGCTGGCCGGTCGGCGCCTCGAAATGCGTGGGGGCAAGGCGGGTGAGATCGCGTTGCGCGCCATGCGGCAGCAGCGCCATCAGCCCTTCCGTCAGGCTGGCGGCGGAGATATCGTCAAGGCCGCGTGCCTGCCCCTGAAACGGCACGAACCATGTTTCGAGGGCAGCCAGCAGCGCCGCGTCGCTCATATCCGGCCAGGGTTCGCCGCTGTCGCGGTGCAGGAAGCCGATGCGGTCGCGCAGTTGCGCCGCCTCCTTGCCGAAGGGTAGCACGGAAAGCCCGAGTTCGCGCACGCCCTCCGCCAGCGCGCGCGCAAGCGCCTCGCCCTTCGGCCGCGCAAGCGGTGATTCGTCGAACACGATGGCGCCGAGCCGCGTCACTCGCCGCGCCCGCGCCTGCCGCGAGGCTTTGTCGAAGAAGCTCTGTTCTTCCTGACAAATCGCGCCCGGCAGATGCGCCTCGATATCCTCGCGTGACACCTCCGCGGCCGCCAGAATGCGCGCCTGCGCGGCGCGGCCGGTCAGATCCGCCACCACCAGCAGCGGGCTTGCCGCCAGCCGCTCGGTTTCCGGCAGTTCCGCGCCGCGCCCGTTCGCCATCACATAGCGCCCGCGCCCGCCGCGCTGAAAGGCGATCCGGTCCGGAAAGGCATGCAGCAGCAGCGGGCCGGGGAGCGCCGAGGGGCCGGAGGCGCTTCCGCCCCTGACGCCCGCCTGCGCCGCCAATCGTGCCGCCAGCTTGCGCGCCGCCTCGGCCCGGCTGCCCCGGTCGGCGCGGAACCGCCGCAGCCGCTCCTCCAGATCGAGGCTGTTGCCGCCCGCGCCCTGTTCCGTCAGCATCACGGCAAGCAGGGCGGCATCCCGCGCCATGCCCTCATCCGCCGCCTTCAGCACCATGGCGGCAAGGCGCGGCGGCAGAGCCATGTCGCGCATTTTTCGCCCCTGCGGCGTCAGCGCCAGCGAATCGTCCAGAGCGCCCAGTTGCTTCAAAAGAGCGCGCGCTTCCGCCAGCGCCGCGGCGGGCGGCGGATCGATGAAGCCGAGGCTCGCCGCATCCTGCACGCCCCAATGCGCCAGATCGAGCGCCAGTGCCGAAAGATCGCTGGAGAGAATCTGCGGCGGCGTGAAGGCGGGCAGCGCCGCCGTCTGCCCCGAATGCCAGAGCCGGATCGCGATGCCCGGCCCAGTGCGCCCGGCGCGGCCCGCCCGCTGGTCGGCGGAGGCGCGAGACACGCGCACGGTTTCCAGCCGGGTAATGCCGGTTGCAGGCTCGAACACCGGCAGGCGCTGCAAGCCGCTATCGATAACCAGCCGCACGCCGTCGATGGTGATCGAGGTTTCGGCGATGGAGGTGGCAAGCACCACCTTGCGCCGCCCGTCAGGCGCGGGCCGGATCGCCGCATCCTGCTCGGCTTGCGACAGGTTTCCGTAAAGCGGCGCGATGATCGTTTCGGGGCCGAGGCGGCCTTCCAGCAATTCCGCCGTGCGCAGGATTTCCGATTGCCCCGGCAGAAAGGCGAGGATCGAACCGCCTTCATCCCGATGCGCGGCGCGAATCACCCGCGCCATGGTTTCCCACACCGGCTCGCCCGCCGGTCTTTCCTGATGGCGAATCTCGACCGGAAAGCTGCGCCCCTGGCTTTCGATGACCGGCGGCCGGTCGAGCAGCACCGCCACCCGCTCGACATCGAGCGTCGCCGACATCACCAGAATCCGCAAATCGTCACGCAGCGCCGAACGAACGTCGAGCGCCAAGGCCAGCCCGAAATCCGCATCCAGCGAACGCTCGTGGAATTCATCGAAAATCACCGCCGCAACACCCGCCAGTTCCGGATCATCGAGAATCATGCGGGCAAAAACGCCTTCCGTTACCACCTCGATCCGGGTCTTGGCCGAGATGCGGCTGTCGAGCCGCATCCGGTAGCCGACGGTGTCGCCCACCTGCTCCCCCAGCAGCGCCGCCATCCGGCTCGCCGCCGCCCGCGCCGCCAGCCGCCGCGGCTCCAGCAGAATGATGCGCCCGTCGCCGCGCCAGCTTTCTCCCAGCAATGCAAGCGGCACCAGCGTCGTCTTGCCCGCTCCCGGCGGCGCCGACAGCACGGCGCGGCCGCTTTCCGCGAGCGCTTTGGCGATCTCGGGCAAAACCGGTGAAACGGGCAGGCTGGGCAGGGATATGGTCACGGATAAGGCTCTTATCGGAACTGCGGTGAATGGCGCCTTCATATAGTATGCGCCCTTGTAACGGCAGAGCAGCGTTTTCATATAAAGGCAGGCGCCGATTGCTCCTGAAACGCGGATTTTGCCGGTTTCAGGCTGCCATGACAGCCCGATGACGTAAATTATCCATCAATTTCAGTCGCTTGGAAGATTTTCGACAAATCTTGTCGATTTTCGGTTGACGTTTTGGGGCGTGTAGTTCTATAAGCCTGTTCATCGGCGGACGGCGCTGCTTCTGGCGGCGGATTGTTGCGCTTTGGTGGTTGGATTGAGGCTTTTGTTTTGATCTGGCGTTGATTTTGAAGGAGATTTTGGTCTTCTTCAGTTCTTTGACAAGTTGGATATGTAGAAGAAAGAGAGACGTGGACGGCGTTGATTTGCGTGAGTGAATTAGCGTGACTGTTTACGGTGTACCGCTCTTGGCTGGATATGGATTTATCTGGTT
>JBDHTA010000101.1:0-15225 GCA_039808465.1 Rhizobiaceae bacterium | reverse complement strand
GCATCATGATGGAATGCGGCTGCGACGGCGTGAAGCTGGAAGGCGGCGAGGAAATGGCTGAGACGGTGGCCTTTCTGGTGGCGCGGGGCATTCCGGTGTTCGGCCATGTCGGGCTGATGCCGCAGCAGGTCAGCGCCACCGGCGGTTTCCGCTCGGTCGGGCGGTCCGGCAAGGAGAGCGACAAGGTGCGCCGCGACGCCGCGGCCATCGCCGAAGCGGGCGCCTTCGCCATGGTCATCGAAGGCACGGTGGAGCCGCTGGCGCGGGAGATCACCGGCAAGGTGGCCGTTCCCGCCATCGGCATCGGCGCGTCTCCCGCCTGCGACGGGCAGATCCTCGTATCCGACGACATGCTCGGCCTGTTCAACGATTTCAAGCCGCGCTTCGTCAAGCATTTCGCCGAACTCGGCCCCCTCGTCTCGCAGGCGGCGGCGGATTATGCCGCCGAGGTGAAGGCCCGCAGCTTCCCCGCCGAGGAACATACGTTCAAGCCGAAGAGTTAGGCCCGGCATCAGGCCCGCCTGCCCATGCTTCAGAAAAATGCATCGATCCATAAATCGAACTGCATTGATGCGCGCAGGCATAGGCAGTATTGCGGGCCTGTATTCACGAAGGCAGGCTTATGAACAACTCGGAATTCACGGAAGGCTTGCGCGGCGCCTTTCCGGTGATGGCGTCCGCCGCCCCCTTCGCGGTGCTGTTCGGCGCGGTTGCCGTCGCCAATGGCCAGACGGTCGCCGAGGCGACACTGATGAGCGCCATCGTCTTCGCGGGCGCCAGCCAGCTCGTCGGCATCGAACTGTTCGGCCACAAGGTGCAGCCTTGGCTGATCGTTCTGTCGGTGCTGGCGGTGAATTTCCGCCACATCCTCTATTCGGCGGCGCTGACGAAATATATCCGGCATTTCACGCTGCCGCAGAAACTGCTGGGCTTCCATCTGCTGACCGATCCGCAATTCGCCCAGAGCGTGCAGCGCGCCGAAAGCCGCGCCGGTCTGAGCTTCGCATGGTATATGGGGTTCGGCGCGATGATCTTCGTGCCATGGGTGATGCTGACGGCGGTGGGCGCGCTGTCGGGCCGCCTGATCGGCGATCCCAAGAGCATCGGCATCGACGTGCTGCTGCCGATCTATTTCATGGCGCTGGTGCTGTCCTTCCGCAAGACGGCGAACTACCTGCCCATCGTCACCGTGAGCGCCGTCACCTCCATCCTCGCCTTTGAATTCATCGGCTCGCCCTGGCATGTCAGCATCGGCGCGCTGGCGGGCGTCATCCTTGCAGCACTTCTGCCCCCGGCACCGGCCAAGGCGGAAGCAAAGGCGCAGGCAGCGGAGGGCGGAGCATGAACGGCTGGTTCGATCCGAACATGGTGGCGCTGATCGTCGTCTGCGCCATCGCCACTTTCGCAACGCGCATCGGCGGCTATCTGCTGATGAACCGCATGAGCAGCATTCCGCCGCGCCTCGATGCGGCGCTCAACGCCGTGCCCGCCGCCGTGCTGACCACGCTGGTCGCCCCCGCCTTTTACGCAGGCGGCATCGACGTCAAGCTGGCCATGGCCGCCGCGCTGATTGCCAGCATTCGCTTTTCGGCGATCCCGATCCTGATCACCGGCTGGGCCGTCGTGATGATCTGCCGCCAGTACATGTAGGCGGAATGCGGGCAGCGCCATGCGCCGCCTCGCCCTCTGCTCCTGGGCAACTGCCTATGAATTGCCCCTCATCCCGCTGCCGCGACCTTCTCCCCGCAGGCGGGGAGAGGGAGATATGCCGCTCCGTTTTCCTCAGAATAATAGCTATTCGTAGGGCAGGTCCCCTCTCCCCGCTTGCGGGGAGAGGGTTAGGGTGAGGGGCAAATTCCAGATGCGATCGCCCTCTACTCCAATTCACAGAGGCTTCGTCGCCTCCGCCAGCCAGTCACGCGCCGCCTGCTCCGCGATCAGCGGCATCAATTCGTTTCGCGTCTTCTCGTGATAGGCATCAAGCCACTCGATTTCCTCCCGCGTCATCAGCTCGGTCAGGATCAGCGTGCGGTCGATCGGGCAATAGGTCAGCGTCTCGAAGCTGTACATCGGCAAGTCGCCGCCCTCCACCGGCTCCAGCTCGCGCACATAGAGCAGGTTCTCGATGCGGATGCCGAAGCTGCCGGGGCGATAATAGCCGGGCTCGTTCGAGAGGATCATGCCCGGCAGAAGCTCCTGCGTCGACAGCCGCGAAATCCGCTGCGGCCCCTCATGCACCGACAGATAGGAGCCGACGCCATGGCCGGTGCCATGGGCGAAATCCGCGCCCGCCTTCCACAGATTGATGCGCGCCAGCGGATCGAGATCGCAGCCGCGCGTGCCCTTGGGAAAGCGCGCCGTGGAAATGGCGATCATACCCTTGAGGACCAGCGTGAAGAATTTCTTCCGTTCATGATCCACCACGCCGACGCCGACGGTGCGGGTGATATCGGTGGTGCCGTTGATATACTGCGCCCCGGAATCGATCAGGAACAGCTCGCCGCCATCGATGCGGCGGTTGCTCTCGGTCGTCACCCGGTAATGCATGATGGCCGCATGCTCGCCCGCGCCCGCGATGGTGTCGAAGGAAATATCCTTGAGCGGGTTCTGCATCGACTGGCCGGTGCTGGCGCGCACCGCTTCCAGCTTCTTCGCGGCATCGATTTCGGTGATGGAGCCGGGCTCCGCCGCATCCAGCCAGCAGAGAAATTCCACCATCGCCGCGCCGTCTTGCAGATGCGCCGCCGCCGAGCCGTTCAGCTCCACCAGATTCTTGCAGGCGCGCGGCAGCTTGGTCGGATCGTTGCCCTCGACGGTCTCGCCGCCCCGGGCGCGGATGAGATCGAGCAGCGCGAACGGCGTCAGGTCGGGATCGATGAGAACCCGCCCGCCTTCCCCGGCGATGACGGCCAGCGCCGCTTCCAGCTTCGAGGGCGCCTGCTGCACGCAAAGCTGCGCCAGATAGGCTTCCGCCTCGATGCCGGTCTTGCGCTTGTCGAGAAACAGCAACGGCTTGCCGCCCGCCGGAATGATGGCGCGGGCGAGCGGATGCGGCGTATGCGGCACGTCATGGCCGCGAATGTTGAAAATCCACGCGACCGAGGACGGATCGGTGATCAGCGCCGCCGTCAGCCGCTTCGCCACCAGATCGGCCTGGATGGCGGCGATCTTATCCTTGGCCAGCACGCCCGATTCGGCGATGTTCTGGATCGTCACCGCCCCCAGCGGCTCGGCCGGACGGCTGAGCCACAGCCGGTCGAGCGGATTGTGCGGCAGCAGCGTGAGCGAGCCGCCGGTTTCGGCCAGCGCCTTTTCCAGCCGCTTCACCTCGGCCCCGGTATGCAGCCACGGATCGATGCCGAGCCGCAGGGCCTTGCCCTTCGCCTTCAGCCATAGATGCGGCGGCTCGCCGACCAGATCGCCGCCGGTGAACACCGAGCCATCCACCTGCTGCGCAAGCTGGGTGACGTAGCGGCCATCGACGAACACCACCGCTTCCTCGCGGGTGACCAGCGCCACGCCCGCCGAGCCGGTAAAGCCCGTCAGCCACGCCAGCCGCTCGGAGGATTCGGGCACGTATTCGCCCTGATACTCGTCGGCGCGCGGAACCAGAAAGGCGTCGATGCCAAGCGCATCGAAGCTGGCGCGCAACGCCTCCACGCGCTCGCGCCCGTATTGCGGCGTTGAGGTGACGTCGAACGATTGAAACATGGCTGCCTTCCCGGTTGAGACATTCTTGAGATGCCTGTCTTACTACCCGTTTCCGGCCGAGAACAAGATGCGAGCCGCCATTCCGGCGCGCCTCGCGCAAAGCGAGTACTCAGTCAACCTGAATATCAACGGAGAATATGGAATGCATGCGGCTGCCGCATGGCACCCATGAGCGATTGTGTCTTTCTCGCAAAACGAAAATGAATATAGTGCGCCTCAACGAAACGCTTTCGAACGAAACAAAACGAAAGCAATTCGAAAGAACTACAGCTCAAATCTAGCGGGTCCGGTCACTCCTCCTCCCTCCTCCGGACCACGCGAAACGAGCAGTAGAAGCCCGCTTGAGCGATCTCCTCCTCCTCCAAGCTCGCGGGGTTTGATCAGGTCAGACTGATCAAAGCAGGCGGTGCCTCTGGCACCGCCTTTTGCTTTTTCAGGCTTTGGAAATGGACGGCCGCAAAACGCTTACGCGCTTTTGCTGGAAAGGCTCCGGCGCGGGATCAGACCCGCGCCTTGTCGAGATGAATCGTCACCCAGCCATTGCGCCAGAGGGTGCGCACATGCCGCAGCTTCGCGCCGTTATAGGCCGCAAGCACCTTCCAGCGCTGCGAAGCCAGAATGCCCGACAGAATCACCGAGCCGCCCGGCGCCAGATGCGTGACAAGCTGCGGCGCCATCTTGATCAGCGGCCGAGCCAGAATATTGGCGATGATGAGATCGAACGGTCCGGCATGAGAGAAGGCATCGGAATGGAAGCCCGGCGCGGTGCGCACCGCAATGCCGCTAGCAATGCCGTTGCGGCGGATGTTTTCCTGCGCCACTTTGGTCGCGACAGGATCGATATCGGTCGCCAGCACCGGCACCGGCAACAGCTTGCGCACGGCGATCGCCAGCACGCCGCTGCCCGTGCCGAGATCGAGCGCATTGCGCACCGGCCTTGCCCGCACCACCCGGTCGATCATTTCGAGGCAGCCCGCCGTCGTGCCGTGATGGCCGGTGCCGAAAGCCTGGCCCGCGTCGATCTCGATGCCGATATCGTTGACGGCCACCTTATCGCGGTCATGCGAGCCATGCACGAGGAAGCGCCCGGCCCTGACCGGCGACAGCCCTTCCAGCGATTTCGTCACCCAGTCGATATCCGGAATGATTTCGCGCTGGATCGCCAGATCGGCATGCTCCACCGCCAGCATAGCGGCAAGGCGGGCATGCATCGCCTCCTCATCCGCGAACATCATGTAGACGGAAGCTTCCCAGATATCCTTCCTCTCGTCGATCTCGGTGGTGGCGATGGCGAAATCCTCTTCGCCGAACACCTCCGTCATCAGGTCGAGGACCAGCCCGGCCCGCTTTTCCGTCGTCGTTACATAAAGGCGAATATCCACGGACGCTTTCTCGCAGCAAAAAGGAATGTCGCCTTCTTTAGCGTCAAAACGGCAAGAGCGGCAACCGAGGGATCAGCCTTTGCGGGCGAGATTTTCCAGCTTCTGCACCGCTGTTTCAGGATTTTCCTCGTAGGCGATGGTGCCCGCGAACTGGCCCCTGCCATCAATCAGCAGCACGGAGGCAGTGTGATCCATGGTGTATTCGCCATCCGGATCCTTATCATCCAGCGGCACCTTGCGCGCATAGATGCGGAAACCCTTCACGACTTCGGCCATCTTGTCCGGCGCGCCGGAAATGCCGGTGATGCGCTCGGAAACGTTGGACACATAGTCCTTCATGATTTCAGGCGTGTCGCGCTCGGGATCGACGGTGAAGAAATAGGCATTCAGCTTCGTGCCATCGGGATCGGCCTTCTTCAGCCAGCCATCCAGCTCGAACAGCGTGGTCGGGCAGACTTCCGGGCAATGGGTGAAGCCGAAGAAGACGGCGGACGGCTTGCCGCGCAACGCCTGCTCGGTGATCGGCGCTCCCTCCTGCGAGACGAGCTGGAACGGCACGCCATAGGGGCCTTCGGCAACCTGCTGGCGGGTCCGGGTCATTTCCAGCGTCAGCCAGCCGAGAAGACCCGCCACCACGGCGATGGCGGCCCAGACGATCATGCGGAAGCGTTTGACGGACATGCCGTTTCCTTGCGACAGAGCGGTTTCTATGCCCGGTTGATACCGGCTCGCCCGCCGCCATGCAAATCAAGAAATGCGTGAAGGCCAAGGCAAAAGGCCGCAGCCTGCCGCAAAGTTTAGCAAAGATTTAAGCACTCTTTGCGAGAATCGGACCCAAACCATGAGACCTCGCTATCTGGAAGAAGTCCAAGCATGTCGAACGCCATCAAGCAGTCGGGAGCCTATCTCGAAATCGTGTCCTTCCATCTGGGCGACCAGGAATTCTGCATCGACATCATGGCCATCCGCGAGATTCGCGGCTGGGCTCCGGTGACGCCGATGCCGCACACGCCGCCCTTCGTTCTCGGCCTTATCAACCTGCGCGGCGCCGTCATTCCCGTCATCGACATGGCCTGCCGCCTCGGCATGAAGATGACCGAGCCGTCCGAGCGTTCCGCCATCATCGTCACCTATATCGAGGGCAAGCTGGTCGGCCTGCTGGTCGAGCAGGTCTCGGACATGATGACCATCCGCGCCGAAGACCTGCAACCGCCGCCGGAAGTCATTCCCGATGCGCAGCGCGCCTTCTGCCGCGGCATCGTGGCGCTGGAAAAGAACATGGTCTGCTTCCTCAACCTCGATACGGTCATCGCCGACGAGCTGGCGCAGGCCGCCTGAGGGTATCCGCTCCCCTTTGCATCGAAAGCCGCCCGGCCCCGCCGTGGCGGCTTTTTTTTTCATGCGGCGGAGTAAAAAAACGCTCTTAGTGAATAAAAAGTAAAGAGCGATGGAACAAAAACTGCATCTCTGGCATTCTTAACCAGCATTATGCTGGCTGGAGGATCGGGTCATGAAGACCTTTGCCTATACGATCGCAATAATGACAGGCTTAACCCTTGCCACCACCGCTGAGGCGGCGGATCCGAAAGGCCCGCGCCTCGGTTTCGACGCCGCGGGGCTGCAACAGCGGATGATGGCGGCCAATCCGCCGATGCTCGACACCATGACGACCGGCTCGATCGACGCGCATCGCACCTTCAGCGTCGTCTTTCTCGACGATCTCGCGGTGAGCGCCCCGGCACGGCAGAGCATGGAGCAGCGCGCCGCCAACCCGGTTCACCTTGCCGCCGCCCGCGCCTTCGTGAAGGCCGATACCGCTCTGCTCGGCGAATTGAAGGCCCAGAACCTTGATGCGGACAATGTGATGGGTGTGACGAAAGACCCCGACGGAACCAATGTGATCTACGTCAAATAATGGGGAGGGCCGCCTCCGGCGAAAACCAGAGGCGGCAATCGTTTACCCGAAGTGGGGTAAGTCTTCGGGGCATTTCAGGCAAGACATCGGCAGGAGCAGGCGGATACAACCGCGACGCTATTGACGTGTCGCATACAGATTGCGGCAACTTGTCCCGAAATAGAACCCCCAAACGGGTGAGAAAACCAATCCGCAGTGACCATTTTTGGGCGGGGACGCGCTACTTGCCGCGTCCGCCGCCCCGTCAGGGCTTGCCGTTCTTCCAGTTCACCTGCTGGCCGTAAAGCGGGATCGTGGAAATCGCCATCTTCGCGGAGCCTTCCGTCACCTCGCGGGTGTGGACGAGATAGATCAGCGTATCGTTGGCCTTGTCATAGATGCGGTTGACCACCAGCTTCTTCCAGATCAACGACATACCGGCGCGGAACACCTCCTCGCCCTCCTTCGACAGATCGATATCGCCGATCTCGACCGGCCCGGTCTGCTGGCAGGAAATCGCATTGTTGGAGGGATCCTCGAACCAGTTGCCCTTTTTCAGCCGGTCGATGACGCCGCGCTCGAAATAGGTGACGTGGCAGGTGACGCCGGAAATCTTCGGATCGGCAATCGCCTCGACGACGATATCGTTACCGATCCAGTCGACGCCGACCTTGCCGACGACATCGGCCGAGGCCGCGCCCGCGCCAGCCGTGAGAAACCCTGCGGCCAGCGCCGCCTGCAAAATCTTTCCGCTCATTCGCGCCCCTTTCGCATCCTGTCCGCCTTCAAGATAGGAGGGGCGCGGCAGAACGCAAGATCAGGTGGCGATCAGCGCCAGCCACTCGTCCTCGTCCATGATGCGGATATCGAGTTCGCGGGCCTTGTCGAGCTTCGACCCCGCCCCCGGACCGGCGACGACGATATCGGTCTTCTTCGACACCGAGCCGGAGACTTTCGCGCCCAGCCGCTCCGCCCCCGCCTTGGCCTCCTCGCGGGTCATCTTTTCCAGCGAGCCGGTGAATACCACCGTCTTGCCCGCCACCGGGCTGGAATCGCTGACGGGCAGTTCCGCCGCTTCCGGGCGCACCTCGGCCAGCAGCCGGTCGATCACCTCGATATTGCGCGGCTCCTTGTAGAATTCGACGATGGAGCGCGCCACCACCTCGCCGATGCCTTCCACCGCGTTCAGTTCCGCCCAGGCCTCGCCCGCAAGCGGAGCCGCCTCGCGCATGCCCTCCGCGAAAGCCTCATAGGTGCCGTAGGCGCGGGCGAGCAGCTTGCCCGTGGTTTCGCCGACATGGCGGATGCCGAGCGCGTAGATGAAGCGGTGCAGGGCGATCTCGCGGCGCTTGTCGATCGCCTCGAACAGTTTTCGCACGCTGACCTTGCCGAAGCCGTCGACATTCTCCAGCTTGGTCAGCGATGTTTCCTGCCGCCGTTTCAGCGTGAAAATATCCGGCGCGGTGCGGATTTGCAGCGCGGGATCGTCGCTTTCGAAGAAAAAATCGATCTGCTTTGCGCCCAGCCCCTCGATATCGAAGGCGTTGCGCGAAACGAAATGCTTCAGATGCTCCGTCGCCTGCGCCCGGCAGACGAAGCCGCCGGTGCAGCGCGTCACCGAATCGAGCTTTCCGGTCTTTTCGTTGCGCTCGCGCACCGCATGGCTGCCGCAGACCGGGCATTTCCTTGGAAATTCGTAACGGATCGCGTCTTCGGGCCGCTTTTCCATCACCACGTCCAGCACCTGCGGAATGACATCGCCCGCCCGCTGCACGATGACGGTGTCGCCGATGCGGATATCGTGATCCTCGGGGCGGATGCGCTCGCCGCTATTGCCGATGCCCTCGATGTAATCGGCATTGTGCAGCGTCGCATTGGTGACCACGACGCCGCCCACCGTCACCGGCGTCAGCCGCGCCACCGGCGTCAGCGCGCCGGTGCGGCCGACCTGGATATCGATGGCCTCGACGGTGGTGAAAGCCTGCTCGGCCGGAAACTTATGCGCCGTCGCCCAGCGCGGCGAGCGCGAGCGGAAGCCGAGCCGCTGTTGCAGATCCAGCCGGTCGACCTTGTAGACCACGCCATCGATATCGTAATCCAGCTCCGGCCGCTCCAGCCCGATCTCGTGGTAATGGGCAAGAATCTCCTCGACGGAATTCAGCCGCTTCATCAGCGGGTTGACCGGAAAACCCCAGTCGCGGAACAATTGCACCATGCCAAACTGCGTGTCGCATGGCATCGCGGATATCTCGCCCCAGGCATAGGCGAAGAAGCGCAGCCTGCGGCTTGCCGTCACCTTCGCATCGAGCTGGCGCAGCGAGCCGGAGGCGGTGTTGCGCGGGTTGACATAGGTCTGCCTGCCCTCCGCCTCCATCTGCTGATTGAGCGCCATGAAGTCGCTTTTCGCCATGTAGATTTCGCCGCGCACCTCCACCACATCGGGCGCGCCCGGCGGCAGCCGCTCCGGGATTTCGGCGATGGTGCGCACATTGGCGGTGACGTTTTCCCCCGTCGTGCCGTCGCCGCGTGTCGCGGCGCTCACCAGCCTGCCCTGCTCATAGCGCAGCGACATGGAGAGACCGTCGATCTTCGGCTCGGCGGTAAAGGCGATGGAACCATCCGGCAGCACGCCGAGAAAACGATAGACGCTGGCGACGAAATCGCGCACGTCCTCATCGGAAAACGTGTTGTCGAGCGACAGCATCGGCCGCGCATGCACCACCGGCGCGAAGGTGACGGAGGGCGCCGCCCCCACCCGTCGCGACGGGCTGTCCTCCCGCGTCAACTCCGGAAAACGCGCCTCGATGGCGTCGTTGCGCCGCTTCAGCGCATCGTAATCGGCATCGGAAATCTCCGGCTGGTCCTTGCCGTGATACAATTCGTCATGATGGGCGATCAGCGTCGCCAGCCGTTCCAGCTCGGCGGCAGCCTCTTCCATGGTCATGATATCGATATTTGGATCGTCAGCGGACATCGGCATTCTCCGGGAAAACTGCGCCTTGATTTAAAGCATATTCCGCGAAGTTACAGCCGGGAATAAAAAGCCCCGGCCGGAAACCAACAGAAACCTCAACCGTTGCCGGTCAGCAGCCGCCGCGCCGCCGCCCGCGCTTCCTCGGTGACGGACTCACCCGCCAGCATGCGGGCGATTTCCTCGGTGCGGTCGGTGGGAGCCATGGTGACGACCCGCGTGGCGATACGCTCGCCACCCGGCTGCGCCGGTCCCTTGGAGATCTGGAAATGCGTCGCCGCCCTTGCCGCCACCTGCGGCGCATGGGTAACGGTCAGCACCTGCACCCGGTCGGAAAGCCGCTTCAGCCGCTGGCCGATGGCATCCGCCACCGCGCCGCCTACCCCGGTATCGATTTCATCGAACACCAGCGTCGGCGCCGAGCCGCGATCGGCCAGCGCCACCTTCAGCGCCAGCAGGAAGCGGGAAAGCTCGCCGCCCGAGGCAACCTTGGTAATCGGGCCGGGCCGCGTGCCGGGGTTGGTCTGCACATGAAATTCCGTCACGTCGATGCCCTCGGCCGACGCCTGTTCGGCATCCGTGGTCATCTGCACCATGAAGCGCGCCCGCTCCAGCTTCAACGCCGGAAGCTCGGCCATGACAGCGTCGGCCAGCGCTTCCGCCGCCACATGGCGCTTGTCGGAGAGAGCCCGCGCCGCGGCGTCGAACTCCGCCTTGGCGGCGGCGACCTGCTTTTCCAGCTGCGCCAGCTTTTCCTCGCCCGCATCCAGCTCGGCGAGATCGGCGACCATCTTTTCGGCCAGCGCCGGAAGCCCGGTCACCGGCACGGAATATTTGCGCGAGGCGGCGCGCAGGGCAAACAGCCGCTCCTCGACGCGCTCCAGCTCACGCGGATCGAATTCCGTCTTGCGCAGCGCCGCCTCGATTTCCATCTGCGCGTTGGAAAGATGGTCCAGCGCCGAATCGAGCATCTGCACCGCATCTTCCAAGAGGCCCGGCGCCTCGTGGCTCTTGCGCTCCAGCCGCCGCACCAGCGAGGCGATATGCGGCACCGGCGAAGCATTGCCGTTCAGGAAATCGCTCGCCTCGGAAATATCGCCCGCGATGCGCTCCACCTTCTGCATGTTGGAGCGGCGCTCGGCGAGATCGTCCTCCTCGCCATCCTGCGGGCTCAGAACCTCAAGCTCCTCGACGGAAGCGCGCAGGTAATCTGCCTCGCGAGCGGCATTCTCCACCTTTTCGCGATGCTTGCGGAAAGCCCGCTCCGCCTCGCGCCAGGTGCGAAACAGCGCCGAAACCGTGAGCGCCTCTTCGCTCAGCCCCGCGAAGGCATCGAGCAGCATGCGGTGCATATCGGTATCGACCAGCGCCCGGTCGTCATGCTGGCCATGAATTTCCACCAGCAACTGCCCGGCCTGCCGCATCAGTTGCACGCCGACCGGCTGGTCGTTGACATAGGCCTTGGTGCGGCCATCGGCCGATTGCTGGCGGCGGAAGATCAGGTCGCCATCGTCATCGATGCCGTTGTCGCGCATCAGGCGGCGGGCGGCATGGTCCATCGGCACGTCGAAAACCGCCGTCACCTGCCCCTTGTCCTCGCCATGGCGCACGAGGCCGCCATCGCCGCGCCCGCCAAGCGCCAGGGAAAGACTGTCGAGCAGGATCGACTTGCCCGCGCCGGTCTCCCCCGTCAACACCGAAAGGCCGGACTCGAAATTCAAGTCCAGCCGTTCGATGAGAACGATATCGCGGATCGCAAGCTGCGTCAGCATGGGGGCGCTATCCCGATTGTCAGGTGCCCAGCAGCAGCTTCTTGCCGGCGCGGGAAATCCACGAGCCGGTATTTTCACGCGGCTGCACGCCGCCGCTCTGCAACAGCTTGTAGCTGTCGGCATACCACTGGCTGTCGGGATAGTTATGCCCGAGAACGGCGGCCGCCGTCTGCGCTTCCGGCATGATGCCCATGGCGAAATAGGCTTCCACCAGACGCGCCAGCGCTTCCTCGATCTGGTTGGTGTTCGGATATTGCTCGACCACGATGCGGAAACGCGACACGGCGGCAAGATATTCCTTGCGCTCCAGATAATAGCGGCCGATCTGCATTTCCTTGCCCGCGAGCTGGTCGCGCGCATAGCGGATTTTCGCCTGCGCGTCATCGACATATTCGGACTTCGGATAGTTGTTCACGACCTTCAGCATCGCCTCGATCGTCCTGGCGGAAGCGCGCTGGTCCTGCGTGACGCTGGAAATCTGCTTCGAATAGGACAGGCCGATCAGGTATTGCACATAGGCCGCGTCATCCGAATTCGGATACTGGCTCATATAGCGGTTGCCGGCGGTGATGGCGTCGTCGTAGCGGGCCTGGCGGTAGCGCACGAAGGTCGACATCACCAGCGCCTTGCGCGCCCAGTCGGAGAACGGGTGCTGCTGGTCGATGGCGTCGAACTTGCGGCCCGCTTCGGCAATGTTGCCCGCCTTCATGTTGGCAAGGCCCTGATTGTAGAGCATTTCCGGCGGATCGGCTTCGAAACCGAGCTTGGTGATATCGATATCGGGATCGGACTGGCAACCCGTCACGACAGCCGCCGTACCTGCCAACAGCAAGGACACGCATACCATTCTTGCCGTTTTCATCATCATCAACGACCCCACACGTTTCATTGGTCAGTTCCCGATTGCCTTCAGGCGCATATCGTCGGCGTTTCTAGCCATAAAAGCCCCTCAAGAGCAACGCAATGATGAGGCATTAACGCATTTTTATGGCAAAGCCACTCATATTTTCCGGTTGGCCCGGCGCGGGAAGCTTCGGAAAAGACTTGTGATTTTCGTTCAGACGCCGGTCCGCGCCGCAAATAAGCGAAGGGCCGCTCCTTTTCGGAACGGCCCCCTGGCATCACGGATTAACGATTCAGGCCGACCAGGGCGCGAATTCCGGCGCGTTCACCGCCACGAATTCACGGGCGCCGACTCGCTGCCGGGCCGTCGGCGGCTCCACCACTTCATAAGCCGTGGGATCGCTCAGCAACGCCTTCAGCGCATGGGCGTTCATGCGGTGGCCGCCGCGATAGGAGCGGTAGCAGCCGATGAACTGCGCGCCCGCCATGGCGAGGTCGCCAACGGCGTCCAGCGTCTTGTGGCGCACGAATTCGTCGCCCTTGTAGCGCAGGCCCTCGATATTGATGACGGTGTTGTCGTCGGAGATCACCACCGAATTTTCCAGCGAGGAGCCGAGCGCGAAGCCCGCAGCCCACAGGCGCTCGACATCGCGCATGAAGCCGAAGGTGCGGGCGCGCGAAAGCTCGGTCTTGAAGGTCTGCGCGGTCAGGTCGCCCTTCCACGACTGGCGGCCGATCAGCGGCGTGTCGAAGTCGATCTCCACCTCGAAGCGCGTGCCGTCATAGGGCAGGAACTCGCTCCACGACGCGCCCGCCTCGATTCGCACCGGCTTGACGACGCGGATATAGCGGCGCTTGACGCCGAGGCCCTTGGTGCCGACCTGCTCGATGGCTTCGATGAAGGGCTCGGAGCTGCCGTCCATGATCGGCATTTCCGCGCCGTGAACCTCGACCACGATATTGTCGATGCCCATAGCGTAGAGCGCCGCCATCACATGCTCGACGGTCGCGATCGACCGGTCGGGCTGCACGCCGAGAACGGTGCACAGATCGGTATTGCCGACCTGCGACGACACGGCCCGCACTTCGGCGACGATATCGTTGCCGTCCATGCGCTGAAACACGATCCCTGTTCCGGCTTCCGCCGGGTGGAACGCGATCGAAACGGGAGTCCCCGAATGCACCCCGATGCCGCTCATCCGGACGGAACTGGCAATCGTGGTCTGAAACCCCAGCAATCCTATCGCCATAAATTCATGCCTTCTTTTCTCTGAGCCCTCGCAAGGCCGTAGCGGCGGCGCGGCTCATTCTGTTCTTTCATGCGCGCGATTCCATCGGCCCACGCGCTGTCATGGTCTACATACGCGCCGCAACCGGTGAGTACAAATCACTGTTTCTTTCGATTTGTTACGAAACCATCACATTGAAAAGAATGCGGTTTTCCGTCCCGGATGACGAAAAAAAGACAAGCGCCCGGGCTCTCGCCCGGGCGCTCTCAGGATCGGATTTCGATCGGTATCAGTTCGACTGGCGGCGCAGGAAGGCCGGGATTTCGAGCTGATCCTCCTCGCCGCCGACGCGGCCGGAGGCGGCCTGGCGGCCGTGATCGTCAAGCTGGCCGCGGCGCGGCGCGTACAGGCTCGCTTCCGGCGACAGCGGGCGGCGCTGCTGCGGGGCGGCCGGTTGCGGCGCGGCGGCTTCGGGCGCGTGGTGACGGTCCTCTTCCCGGCGCAGACCCAGCGAATTGGTCAGCGTGCGGATCAGGCCCATCGGGCCGCGCTCTTCGGCATGCGCCTGCTGAGCGGGAGCGCGATGCTCCATTTCAGCCTTCACGACCGGCGGGAAGTCCTCGACCTTCGGCATGCGCACCGGCGCTTCGGCGGTGCGGATAACCGGGGCGGCGGGTTCCTGACGCATGACCGGCTGCGGCGCGGGCTGCTGCATCACCGGGGCCTGCTGCGGAGCGGCGGGCTGCTGCATGACCGGGCGCGGCGCCGGAGCTTCCGCGGGAGCGGACTGCGCAAACAGCGTGCTCTGCGGACGGAAGGCTTCTTCCTTCGGCGCGGCCGGCTGGGCGGCCTGCATGGCCTGACGGTGGGAAGCGATGTCGAGTTCGCGCTCGAGTTCGGCTTCGGCGGCGCGAATCGTCTGCGCGACCGGATCGGCCTTCGGTGCCTGCATGACCGGCGCAGGCTGGGGTGCGGCCGCTGCCGGAGCGGCGGCCGCGGAAGGACGGATGGCGGGCTTCGTCACCTGGCGAAAGTCGAGATCCTTGCTGCCTTCGTTCATCACGCGGTCGATGCCGGTGGCGACGACGGAAACGCGGATGATGCCTTCCAGCGATTCGTCGAAGGTGGCGCCGAGGATGATGTTGGCGTCCGGATCCACTTCCTCGCGGATGCGGGTCGCGGCTTCGTCGACTTCGAACAGGGTGAGGTCGCGGCCGCCGGTGATGGAGATCAGCAGGCCCTGCGCGCCCTTCATCGAGGTTTCGTCGAGCAGCGGGTTGGCGATCGCGGCTTCGGCGGCCTGCATGGCGCGGCCCGAGCCGGATGCTTCGCCGGTGCCCATCATGGCGCGGCCCATCTCGCGCATCACCGAGCGGACGTCGGCGAAGTCGAGGTTGATCAGGCCTTCCTTGACCATCAGATC
>JBDHTA010000100.1:0-15339 GCA_039808465.1 Rhizobiaceae bacterium | reverse complement strand
AGGTGAAGACCGGCAGCCGCGTCGTCATCGCCGACTGGCGCTGCGACTGGATCGGCCCCGGCATCGCCGAGCTTCTGACCAATGACGGATGCAGCGTCGATCTCGCCGTCAACGGCACCCATGCCGCCGAACTGCTGCCGCTCTACGTGCGCGACAACATCGCCGCCGAGTTGCACCGCATCGGCGTGCGCGTCACCACCTATGCCCGTCTCTACGGCTGCGACAGCGGCACTGTTTACATGCAGCACAGCGTCAGCGAGCAGCCCGTAATGTTCGAGGATGTGGAAACGCTGGTGCTTTGTCTCGGGCATGAGCCGGTCGACGAATTGAGCGCGATGCTGTCCGGCCTCGTGCCGGAAGTGCACCTGATCGGCGACAGCCTTGCCCCGCGCACCGCGGAGGAAGCCGTTTATGAAGGACTGAAAGTGGCCTCGGCGCTTTGATGCTCTCAGGAACTGCCAGCTATCGTCCCGCCATGGCGGGGCGGTTATCATCGGGATAACGGGATACGCCCGGCGCGCTACCCTGCCATGGCTGGCGGTTTTCATCATCTGCGACTTCGCTTCCTGCGTCACATGATTGAAAAGCCATTGTTCGAGGCCGGGCGCAGGATTGTGAAGCGCGCCGCGCCACCCGTGCCCGCTCCGGCCTGAACCGGCTGCTGTCAGGCATATCCACCTGAAGCGGAAGACTTGAATTCCCGCCGGTAGCGCATCGGCGGCAGGCCCTTGGCGGCGCGAAACTGGCGGGCGAAATGCGCCGTATCGGAAAAGCCGCATTCGGCGGCGATGTGGCTCATGGGCAGATCGGTCTGCACCAGCATCTGACAGGCGCGGCCGATACGCAACTGCGTCACATACTGGCTGAGCGACATGCGCGTGCTGCGCTTGAAGACGCGCTGCAACTGGCTGCCGGTCAGATGCGCGATGGCCGAAAGCGGCGCCAGCCGCAGCGGCTCGCGGTAATGCTCATGCAGCCAGGTCAGCACGCGGCGCATGCGCTCGCGGTCTCGCGGATTTTCGCTGACGGAAATTTCGCCCGAAGCCAACGGCAGGGCAGGGGCGGCGGCGAGATCGAGCAGGATCGCCTGCAATTCCAGCACCTGCCGCGCCGCGGACAGCGCACCCAGCGCAAGCAGGCGCGGGCGCAGCCGCGCCACCGTTTCCGCATCGAATTCCAGCCCGCGTCCGGCCGCTTCCGCAAGCCGGGCGAGGTTGCCATATTCCGGCATCAGCGCCATCAGCCCTTCCATCCAGTCACGGGTGAACCAGCAGACGATCGCCCGGTGCAGCCGGGCATCGCCAGCCAGCGCTTCCGATTGCCAGGCATGCGGCAGGTTGGGGCCGAGCAGCACCAGGTCGCCATCGTCATAGCGCTCCACATGATCGCCGACGAAGCGCACGCCGCGGCTGCCGACGGTCAGCGTCAGCTCGAATTCCGGATGATAGTGCCAGTTGAAGGGAAAATCCGGCAATTGCCGGTCGAACAACAGCCAGGACCGGTCGGCGGGAATGGTGACGGTCTCGAACCACGGCTGCATTGCCCCATTATCCCCGATTGGCATCCAAAGAATGCGGCAATCATACAAAATCTTGCGGCGGGAGGGAATGGCGCAATCGCGCGCAAAGGGTAATCTGGCGGAAACTTGCAAGGGGAGGGACTTCTCATGGATACCGCCATCAAACCGGATGTGGTGATTATCGGCTCAGGCGTGGGCGGCGGCTCCGTCGCGCGCCAGCTTGCCGGAACCGGCGCGAAAATCCTGATCATCGAACGCGGCGATTTCCTGCCCAACGAGCCGGAAAATTCCGACGCCGAGGCGGTGTTCACGCAGGCGCGCTACCGCACCCGCGAGGAATATCAGGACGAGAACGGGAATCGCTATCGCCCCGGCCAGTATTATTATGTCGGCGGCCACACGAAATTCTACGGCACGGCGACATTCCGCTTCCGCGAAAGCGATTTTGCCGAAGTGAAGCATGAAGACGGCATTTCGCCCGCCTGGCCCTTCTCCTATGCCGATCTCGAACCGTATTACGGCGAAGCCGAGCGCCTGTTCGGCGTGCGCGGAAAAGCCGGGCAGGATCCGACCGAACCGGCCCGCTCCACCCCTTACGCCCATGCCGAGGTGCCGCATGAGCCGCTGATCGCCGAAATGGCCGAAAAGCTGCGCGCCCAGGGCCTGCGCCCATCCCACATGCCCTCCGCCATCGATTTCGGCCCCGGCGGAAGCTGTCGCCGCTGCGGCACCTGCGATGCCTTCGTCTGTCGCTACGGCGCCAAGGGCGACGGCGAATCGCGGCTGATCCGCCCGCTCCTCGGCCATCCCGACGTGACGCTGTGGACGAAATCGCGGGTCATGCGGCTCATTCCGGCGGAAGATGGCCGCATCGCCGCCGCCGAAGTGCAGCGGGACGGCGAGGCGATCCGCGTCGAAGCGCCGATTTTCGTGCTGAGCGCGGGCGCCATCAATTCCGCGCTGATCCTGCTGCGCTCTGCCAGCGAAACCCATCCGGACGGGCTTGCCAACCGTTCCGGCGTCGTCGGCCGCTACCTGATGAACCATCACCTCACCGGATTGATGGGCCTGATGCCGTTCCGGATCAACGAGACGAAATTCCCCAAAACCCTGACCATCAACGATTTCTACCATGGCCTGCCGGATGATGGCGCGGCGCGTGGAAATATCCAGATGCTCGGCAATATTCAGGGGCCGATGATCCGCTCGGCCTATTCCTGGGTGCCGCGCCCGCTCGCCAGTCTTCTCGGGCGCCATAGCGTCGACTGGCTCTGCATGTCGGAAGATCTGCCACGCTTCGAAAGCCGCGTGCGCCTGCTGCCCGGCGATCAGGTGGAAGTCGCCTATCACCCCGGCGACCTGCCCGCGCATGACCGTTTCGTCGAGCATGTGCGCAAGCGGCTGCGCAGGATCTTCCCCGTCGTGCTGCGCCATTCCTTCGGCATTCAGGCCCCGTCGCATCAATGCGGCACCGTGCGCATGGGTGACGATCCCGCGACTTCGGCGCTCGATTCCCTCTGTCGCGCCCATGACCATCGCAACCTTTACGTCGTCGATGCGGGCTTCTTCCCGTCCTCGGCGGCCCTCAACCCGGCGCTGACCGTCTGCGCGCAGGCGCTGCGCGTCGGCGAACATCTGTCCACCGCCTGGCGCAACGATACCCTCGCTGCCTGATCGTCCAAGGATTCCCTCATGTCCCACAATTTCCTGTCGCCGCTCACCGGCTCTTTCGCCATGCCCGCCGCTGAAAACCCGACCGTCGCCATGGTCGAGGCGGCCTATCGCCACCATGGCCTCGACTGGCGCTACATCAATTGCGAGGTTACGCCCGAAGACTTGGGCGATGCCGTGCGCGGCGCCCGCGCCATGGGCTGGATGGGCTTCAACTGCTCCATTCCCCACAAGGTCGCCGTCATCGAACATCTGGATGGCCTTGGCGAATCCGCCAGCATCATCGGCGCGGTCAATACCGTGGTGAACCGGGACGGCAAGCTGATCGGCGAGAATACCGACGGCAAAGGCTTCGTCGCCGCACTCAGCGGGATCGCCGATCCCAAAGGCAAGCGCGTCGTGCTGCTGGGCGCTGGCGGGGCGGCCCGCGCCGTCGGCGTCGAAATGGCACTGGCGGGCGCGGCCGATATCACCGTCGTCAACCGCAGCGCCGTGCGTGGCGAGGAGGTCGCCGCCATCATCGACGGCAAGACCCCGGCGGCAGCACGTTACCAGCCATGGGAGAGCCGTTACCGCATTCCAGAAGGCACGGATATCGTCATCAACGCCACCTCGATCGGCCTGTTTCCCGATATCGAGGCCATGCCGGATATCGACCCCGACAGCCTGCGGCCGGCCATGGTCGTCGCCGACGGCATCCCCAACCCGCCACTGACGCCATTCCTGAAGGCGGCCGAAGCAAGAGGATGCCGCACCGCCGACGGCCTTGGCATGCTGGTCAACCAGGGCATCATCGCCATCCGCTACTGGACGGGCATCGAAGCGGATGCAAACGTCATGCGCCAGACGCTGATCGACCTGAAGCTGTAGAGTAGGATGAAAGCCAGAACATAAGATGTTTGGAGTATATGTTCCATAACCTGCCTTATGCCGCTTCATTCTGTGGCGGGGGTGGCTTCGAGGCTAAGATGAGCTAGCGCAAGCATCGGCCGACCTTGAAGAGACCTGTTTGGAGTGCTATCTATGGTACTAAACACAGGGAGATCATGATGCCGCATACGATCCTCGCCGAAGTCACGGCCAGCGTTTCTGAGCTGAAAAAAAATCCGATGGGGACGGTCGCGGCCGGTGAAGGCTTTCCGGTCGCGATCCTCAACCGCAATGAGCCTGCCTTCTACTGCGTTCCAGCCAAGGCCTTCGAGGCATTGATGGACCGGCTGGAAGATATCGAGCTGAACGCGATCGCCGATGCCCGCAAGGGCCAGAAGGAGATCGAGGTCAGCATCGATGAGCTATAAGCTCAAGTTCCTGATCGAAGCGGAAAAGGAATGGCGTAAGCTCGACGCCAATACCCGCGCGCAATTCAAGAAGAAGCTTGTCGAGAGGCTGGACACGCCGCGCATCCCCTCGGCAAAGCTGCATGGCGGCAAGGATCGCTACAAGATCAAGCTGCGCAGCAGCGGATACCGGCTCGTCTACGAAGTTCGTGACGCCGATATCGTCGTGCTTGTCATCGCAATCGGCAAGCGGGAACGCTCAGAAGTCTATAGATCCGCCGATAGAAGGTGATGGCATAGACATCGAGCCGGATCGACGCTGTCGAAAGCGATCGATGTGTATGCTATGTCTCCCAGCCGAACACGCTGCGGCCACCCCATTCGGGAGAATGGTGGAATTCGCCCGCGACGATCTCCTTGAGATCCGGCCCGGTCACGTAGCGTTCGAGCTGACGGGCCTGATCATCCAGACGCCGCAGGGCCTGCAATTCTTCACTGGCGCCGAGACGCGCTTTGGTGACCGCGGATTTCATCACCCTTATCGTCTGGTCGTAGACCTTCAGCGGAACGGGGAACGGGTGGCGATCCTTGCCGCCATGGGCGAGGGAAAAGCGCGCCGGATCGGAAAAGCGGCAGGGCGCCCCATGCACCACTTCCGCCACCATCGCCAGCGCCCCGACTGTCCGCGCGCCGACGCCGGGCACCAGCAACAACTGCTCGAAATCCTCAGGTCCGCGATCGGCGGCGGCGGCAAGGGCCGCGTGCAGCCGTTTCATGTTGACGTTTTCCTCGCGCACATCGTGATGGTCAGGCATTACGAGGTGGGGAAGCATCGGTTGCGCGTGTTTTTCGGGGGCATTTTTCGGATCCAGCGCGGCGGCTTCCCGCAGGATGCGATCCGGGCCGAGACAGGCGAGAAGTTCCAGTTGGCCGGTCCGCGAAGCCGCCGCCCGGCTGTCGGCGAGATTCACGATTTCGCCCTGCCCCCTGCCCTCGATTGCCGCATGCGGTGAGTCGACGAAGGAGGAGACGGACTCCGACAGCCAGTGATAACGCCGGGCCTGCCGCTTGTCGCCGTTCATGCCCTGCTGCACGACCACCCATTTGCCGTCATCGGCCACGATGAAGCCGTGCAGATAGAGGTCGAAACCATCCTGAACCGCGGCGCTGTCGACTTTTGCGACGAGCCTGCTGGTGGTGGCGAGGCTGCCGCCGTCGATGCCGGTGCGCTCGCCGACTGCCATCAACTCGCCGGGTGTCTGCCGGGAGCTTCTTCCCCGCCCGCCGCACACATGCAGGCCGAGTTCGCGTGATAGCGGATTCAACCCGCGTTTCAGCGCGCCGATCACACTGGTCGTAATGCCCGAGGAATGCCAGTCCATGCCCATGACGCAGCCGAACGACTGGAACCAGAAGGGATGCGCCAGCCGCCGGAGAAATTCGTCGCGGCCATATTCGATCAGGATCGCTTCGGTGATGATCGCGCCCAGCTTCGTCATCCGGTCCCCCAGCCACCGGGGAACCTTGCCGCCATGCAGCGGGAGATCTGCGCTTCCTGCTCTTTGAACCATGCCGCTTCTATATACCCGCAATGCGGCCCGTTACAGGAAAAAGTTTCCGGAATGTTCTCCCCGGAACGCCTTCGAAAAGAACCGCCGCCAGGAATACACATACCTGGCGGCGCCGCTTAACCGAATGTCATCATAGGGATAACCGGGCAGTGATCCGGCACCGTTTCTCCCCCCCTTTCGAAGCGCGTCGTTACCGCAAACCGCTATGCGCTTTTGCGCGGCATGCCTTCGAAGCTGACGCCTTCCAGTTTTCCGATCAGCGTATTGCGGTCCTCGATGGATTTCAGCCGCACCGTCAGGGCCGTGCTTTTGACCGGCACCTGCGGCGGCAGGGACAAGGGAATACCGGGGATATTCTCGGCCGCCCATTGCTTGAAGCGGGGCAGCTTGTTCGGGCCGCTGATCGGGAAAGTATGGCTATATCTGAAGCTCATTGCTGGCTCTCTCTAAACGGGCGCAGGCCGGCGCATGGGCCGCCTGCCCTACAGGTTTCAATCTCGGTTGAAGGCAGATTCCTGGCACCACTCTTGCCGTCGCAGGTCGTGATGCCAGGCAATCAGCGTCCGGCACTGATCCTGTGAATTGGCCGCGCAGGCAGCCGCCGGGCACGGCGTGCGAATTCCGTCGGAAACATCGGCATGACCTCAGCCTGCCGCCGGAGATCGCTCTTCGAACCATGGTCTGCGCCCGCCGGGCGGGCCAAGGCGGCCCGGTCCGGATGCCGTTATGAACGCAGCGATTTCACCGCCGAGGGTGTCTGCGGCGGCTTGCGGGGAAAACCACCGCCGCTGCATTCGCCCCTTGTCGCGCCAATCGATCAGCGTGCCGCGCACGGTCATGCCGAACACGGCCACCCCGCAGAGAACCTGCGAACCATCGTCGAGGAATTTCAGATATCGATAGGCCGTCACCGGCGTTGGCGAGACATCCCCGATGACCCCTGCCTCCTCGAAGGCCCCGCGCGATGCCGCAGCGGGAGACGGATATCCGTGCGCCGGGCATCCCTTGGGCACGGTCCACCGGTCATGCCCATGCGCGGTGACGAGCAATATCCTTGCGGCGCCATCCTTCCGGATTCGCCAGGGAAGAACGCCAGCCTGCTGCAATTCGTGCTTCAGGCCATGATCGCCGGTTCCTGTCACGATCGTCATCGTCCCGCGCCTCCGCCGAGACGGGAGGAGGTTGGCTGGCCGGAAGCGCGGCGGGCAGCCATGGTGACGATAAATGCCTTGCACCACGGGCAGCGGCGGGCGGCGCGGGGAAGGTGCCGATTGCAGTGAATGCAGATCAGGGACGACCAGAACGGAGACATGGAAACACTCCATCAGCGCCGTATAAACGACGCGGCATGAACCGCACTGTTTGCGAGTGAGGTTCCCGGAGCGGCGGGGGCTGTGGCGGCGTTACAGAATCAGGACTGCCAGCTCCGGGTGAGGGAGCGTGCTGGGTCGATAAGCCTCGAAATCCTGACGAACGTTTCCATATGCATGCCCTGCATGTGCCTGTTGAATGCGGCAAATTCAAGAGCCTTGTTTGCCATTTTGCAATGCCGTCCGTTACCGAAGACGAACGGAAACGGGAGGGCGGACCGGACCGGACGTCCGGAGCCTCAATAATCGATACGGCTTTACCCGCACCGGCATCTGTAAATCCGGCTCAACAACGGTGCCAGCGCAAGAGCATGCGCTGGCACCGTTGATCTTTCAGGGCTTATTCGAATGCGGAGGCGGGATAGAAAGCTTCGTTCTTCCAGGCGCCGTCGACAGCCTTCTTGATGACATACGAACCCGCAGGCGTGCCGCTCTTGTCCATCGTCAGCGGCCCCGATGCTCCCTGATAGTCGATGTCCTTTCCTGCCGCGAGCGCCGCCTTGCCGTCGCGGAACGTCGACACGGCTTCGCCCTCTTCGGTGATGCTGCGGATCACCGCGTTGATGCCTTCGCCGGTGCAATCCTTGCCCGCTTCAAGCCCCAGCGAAACCAGTTGCGCCATATCGTAGGAGTTTGCCGCAAACGGGCCGGGCGCCTCGCCGGTCTTTTCCTTCACGAGCTTGTCGAACGCGACATATTCAGGAAGCGTCTCGTCCGGCTCGGCGATTTCGACATAAGCCTTGTCGTTGAGAATGCGCGGGTCGACGGAGGAAAAGACTTCCGGCACGGCGAGATCGGCCGTAAGCAGCCACTCTCCTTCAAAACCACCGGCGGCGGCTTCCTTGAGCACCGTTATTCCCGACTCCTGCCCGCCCGCGAGATAGATCGCATCCGGCGCATTGTTCAGCACCGAGACGAGTTCGGCCTGATAGGAAGGCTGGCCCGGGTTGTATACGATGTAATCCGTCACCTCGATCCCCTCCTTCTCAATGGTTGCGCGGGCAACCTGCGCCGGAGAGATGGTGGATTCCTCGTTCTGGATGAGCATGGCGACACGCTTGTAGCCGCGCCCCGACAGCCATTTGCCCGCCGCCGCGCCGTCACCAAGGTCCGAGGAAACGGTCCGGTAAATGTAATCGCCGCCCAGTTCGTTCAGCGTGATCGTACCGGCGTAAGGCGACATCAGCACCACCTTCTTGCGCTTCACGAGATCGGCGAGAGCGACCATTTCGCCGGAGGACGGCCCGAGAATGGCGACGGCATGCTCCGTGTCGATCATTTTGGTCGCTTCGCGAATGGCCACTTCCGGGTTGCCGCCGGTATCGGCAACGACCGTCCTGAGCTTGCCGCATTTGGTGCCGCCCGCCTCGTTGACCTGCTCGACGCCGAGCTTGACCCCGTTTGCGACGATCTCGCCGAATTCGCCCAGCTCTCCGGTCAACGGAACCAGAATGCCGATGGTGATGTCCTTCTCCTGAGCCGCCGCCGGGGAGACCCAGGACGACGCCGCCAGAATGGCCGCAAGGCTTACGGCATAGCGCAAACTATTGAATTTATTGGATGCAGTCATGGCATTACCCCTCTTTTGTTGATAGTTGACAGGTATTCTCACGGTCAGTGCGCCTGCAAAAGCATCTCTTCCAGACGCCCTGCCTTCAGCAGATCAGCGCTGTTCAGCACCTCCCGGTTTCGGCCCGCGTCGATCATGTAGGTGGTGCGGGACACCGCGAGGATCTTCTCGGGATCCTGTTCCACGACCCAGATGACGCTCATCTTTTCGTCGACCAGTTCCCTGATCCAGTCGATGATGCGGTCGACGAAGATCGGGGCCAGACCGGCCGTGGGCTCATCGAGGATGAGAAGGCGCGGACCGGCCACAAGGGCATTGGCAATCGCCAGGGTTTGCCGCTCGCCACCCGACAGGGTGGACGCAAGCTGATGCCCGCGTTCCTGAAGGATCGGAAACCGGCGGAACGTTTCCTCGATGCGGGCGGCCGAACCGGGGAAATTGAGCCCCGCCGCCGTCAGATTGTCCCGGACCGAAAGCTCGGCGAAAACATTGTCTTCCTGCGGCACATAGCCGATGCCCGCCTTGGCGGCCGCCAGAGCGCCGATATTGCCGATGGGCCTGCCTTCGAAGGAGATCTTGCCGCCGCTGATCGGTAACTGACCGGCAATGGCGCGCATCAGCGTGCTCTTGCCTGCGCCATTGGGCCCGAGAACGCAGGTGATCTCGCCCGCTTCCGCGCGAAGGTCGACACCGTGCAGAATGGTCACCTTGCCATATCCGGAGACGATCTTTTCGACTTCAAGCTGCATGTTCGGCCCCCAGATAGGCTGCGATGACTTTTTTGTTGGAGCGGATCTCGTCGGGCGTGCCCTCGGCCAGAAGCTGGCCCGATTGCAGCACCACCACGGTATCGGCAATCTCGAACAGGAAATGCAGGTTGTGCTCGACGACGATCAGCGTGGTGCCAGCCTTGTGAAGTTCGACCAGAAGGGAGCCGAGCTTCTTTTGCAGCATCGGATCCACCCCCGCCGTGGGTTCGTCGAGAAGGAACACGCGGGGCTCGCGGATCAGTTGCCGCGCAACCTCCAGCATCCGCAATTCGCCACCCGACAGATCCGAGACGCGGTGGCCTGCGCGCTCCGCGAGACCGACCCGTTCCAGCAGCTCCATCGCCCGCGCGGCAAGCGCCGCATCCGCCTTGCGCCAGCGGCCGGACAGGGCGGCGCGCAATCCTTCGCCAACATTGTCGGCGCCGACCAGCACGTTTTCCAGAACCGACAGCGAGCCGAAGACACGCGGTGTCTGGAAGGTGCGCCCGAGCCCCAGGCCCGAAATGCTCGCCGTCGCCGTCTGCGTCAGCTCCACGCCTTCGAGCAGGATGCGCCCGCTCGTCGGCTTCAATACTCCGGAAATCAGGTTGAAGGTGGTGGACTTGCCAGCGCCATTGGGACCGACCAGCCCGAGGAAGCTTCCCTTGCGGATGCTGAACGATAGTCCATCATCCCCGCCAACGGCCTTCAGAGCAGCGAAGCGCTTGGTGACTTTGTCGAGGACGAGATAGTTGTCTGACATTTAGCGGTCCTTTTGCGAGCGAGTTTTTCCCAGGGCTGCCAGCGCAGCACGATGATGAAGAGCAGGCCTGTGACGACTTCCTCGATCGAAGCCGCAATCTGCGCCGAGCGCACGCTTTCGAATGGCACGGCGCGCACGAGTTCCTGAAAGGCGACCAGCGCCACCGTGCCGAGAACCGCGCCCAAGATCGTCCGCTCCCCGCCCAGAACGAGCGCGATCCACACGAAGAAGGTGACTTCAGCCGTGAACAGGTTGGGCGCGACAAGCGTGGTGACCATGGCATAGAGGGCACCGGCGATCCCCATCGGAATGGCGGAGAGGACGAAGACCTGGAAGCGAAGCCTTGCCGCATCCTTGCCGATCGCCTTGGCGGCCACCTCGTCGTCGCGAACGGCATCGAGAGCCCGTCCGTAAGGCGACCGCAGGATGCGCCGGAACAGAAGGATCGTCGCCACCATCAGCAGGAACGCCGCGCCGGTGTAGATCAGCGTGTCGTAGGCCGCGAGGGAGCCGAAGTCGGGGCGCGAGACATTGGGTAAGCCTACGCTTCCGTTTCCGATCCGGCGCTCGTTCAGCAGCAGGGAGTGAAAAACCTCGGCGAAGGCGAAGGTGGTGAGCGCCAGATACTCACCGCGCAGCCTGAGGGTCGGCCCTCCCGTCACCACGGCGAAGGCAAAGGCCGCGGCCCCGGCGCCCGCGACACCCAGCCACCAGGGAGCCCCGAAGCCGAACATGTACTGGTCGAGGCCGCTGGGAGGCTCCTGCGTGATGATCGCATAGGCGTATGCGCCCGCCGCGAAATAGGCGACCGTGCCGAAGTTGATCATGCCGCCACGGGCATACTGAAAGTTCAGGGCGAGCGTCAGGACCGAAAAGAGGCTGCCATAGAGCGCGACGCTCAGGAAAAAATGCCAGATATTCATGCCGTTTTCCTCCCGGCCAGACCTTCGGGCCTGAAGACAAGAACCACGATGACGAGCAGGAATGCGATCAGCGGCCGGTAGCCCGCCGGTATCCAGAAGACGGACACGTCCATGGCGATGCCGACGATGAGGCCCGAGATGATCACCGCGTAGAGCGAGCCGAGACCGGCCAGGATCGCCACCGCCAGAATTTGCAGGATTTGCAGGAACGCGATGTCCGTGGATAGGGTCGCGATCACGGCCAGCATCACGCCCGCCAGCCCGGCCAGCCCTGCCGACAGCAGCCAGGCGGCGCGGGACGTCGCCTTTACATCGATGCCGCGCGATGCGGCGAGCGCCGGATTGGCCGCCATGGCGCGGATTGCAAGGCCGCTGCGCGTCTTGTTCAGATAGAATGCGAGGCATATTGCGGTCGCGGCCGCAAGGCCGATGACCATCAGTTGATAATCGGTGATCCGCAGGCCGAACACGCGATAGGTCGTGGCGAGGGGAATGTTCAGCGTCCTGATGCCGGTGCCGATGATGCCATCGATGATGCCGCCGATAACGTAAGCGACGCCGACCGAAGTGATCAGCAGCACGGCGGGGCCATGCTTGCGAATGGGATCGTAGACCAGCCTGCCGATTGCCAGCCCGACAAGGGCGGTCAGGACGATGGCGGCCAGCGCGGACGGCAGGATATGCCATTTTGCCACATTGTTCAGCCCCCAGGTCGCGAAAGCCGCCACACCGAGAAGCTCGGCATGGGCGATATTCAGGAATCCTTCCACGCGGCGCGTGAATGAAAATCCGATCGTGGCCAGTATGAGAAAGCAACCGGTCGCAATGCCGGTCACGATAAACTGCGCAAGCAGCATCGAGCAAACCTCCCGGGCACGGCGTGCCCTTGGCTGTGAATTTCAAGATGATGATTGAACCGCCCGACCCGTGGTCTACGGCATGGTTCCCGTTTTTGATTTTTACGAAGTATATTACAACAATCCGGCCGCACAACAGTTTTTTTATCGATCAATTAATAAAATTTTGTGCCATAAGGACGATGCATGATCGGCGGGATCCCGGTCGCCCATGGTTTTCCGGGCTTCCGGCAGGCGGTCCCGGCCGGGCCGCCATGCGCAGGCATTCTCAGGATACGGGGTGAAAAACTGACCGGAACAAACGCTTTGACACCCGCGCCGGACCACGCGGCGCGCTCGACGGCAGAGCCTTACGAGGCGCTCCGGGAAAGGCTATAGTCGCTCAACCATCGCGTGGTGCGACAGCCTTGAAACACTCACCCCTATCTGCATTTCAGCAAGCAAGTCACATTCAGAGGGAACATGACCAAATCAGGAACGACCGCCAAGACCCGCGCCGCCCGGAAGCGCGCCCGCTTTGACGACATCATCGAAGCCGCCGCAAGACGGTTTGCCGAGAAGGGTTTCGACGCCACCATCAATGAAATCGCCCGCGACATCGGCCTGACAGGGGCTGCCCTCTATTATTACGTGGAGAACAAGGACCAGCTCGTCTATGAAATATGGCACCGCGCAGGCGCCAAGCTACAGGGCGGGCTGGAGCAGGAAATGTCGAGCCAGAAGCCGACACTGGTGAAGCTCCGCAATGCCTTTCGCCGCCACCTCGACACGATAATTTCCAACCGGGCAATTTTTGAAGTCCTGATTTTCCAGCGTTCCACGATGCCGAAGGAAGGCGCCGAGGAATTCGTCAAGACCGAGCGTCTTTATTCGAACACGCTCGCCGAACTCATTGCGCAGATCCCCCGGGACCAGCTCCGGGTCGATGAGCCGCGCCTGCTGGCGCGGGCGATCATCGCGATGCTGAACGGCACCATTCGATGGTATTCGGCCAGTTACCGGCTTTCCCTCGATCAGATCGCCGATCTGTATTTCGACGTCGTCATCAGCGGCATCGTTCAACTGGAGCCGAGCGACCGTGAGCAGCTTCTGTCCTAGATCGAGCGGTTGAGCAGCGGCCGCCGCCAGCGCCCTCTCCCATCCGCGCAGACCCGAAATCACGCAAGCGGAATGACCGCGGTGATTTCAATCGCGCCGTTGGGAAGCGAGGATTGCACGATCGCGCGCGCCGGATAGGGAGCCGAATGATCGAGGAACTCCCTGTACACCTTATCGAATTCGGCCGCCTGCGACTTCGGGTCCGTGAGAAACACCGTGACCATCGCCGCCGAGGCCAGCGTCACGCCAGCGGCTTTGGCAATCGCGTCGGTATTGCCGAGCGCCAGACGGGCCTGAACGTCGAACGGCGCGGTGGCGCATCGCGTTCCATCGGCAAGCCGTGGCGTCTGTCCCGAAATGAACAGCAGTCCGCCCGCCGATATTGCCTGGCTGTATGAACCGGCCGGAGGCGGCGCCTCGGCTGCCGACCATGCTTGCCGGGAACCGGCGCTTGCGAGGGCGGATGGATTTGTATCGGTCGGCATATGAAAAGCTCTCACTGAATTGTCACTGGATCAGGACGCCCGCCTCGCCACGATCCGGCAAGGCGGGCGCCGCTGCGATATTCCGGCGAAGACCGGCTAAAGCGTCACGACAACCGTTTTCAGTCTCGTGTAAGCCTCGATGCCTTCACGCCCTTTTTCCAGACCGATACCGCTTTCCTTGTAGCCCCCGAACGGCAGGGCGATGTCCTGGGATTTCCCGTTCACCCAGATGGTTCCCGACTCGAGTTTGCCCGCGCACAGGTGAACCGTGGAAATATTCTGGGTCCACACCTGCGCGGTCAGCCCGTAGGAGGTGTCATTGGCCATGGCGATCGCCTCGTCGACGGAATCGAACGGGATCAGGTTGACGACGGGACCGAAGATCTCCTTGCGCGCCATCGGATTGCCCAGCCCCAGCCCCGTCACCACCGTAGGTTCGAGATAGAAGCCCGAGCCGGAGGGAACGGCGCCCCCCGTGAGCAATTGCCCGCCCGAGTTGAGCCCCTCCTCGAGAATCGAGACGATCGATTCAAGCTGGCGCCGGGAAACCACCGGCCCGAGATCGGCCTTCCGGTTCAGGCCATGGCCAAGGGTCAGGGACGACGCGGCGTCCGCCAAAGCGGAACCGAAGGTATCCACAATCTCCCGGTGAACCAGAATCCGGGACGGGGCGGTGCAGATCTGGCCGGTATTGCCGAACGCCGCTTGCAGCACGCCCGGCACCGCCTTCGAGAAATCCGCATCGGGCAGCACGATGGAGGAGTTCTTGCCGCCGAGTTCGAGGGTCACGGCTTTCAGGTCGTCGGCGGCTGTGCGCGCGATCGATTTGCCGACGCCCGTGGAGCCCGTAAAGGCAATCTTGCCAATGCCGCGATGCCGGACCAGCGCATCGCCGACGATGCTCCCCTCGCCGATCACCACATTCAGGACGCCCGGCGGCAGACCGGCTTCCAGCGCGAGTTCGGCCAGCAGGATCGCCGTCAGCGGCGTCTGCTCGGCGGGTTTGAGGACGCTGGCGCAACCGGCGGCAAGCGCTGGCGCCAGTTTCCATGCGGCCATGACCAGCGGAAAGTTCCAGGGAACGATCTGCCCGACGACCCCGATGGGCTCGCGCTGCGTGAACGCGTGCATGGCGCCGGGCGGGCCGACCTGCAAGGTCTCGCCCGAGAGCTTGGTCGACCAGCCAGCCATGTAGCGGAACGCTTCGACCGCCGCCGCCACCTCGCCCATGGAATTGGCCAGGGGCTTGCCGACATCGAGCGTTTCGAGCTGGGCGAAGACCTCGGCTTTTTCCTCGATGCGGTCGGCCAGCCGCCACAGCAGCTTCGCGCGCGCCCCGGGCGCCAGCTTGCCCCACGGGCCATCCAGCGCCGCGCGCGCCGCGATCACCGCCTGATCGACGACCTCTTTCGTGCCCGAGGGAACGCGAGTGAGAAGCTGCCCGTTCCCGGGATCGACCACGTCGATATATTCGGCGGAATCCGCA
>JBDHTA010000099.1:0-15393 GCA_039808465.1 Rhizobiaceae bacterium | reverse complement strand
GGCGGCATGGCCGAGATCGCGATAGGGCGAATACAGATCCCAGTTCTTGTCGCCGCCATTCAGCAGATCCATCAGGATCGCCTGCGGCACGATGGGAATCAGCACCGAGCCGATCCGGAAACCGCGCCCTGCCTGCCGCAGCCCCGCCTGCACGCCGCCCGCCGCATCCAGCCCGAAGGCGGAGCCACCCGACAGCACGAAGGCGTCGACCTCGGAAATCGTGCTGGCCGGATCGAGCAGCGCCGTGTCGCGCCCGCCCGGCGCGCCGCCGAGAACGCTGCCGGAAGCGATGACGGATCTGTCGAAAACGATGGCGGTGACGCCGGAGCCGAGTTGCAGGTCGGTGGCGTGCCCGACGGCGACGCCCGTGACATCGGTCAGAAGGTTTCTCAGCTCGTTCATGCCGCCGTCCTGTCGCCTTTGCGTAAAACCAGCGATTACAATCCGTATTCGGCGCGCCGCGTCAACCGCTTTCTCCCCGGCGGCTTCTCACCGGCAGGGCTTGACGGCACGTATTTTGCGATTAATTACTACGGCGTTTTCGCGCTGTGATACCAAAGCCCGCCGGTAAACGGCGAGCGTCCATATGACATCCGCGCGAGGGAACTTTGGTGCCGGGCCCCTCTGGCGAGAGTTTTACGGCGCTCTCGTGATGTCGGTACCGCCTGCAAGCTCAGCCGGCGGATTCATGATCATGAAATCTATCACCATGCCTTGCCCGCATGCCTTTTCCGGCATGGCGGAGTCCACTCCCTTCGCCCGGAGGTGCCTCGCATGAATGCGGCCTCCAAATCCACCATGAGCTATTTCCGGTGGGCCTTCATCGTCACCGCGCTCGGCCTTGCGCTCGGCGCCTGGCTCGGCTGGGCCTCCAGCGGCTCGCTCGGCGGCATGGCCACCGTCTTCTTCATCTGCGTCGTGCTGGCGGTGCTGGAAATCTCGCTCTCCTTCGACAACGCCATCGTCAACGCCAACAAGCTGAAGGACATGACGCCGGTCTGGCAGCACCGCTTCCTGACCTGGGGCATCGTCATCGCCGTCTTCGGCATGCGCATCATCTTTCCGCTGGCCATCGTCGTCATCGCGGCGGGCATCGGGCCGATCGAGGCGGTCATCCTTGCGGCCAAGCGCCCGGATGAATATGCGCGCATCATGACCGAGGCGCATCTGCCGATCGCCGCCTTCGGCGGCACCTTCCTGATGATGGTCGGCCTCAGCTACTTCTTCGACCATGAAAAGGAAGTGCACTGGTTCCGGATGCTGGAATCGCGCATGGCGCAGTTCGCCTCGATCAAGGGCGTCGAGATCGCCATCGTGCTCCTGACCATCCTGATCTTCGCGGCGATGCTGGAAGGCGAGGAATCGACCACCTTCCTCTATGCGGCGGTCTATGGCCTGCTGACCTTCCTTGCGGTCGAAGTCCTCGGCGGCCTTCTCGACTATTCGCAGCGCGCCATGAGCGAGGCGGCCCGCGGCGGCCTCGGCGCCTTCCTCTATCTGGAAGTGCTGGATGCCAGCTTCTCCTTCGACGGCGTGATCGGCGCCTTCGCGCTGACGCAGAACCTCTTCGTCATCGCCATCGGCCTTGGCATCGGCGCGATGTATGTGCGCTCGATGACCATCATGCTGGTGGAAAAGGGCACGCTTGCCGAATACCGCTATCTGGAGCACGGCGCGTTCTACGCGATCCTCATCCTCTCGGTCATCATGTATGTGCAGACCCTGGTCCACATTCCGGAAGTCATCACCGGGCTTGGCGGCGCGGCCCTGATCGGCATTTCCTTCTGGGCCTCGGTCCGCCACAATCGCCGCGAACAGGCGGGCGAGATCGAAGCGCCACAGAGTTGACGCGCGGGCGGGCGGCAGGCAATTGCCGCCCGCTGGCCCTTTGCACGCGCATGTCCTTGCCGCTACAGTGCTTTTACTGATTCTCGGGGGTTATACATGGCGGACGACACGCTTCTTCAGCGCACGCAATTGCCACGGCCGGATGTCACGGCCGAGGAAGCGGCGGCAATCCTCGACACATTCTACGGCCTGAAAGGCGCGATCACGGAGCTGGGAAGCCAGCAGGACCGCAACTATCGCCTCGACACGGGCGAGCGCCGCTACGTGCTGAAAATCTGCCGCATCGACTATGCCACCGTCGAGCTGGAAGCCCAGAACGCCGCCCTGCGGCATCTCGGCGAAAAGCCGGACGCCCCGCGCCTGCCCGAACTGGTCAAGGCCAGCAATGGCGAGGAAATCCTGTTCCTGGCCGTCGGCGGCGAGGAATATCAGGTGCGCCTGCTCACCTATCTCGACGGCGAGCCGCTGACGCAGCGCAGATATCTCGGCGAAAAGACGGTGTCGGCGCTGGGCGCGCTGGCGGGCCGCATCGCCGCCGATCTCGCCGATTTCGACCATCCCGGCCTCGAACGGCACCTGCAATGGGATTTGCGCCGGGCGGGACAGGTCGCCCTGCATCTTCTGCCCGCCATTCCCGACCAGCAGGCGCGAGACCGCATCGCCAAGACCATGGTCGGCGCGGTGCGCCGCATCCAGCCGCTTGCCGAGCATCTGCGCCTGCAAGCCATCCACCACGACGTCACCGACGACAATGTGGTCAGCCAGCCGGACGCGAGCGGACGGCCGATGCCGGACGGCGTCATCGATTTCGGCGATCTGGTCCGGGGCTGGGTTGCCGCCGATCTCGCCGTCACCTGCTCGGCACTGCTGCATCATGCCGATGGCGATCCCTTCTTCATCCTGCCCGCCATCCGCGCCTACCATGCGGCCCATCCGCTGACGGAACCGGAACTGAGGGCGCTCTGGCCGCTGATCGTGGCGCGCGCCTGCATTCTCGTCGCCAGCAGCGAGCAGCAGCTCGGCATCGATCCGGACAATGCCTATGTGCTCGGCAATATCGAGCATGAGCGCACGATCTTCGAGGTCGCCGCCGCCGTCCCCTTCGCGCTGATGGAGCAGGCTATCCTCACGGCCGCCGGAATAACGCCGGAGCCCGCCGCCCTGCCTCAGATGGGGCCGCTTCTGCCCGGTGTCGGCGCCGAAACCATCCGGCTGCTGCCGCTCGACCAGGACAGCCCGCATTTCGAGGCGGACAATTTCCTGCGGCGCGGGCTGGATCTCAAGCTGCTGGAGCAGACGGCGCGGGAAACCGGCATCGCCGCCACCCGCTACGGCGAATACCGGCTGACGGAGACGGCGCTGCTTTCCGCCGCCGAGCCGGAAACCTTCGCCCTGCATGTCGATGTCTGCCTGCCCGCCGGGTTTCAGGCCGCCGCCCCCTTCGCGGGCCGCGTCGAACGCTATGGCGAGCGCACGGTGCTGGCGGGCGACGGCATCCAGCTTCATCTTCTCGGCCTCGATTGCCTGCATGAAGCCGGAATGGCGCTCGGCATCGGCGAACCGCTGGGCACGGTGGAAGGCAGCGCCGGGCATTTCGGCCTGATCCGCCTGCAATTGTGCACGCAGGCGGCGCTGTTTCCGCCCTTCTTCGCCCGCCCTTCGCAGGCCGGAAGCTGGGCGCGGCTTTGCCCCTCCCCCTCGCTGGTGCTGGGCGCCAATTGCGATGCGCCGCCGCTGGAAAACGCCGATCTGTTGCAGCGCCGCGCAAACCACTTCGCCCGCCCGCAAAAGAATTATTACGCCGACCCGCCGCAGATCGAACGCGGCTGGAAGGAGCATATGTTCTCCACCACCGGCCGCGCCTATCTCGACATGGTCAACAACGTGTCAGTGGTCGGCCATGGCCATCCGCGCCTTGCCAGCGCCGTCTACCGGCAATGGTCGAAGCTCAACACCAATTCGCGCTTCCATTACGGCGTCGTCGCCGAGTTTTCCGAGCGGCTGGCGTCGCTGGCGCCGGAAAAGCTCGACACCGTCTTCCTCGTCAACAGCGGCTCGGAAGCCAATGATCTGGCGATCCGCCTCGCCTGGGCCGCGTCCGGCGCGAAGAACATGCTGTGCCTGCTGGAAGGCTATCATGGCTGGTCGGTGGCAAGCGACGCCGTCTCCACCTCCATCGCCGACAATCCGCAGGCGCTGTCCACAAGGCCGGGCTGGGTGCATCCGATCCTCGCCCCGAACACCTATCGCGGCCTCTATCGCGGCGAGGACTCGACCGCCGATTACATCGCCGCCGCCCTGCCGGTTCTGGAAGAACTGGACCGCACCGGCGAAAAGCTCGGCGGCTTCATCTGCGAGACGGTCTATGGCAATGCGGGCGGCATTCCGCTGCCGCCGGGCTATCTCAGGGACATCTATGCCGAAGTGCGCAAGCGCGGCGGCGTCTGCATCGCCGATGAGGTGCAGGTGGGCTATGGCCGCCTCGGCCATTATTTCTGGGGTTTCGACCAGCAGGGCGTCGAGCCGGATATCATCACCGTCGCCAAGGGCATGGGCAACGGCCATCCGCTCGGCGCCGTCATCACCAGCAAGGCGATCGCCGAGGCGCTGGAGCGCGAGGGCGGCTATTTCTTCTCCTCCGCCGGGGGCAGCCCGGTCAGTTGCGTCGTCGGCATGACCGTACTCGACATCATGACCGACGAGGAATTGCAGGAAAACGCCCGCGATACCGGCGATCACCTGAAAGCGCGGCTGGAAGCGCTCGGCCAGCGCTTTCCCATCGTCGGCGCCGTGCATGGCATGGGGCTCTATCTCGGCCTCGAATTCGTGCGCGACCGCAAGACGCTGCAACCGGCGACGGAGGAAACGGCGGCGATCTGCGACCGCCTGCTCGATCTCGGCGTCATCATGCAGCCGACCGGCGATTATCTCAACGTGCTGAAGATCAAGCCGCCGCTGTGCCTCACCCGCGAAAGCGCCGATTTCTTCGCCGACAGCCTGGCGCGGGTATTGGAAGAAGGCTGGTAAGCCTCCTTCAAAAATCATCCAAACAAAAACCCCCGCCGGATCGCTCCGGCGGGGGTTTTTCGTGTCCGATGCGGCGTCTTATTCGACGTCGAACTTCACGCCCTGCGCGAGCGGCAGGGTCTTGCCGTAGTTGATGGTGTTGGTGGCGCGGCGCATATAGGCCTTCCACGCATCCGAACCGGATTCGCGGCCGCCGCCGGTTTCCTTTTCACCACCGAAGGCGCCGCCGATTTCAGCGCCCGAGGGGCCGATATTGACGTTGGCGATGCCGCAATCCGAACCGCGCGCGGAGACGAAGGTTTCGGCTTCTTGCATGTTGTTGGTGAAGATCGAGGACGACAGGCCCTGCGGCACGGCGTTGTTCAGCGCCAGCGCTTCATCGAAATCGCTGTACTTGATGACGTAGAGGATCGGGGCGAAGGTTTCGTGCTCGACCGGGCCGGTCTGCGAGGGCATTTCGACCAGAGCCGGACGCACGTAATAGGCATCCTCGGTGCCGAGATCGACGCGCTCGCCACCGGTGACGCTGCCGCCAGCGGCCTTGGCGCCGTCGAGCGCCTTCTGCATGCCCTCGAAGGAGGCCTTGTCGATCAGCGGGCCGACCAGCGTGCCGTTTTCGAGCGGGCTGCCGACGGTGACGGAGCCGTAAGCCTTCTGGAGACGCGGAACCAGCTTGTCGTAAACGCTCTCATGCACGAACAGACGGCGCAGCGTGGTGCAGCGCTGACCGGCGGTGCCCATGGCGGCGAAGGCGACGCCGCGCAGCGTCAGATCGAGATCGGCGCTCGGGCAGACGATCGCGGCATTGTTGCCGCCGAGTTCGAGGATCGAGCGGGCGAAACGTTTTGCCAGACGCGGGCCGACTTCGCGGCCCATGCGGGTGGAGCCGGTGGCCGAAACCAGGGCAACCTTGGGATGATCGACCATCACTTCGCCGATCGAGCGGTTGCCGACCAGAACGGAAGACAGACCGGCCGGAGCCGTGCCGCCTTCGGCGACGAAGCGCTTGATGGCGCGATCCAGCAGGGCCTGCGAGGCAAGCGCCGTCAGCGGCGTCTTCTCGGAGGGCTTCCACAGGGTGCTGTTACCGGCAACGAGCGCCAGAGCCGCGTTCCACGACCAGACGGCGACCGGGAAGTTGAAGGCCGAGATGATGCCGACGACGCCGAGCGGATGCCAGGTTTCCATCATGCGGTGCTCGGAACGCTCGGTGGCGATGGTCAGGCCGTAAAGCTGGCGCGACAGGCCGACGGCGAAATCGCAGATGTCGATCATTTCCTGCACTTCGCCAAGGCCTTCGGAGGTGATCTTGCCGACTTCGAGCGACACCAGACGGCCGAGCGCGGCCTTGCCCGCACGCAGTTCCTCACCCAGCAGGCGGACCAGTTCGCCGCGCTTGGGGGCGGGCACCTTGCGCCATTCCAGGAACGCCTGATGGGCCTGTTCGATCTTGGCGGTGGTGTCGGCGGCGGAATCTTCCGGCAGGCGGCCGATTTCCTGGCCGTTGACCGGCGATTTAACGACCAGCGTGCCGCCGGTATAGGCGCTTTCGGCAACGCCGAGTTCACTCAGAATGGACTTCACCTCAGCGGCGATGTCGAGTTTTGCAAGGGTCATGATCGTCTTCCCGTGGGTTGTATCGTTTCTGTCTGGGGTGGCGGCGTTTCAGAAACGCTCACCGGCAAAATGGGCCACTTGCGCGCCAGCTTCGTACCACGCCTCTTTCACGGCGCGGAAACTCTGTTCTCTAGGCTGCGTCAGGGGCAAGGGCAACTCCCCTTCCGCAATTTCACCGAGAATATGCTGCGCCAGCGTGCGGCCGAAGATGGTGCCTGGCGCGATGCCACGGCCGTTATAGCCGGAAAAGCCGATGACGCGCTCGTCAAACTTGTGGAAGCGCGGCACGGCATCCGTGGTCATGCCGATCTTGCCGTACCATTCGGCTTCGAATTCGATATTGCCAAGTTGCGGGAAAATGCGCTTCAGCGAGCGCTTCGCCCAGGCGCGATGCACGGCGATGCCGGTGTTGCGCAGCGCCCCGACGCTGCCGAACACCAGGCGGCCCGCCTTGTCCATGCGGAAGGAGGAGAGGATCTCCTTGGTATCCCAGCATCCCTCGCGGTTCGGCAGGATTTCCGGGCGCGCACCCGCAGGGACCGGCACGGTGGCGAAATTGAAATAGGGCAGATGCACCTGCTCCTCGCGCACCACGGCGAAGGGGCCGGTGGTATAGGCGTCGGTGGCGACGATCACCCAGTCAGCCGTCACCGAGCCGCTGGCGGTGGCCACGCGCCAGCCGCCGCCGCTGCGTTCGCAGGTCTCGGCCCGGCTCGCGGCATGCAGGGTGACGCCAGCGCGCTGCGCGGCATGGGCAAGCCCGCGGGCATAGGCGAGCGGTTGCAGGGTTCCGGCGCGGCTGTCGAACAGCGCGCCGCTATAGGCGCTGGTGCCGAGACGCCTTGCGGTTTCCGCCGCATCCAGCAATTGCACCGGCGCGCCGCGCGCCGACCATTGCCGGTGCCGCTCCTCAAGCTCCTTGAGGCCGTCTTCCCCCACGGCGCAATGCAGCGTGCCATTGGTCTGAAGCTCGCATTCGATGCCGTATTTGCCGATGGTTTCGCGCACCAGCAGCGGCGCGCCGCCCAGAAGCTCCAGCACGCGCTCGCCATAGACGGGGCCGAGAACGCCGGGCATGTCGTTGGGCATCACCCACATGCCGCCATTGATCAGGCCGACATTGCGGCCAGCGCCGCCGAAGCCGAAATCCACCGCTTCGAGCAGGATCACCCTGCGGCCCGCCTCCGCCAGCGTGAGCGCCGAGGACAGGCCGGTATAGCCGCCGCCGATCACCACGACATCGGCCTTCGCATCGCCCTTCAGGCTCGCAGCCGAAGGCGCGGGCGGGGCGGTCATTTCCCAAAGTCCGTGAGAGCGGGGATCGTTCAGCATGGTCGGATCGTCAGCCTGGGCATGCCGCGTCAATGGTCGCGGCGGCGCAAAGGGTTGATGGAAGTGTCTCGCAAACGCAGATGCGCCGACGCTATCAGGCGGTTTTTGCGATTTCTCCCCTGCCCCAGCCTTTACAGCGACCGGCTCGTCATGAATATCGACATATTCTCAAGAGTTCATTCCCGCACGGAATAACCGCCATGCACACCGCCCGCCGTTTCCTGCCCTCGCTGTCGCTGCTGGCCGCCTTCGAGGCCGCCGCGCGCACCGGCAGCGTCACCATCGCCGCCCGCGAGCTGGATTTGACGCAGAGCGCCGTCAGCCGCCAGATCAAGGCGCTGGAGGACCAGCTCGGCGTGGCGCTGTTCGTGCGCGAGCGCCAGACGATCCGGCTGACCATGGCGGGCGACGCCTATGCCCGCGAAATCCGCGAGGCCCTCAGGCGCATTTCCACCGCCTCGCTCAACCTGCGCGCCAATCCCGATGGCGGCACGCTGACGCTGGCCGTGCTGCCCGCCTTCGGCAGCCGCTGGCTGATGCCGCGCCTGCCGCAGTTTCTGGAGCGGCATCGCGGGTTGTCGGTCAATCTGGTGACGCGGCTGTCGCCCTTCGATTTCAAGCTGGATTCCATCGATGCCGCCATCCATTTCGGCGACGCCAACTGGCCGGGGGCGGAGCTGACGCCGCTGATGCGCGAGCATGTCTTTCCCGCATGCAGCCCGGAGTTTTGCCGCCGTCACCGGCTGGAAACGCCCGCCGATTTCCTGAAGGTGCCGCTGCTGCATCTGACGTCACGCCCGGATGCCTGGGAGCGCTGGCTGACCGGCCACGGCGTGCCGGAACCGGCCGTGCACGGCATGTTGTTCGACCAGTTCAGCGCCGCCGCGCAGGCGGCCGTCGCCGGGCTCGGCGTCGCGCTCCTGCCACGCTTCCTGTTCGAAGGCGAATTGCAGCGCGGCGAGTTGACGGAAGCAATCCCCGGCGGCGGCACGGAAAGCGCCGGGCGCTATTTCCTCGCCTGCCCCACGGAGCGGCTGGCCTATCCCCCGCTTGCCGCCTTCCGGGCGTGGATCGCGCAGGCGGCGTAAAACGGTTCCCATCCCGCCCGGTTTCGCGTAAGGAAGCGGTCACGACGCTTTCGCAGGATATCCGGCATGAAACCCATCTTCGTCCAGCTTCAATGCGCCCCCGGCAAGACCTATGAGGTGGCCGACGCCATCTACAAGACCGAGCTTGTGTCCGAGCTTTACTCCACCAGCGGCGAATACGACCTGCTGCTGAAGGTCTACATCCAGGAAGACAACGATATCGGCAAGTTCATCAACGAGCATATCGCCAGTATCCCCGGCATCATCCGCTCGCTGACGACCCTGACCTTCACCGCCTTCTAAAGCATTTCCAGCAAAAGTGCGCAGCGGTTTTGCGTCCGGAAATGCGTAGAAACAGTGAGTTAGAGCGTTTTCGCGATTCGGAGAAAAGCGAAAATGCCCTAACGCCGCCGCGCCGCCATCGCCGTCACCTCGACGCGCATGCCCGGATCGGCGAGCGCGCTGACGCCGACGGCGCAGCGCACCGGATAGGGCTTCCTGAAATAATCGCAATAGACCGCGTTGAAGGCCGGGCGCTCGGCCATGTCGGTCAGGTAGATCGTCAGGTGAATCACGTCGGCGAGGCTGCTGCCCGCCTTTTCCAGCGATGTCTTCAGGCTTTCCAGCGTGCAGATGCTCTGCGCGCGGATATCACCGGTTTCCAGCGAACCATCGGCCCGCAGCGGAATATGCGTGGTCACCAGCAGGTTGCCGAGACCGGCGGTATCGGACGAGATCTCGTCCTCGTCGGTATCCTCGATGAAAAAGGGCGCGTTGCTGTCGGTCATGCGATTCTCCTGTGCTGTCGAGCCGGTAGCTGCGCAGATTTTGCCGCCCGCCGTCAACCGCAAATCGCCGTCTTCCTATACCGCCTCACGGAGCAACGCAGCATTTGCATAGCTGCATTGCACAATAAATGTTTTCCAAACGGTCAAGAAAACGGCATATTGTATCCAGCAGATGCACATGGCGGTTTTCCTCCCAGTGCCGCCGCATTTGCTGTTCCCCTCTGGAGGTTCAAGATCTCCACACCTTATGGGCCGCGGATTTTTCCGGCGGCCCTTTTTTTTGGCCGTTACACCTCGAACACGTCGTCGAAGGATTCGGGAAAACTCTGACGCGCCACCTTTTCGTTGATGACGAGCATCGCCTCATAGGACAGCGGATCGAAATCCTTGCCCGCGGGCAGGATCTCGCGGCCGAACAGCAGGTTGATGCGGGCGGCGTCGAGATTGCCGCGCTCGAAGGGCTCGGCGCCGAAATGATGCCAGAGCGCGTGCAGGAAGGCCGCGTCGATACGGTGTTCGGCCGTGCCGGGGCGGCCCCGGCGCGGCAGCGCCTTGATCGGCGTCACCCCGCGCGGATTGGCGCGGCGGATAGTGAACTGGACGCCGGTGCCGGGCATGCCGGAGGGAAAACCCCGGTGCTTGGTCATGTCGGGAAGATTGGCCATCCGATACTCCTTCGCGTTGAGCCGCCTTGCGGGTGCTCATTACCGCATGTGGCAGCGGGGGTCCATGGTGGAACCGAAGCCAGGCTGCGCCGTTAAGCCTTCGACCTGAAAACGGAGGCGAAGACCGATGAACACGCAAAAGGAAACCGGCAATCCGAAGAGCGGCAACCGCTGGGACAGTGACGAAAATGGCGTCATCGTCGCCGGGCCGGAAGCCCATGCCCGCGAGCGCGCCGGTTCGGACCCCAAGGCGTCGGACCCCAGGGCAAGGGACTGCAAGACCGGTGAAAACAGCGGCGAAACGCCGCCGGAAAGGCATTGATCAGGCAGTCCGCCTTTCCCCGCGCAAACGGGGAAAGGCATGTTCATGATTCCGGTGACGCTCAGGCGGCGAGATCGAAACGGTCGGCGTTCATGACCTTGGTCCAGGCGGCCACGAAGTCCTTCACGAACTTTTCGGCATTGTCGTCCTGGGCATAGACTTCCGCATAGGCGCGCAGGATCGAGTTCGAGCCGAACACCAGATCGATGCGGGTTGCCGTATGCCTGGTCTGGCCGGTCTTGCGGTCACGGATCTCATAGAGATTGCTGCCAGCCGGAACCCACGAATACCGCATATCCGTCAGCGTGGCGAAGAAATCCGTCGTCAGCGCGCCGGGGCGGTCGGTGAAGACGCCATGGGCGGTGCCCGCATGGTTGGCGCCGATGACGCGAAGGCCGCCGACGAGCGCCGTCATTTCCGGCGCGGTCAGGCCCATCAACTGGGCGCGGTCGAGCATCAGCTCCTCGGGGCTGACCACGTAATCCTGCTTCAGCCAGTTGCGGAAGCCATCGGCCACCGGTTCCAGCGGCGCGAAGCTGTCGGCGTCGGTCTGCTCGGCGCTGGCATCGCCACGGCCGGGCGCGAAGGGCACGTCGATCTCGAAGCCCGCAGCCTTCGCCGCCTGCTCGACACCCCAGTTGCCTGCGAGAACGATGACATCGGCCAGGCTTGCGCCGGTCTCAGCCGCGATCGGCTCCAGAATGGAGAGAACGCGGGCGAGACGCGCCGGTTCATTGCCTTCCCAGTCCTTCTGCGGCGCGAGGCGGATGCGCGCGCCATTGGCGCCGCCCCGGAAATCCGAGCCGCGATAGGTGCGGGCGCTGTCCCAGGCGGTTGCGACCGCATCCGAAACCGAAAGGCCGGAAGCGGCAATCTTAGCCTTGACGGCGACGACGTTGTAATCCGTGCGGCCAGCCGGAACCGGATCCTGCCAGATCAGATCCTCGGCCGGAGCGTCGGGGCCGAAATAGCGGGTCTTCGGGCCCATGTCGCGATGGGTCAACTTGAACCAGCCGCGCGCGAAGGCATCCGAGAAAGCCTCGAAATCGTTCATGAAACGCTGCGAGATTTCGCGGTAGACCGGGTCCACCTTCAGCGCCATGTCGGCATCGGTCATCATCGGCAGGGTGCGGATCGAGGCGTCCTCGACATCGACCGGCTTGTCTTCGTCGGCGATGGTGATCGGCACCCATTGCGAGGCGCCCGCCGGGCTGTGGGTCAGCGTCCACTCATGCTTGAACAGCATGTCGAAGAAGCCGTTGTCCCACTGCGTCGGGTTGGTCGTCCACGCGCCTTCGAGGCCGGAAACGACGGTGTCGCGGCCGATGCCCCGGCCATGGGTGTTCATCCAGCCAAGGCCCTGGAATTCGGGACCGGCGGCTTCCGGATCGGCGCTGAGGTTGCTGGCGCTGCCATTGCCATGGCACTTGCCGACGGTATGGCCGCCAGCGGTGAGCGCCACGGTTTCCTCGTCGTTCATGCCCATGCGGCCGAAGGTTTCGCGCATCTGCGCGGCCGTCGCCATCGGGTCGGACTTGCCGTTGACGCCTTCCGGGTTGACGTAGATCAGGCCCATCTGCACGGCGGCCAGCGGGTTTTCCAGCGTTTCGGGCCGGGAAACGTCGCCATAGCGGCCATCGCTCGGGGCGAGCCACTGCTTTTCGTCACCCCAGTAGGTGTCCTTTTCGGGATGCCAGATATCCTCGCGGCCGAAGGCGAAGCCGAAGGTCTTCAGGCCCGCGACGTCATAGGCGATGGTGCCCGCCAGCGCGATCAGGTCGGCCCAGGAGATCCTGTTGCCGTATTTCTTCTTGATCGGCCACAGCAGGCGGCGGCCCTTGTCGGTGTTGACGTTATCCGGCCAGGAGTTGAGCGGGGCAAAACGCTGGTTGCCAGTGTTGGCGCCGCCACGGCCGTCGGAGGTGCGGTAGGAACCGGCCGCATGCCAGGTGACGCGGGCCATCATGCCGACATAGCTGCCCCAGTCGGCGGGCCACCAGTCCTGGCTCTCGGTCATCAGCGCGCGCAGGTCGGCCTTCAGCGCCTCCACGTCGAGCTTCTTCAGCTCCTCGCGGTAGTTGAAATCCTTGCCGAGCGGGTTGGTCTTGGTGTCGTGCTGGTGCAGGATGTCGAGGTTCAGCGCATTGGGCCACCATTCCATCACGGATTTGCCGAGAGCGGTGTTGCCGCCATGCATGACCGGACACTTGCCAGCCGGTTTCGTCTTCACATCCATGTTGACCTCCAACGGATTGTCATTGTTCTGCGGATACCGGAAACGATCCGCGCGGGCACGCCGCGCCATCGTCCGAGTGGCATCTGACTAGCAGAGCGCTTTCATAAATTCCAATTGTATATTCTAAAGGCTCCGATATGCTCAGCTTATGAGTAACCTCACCATGAAGCACCTGCGCTATTTCGATGCGCTGGCCCGGCTGGAGCATTTCGGCCGGGCGGCGGAAGCCTGCTCGATCTCGCAACCGGCGCTTTCCGTGCAGATCCGCGAGCTGGAGGGGCTGATCGGCGCGCCGCTGGTGGAGCGCGGCGGGCGCCAGATCCGCCTGACCGGGCTGGGCGAGGAATTTGCCGGGCGCGCCCGCGCCATCCTGCGCGCCGTGGAGGAACTGGAGGATCTCGGCCGCGCCGCGCACGGGCCGCTTGCCGGGCGGCTTCGTCTCGGCGTCATTCCCACGGTCGCGCCCTACCTGCTGCCCGATATCATCAAGGCGCTGACGCGGCTTTATCCGGGGCTCGATCCGCGCCCCCGCGAGGCGATCACCCAGAAGCTGATCGAAGACCTGACGGAAGGCCGCCTCGACGCCGCCATCGTCGCCCTGCCGATTTCGGAACCGGCGCTGGAGGAGGTGCCGCTGTTCGACGAGGAATTCGTGCTGGTGCGGCCGCTGGAAGATGCGGGCAAGCCGGTGCCCGCCGCCGACCGGCTGCACGAGATGCGGCTGCTGCTCTTGGAGGAAGGCCATTGCTTCCGCGATCAGGCGCTGTCGGTCTGCGACATCAGGCAATCCTCGGCGCGGGAATTGATGGAGGGCAGCTCGCTGTCGACGCTGGTGCAGATGGTCGGCGCGGGCATAGGCGTGACGCTGATCCCGCAAATGGCCGTGGATACGGAAACCCGTTCCGCCGCCGTCTGCGTGTCGCGCTTCGCCGGGCAGCGCCCTGCCCGCACCATCGGCATGGTGTGGCGCAGAACCAATCCGCTGGCGGCGCAATTCGGCGCCATCGCCGACATCGTGCGCCAGACCGGGCTTGAAAAACGCGGCCTGTCTCAGCCCTCGTAAAGCGCCAGCATATCCCCCGCATTCAGGTAGTCGCCCGGCGCGGCCTGCAACCGCAAGCGGCCAGACTTCGGGGCGAAAACCTGCGTTTCCATCTTCATCGCCTCCATCACGGCCACGAGTTCGCCTTCGGCGACGCTTGCGCCATCTTCCACCCGGAAGGCTTGCAGCGTGCCGGAAATCGGGGCGGCGATGCGGTTTTCGGCCGCCCTGCCCGGTTCGGGAGATGCCGCAATGGCCGCGCCGCCGCCAAGCCCGGCCAGCAGCAGCGCGGGCAGGCCAACCTGCACGCGCCTGCCGCCGATTTCCAGATGGGTGCGGATCATCGACGGATCCGCTGCCGGTTCCGGCCGCGCCATCGCCTCGGGCATGGCGGCGAAATCGGTCTCGATCCAGCGCGTATGCAGCCGGAAGCCGTCCGCGCCGATGAAATCCGCCGTTTCGATGGCGGCGCGGTGGAAGGGCAGCACCGTCGCCACGCCCTCGATGCGGAATTCGGCGAGCGCCCGGCGGGCGCGGGCCAGCGCCTGCTCCCGGCTGGCCCCGGTCACGATCAGCTTCGCCATCAGCGAGTCGAACATGCCGGGCATGGCGGAGCCCGCGTCAACGCCGCTATCGAGGCGCACGCCGGGGCCCGAGGGCGGCTCGAAGGCGGTGATCCGGCCCGATACCGGCAGGAAGCCACGGCCGGGATCCTCTGCATTGATGCGGAATTCGATGGCGTGGCCACGCGGCTCCGGCGTTTCGGAAAGGGAAAGCGGCAGGCCCTCGGCAATGCGGAACTGCTCGATCACCAGATCGATGCCGGTGGTTTCCTCCGTCACCGGATGCTCCACCTGCAAGCGGGTGTTGACTTCGAGGAAGGAAATCGTGCCATCGGCGCCGAGCAGGAATTCCACCGTGCCCGCGCCGCTATAGCCTGCCGCCGCGCAAATCGCCCGGGCGGCGGCATGAATTTCCTGCCTCTGCGCGGGCGTGAGGAAGGGGGCGGGCGCTTCTTCGATGAGCTTCTGGTTGCGGCGCTGCGCCGAGCAGTCGCGGGTGCCGACCACCACCACATTGCCATGCCGGTCGCCGAGAACCTGCGCCTCGATATGGCGGGGGCGGTCGAGGAACCGTTCGAGGAAGCATTCACCGCGCCCGAAGGCGGCGGTCGCCTCGCGCACGGCCGACGCGTAGAGATCGGCGACTTCCTCCATCGCCCAGGCCACCTTCAGCCCGCGTCCGCCGCCGCCATGCGCGGCCTTGATGGCGACCGGAAAACCGTGACGCTCCGCGAACGCCATCACCTCCGCCGCCGAGGCGACCGGGCCGTCGCTGCCCGCCACCAGCGGCGCGCCGACGCTCTGGGCGATGCGCCGCGCCTCCACCCTGTCGCCCAGCGCCTCGATGACATCCGGGTCCGGCCCG
>JBDHTA010000098.1:0-15714 GCA_039808465.1 Rhizobiaceae bacterium | reverse complement strand
CAGGCATTTGCTGGCGGCCAGAACCGCCTGCGCGCCGGCCAGCAGCCGGTCCCCCTGCACCGAAAGGCGCAGGTTGCGGCCGCTGCGCTCGAACAGCGTCAGGCCAAGCTCCTGCTCGAGCCGCTGTATCTGCCGCGACAGGGCCGGTTGCGTGAGGTTCAGCCGTTCGGCCGCCGAGGTGACGCTGCCCAGTTGCGCGGTGGTCACAAAGCTTTTCAGAAGCCGCTCATCCATGGCCTGCCGTTTCCTTCGTCCGTTTCATGCCGATCCTGCATGCGTTTCCAAGGGATATTTGCATTGGACGCATGAAGCAAGCTGTGTGTAGGTAATGCAAAATGCCTGAAAGGAGACGCGCAATGAGTACCGTTCGCCTGTGGACCGATGCGGAAGCCGAAGCCGATCCCCGCGTGAAGGCGGTGTTCGACGATATCCGCGCCACCCGCAAATCCGATTTCGTCAACAATGTCTGGCGCGCGCTCGCCAACCAGCCGGATACGCTGGAGCGCGTCTGGTATGGGCTGAAGGATATCATGGTCAAGCCCGGCGCGCTCGATCCGCTCGTCAAGGAAATGCTCTATGTCGCCGTGTCGGTGGCCAATGGATGCAGCTATTGCATTCATTCCCACACCGCCGCCGCCAGGGCCAAGGGCATGACGGAGGCGCAGCATGCCGAGCTTCTGGCCGTGATCGGCATGGCCTCGCAGACCAATGCCCTGCTCAACGCCCTGCAATTGCCGATCGACGCGCCCTTCCTGGTCGAGAGCTGAGCGATGATCCCGGCCAATGCAGGCGCGGTGATCGCGCGCCGGTCCGGCGGGCCGGAGGTTCTGGAATGGGTGGAGCTGCCGGTCGGGGCGCCCGGCCCCGGCGAGGTGCTGATCCGGCAGGAGGCGGCGGGCCTCAATTTCATCGACACATATTACCGCTCCGGCCTGTATCCCTGGCCGGATGAGGTTCTGGTTCCCGGCGCGGAAGCGGCGGGCATCGTCGTTGCCGCCGGTCCCGGCGTGGCGGGGGTGCGGGTGGGGCAGCGCGTCGCCTATCTGGAGCGCACCGGCGCCTATCGCGAGATGCGCGTCATGCCCGCCGCCCGGCTGTTTCCGCTGCCGGACGGCATCGATTGCGGCCTTGCCGCCTCGGTTCTGCTCAAGGGGCTGACGGCGGAAGCGCTGGTTTCGACGGCCGCGCCCGTTCAGGCGGGGCAGACGGTTCTCGTGCATGCCGCCGCGGGCGGGGTGGGGCTGCTGCTCGGCCAATGGATCGCGGCGCTCGGCGCGCGCGCCATCGGCACCGCCGGGTCGCCGGAAAAGGCGGCGCTGGCCCGCGCCCACGGCTATGACGCGGTGATCGAATATCGCCGCGAGGATTTTGCCGCCCGCGTCGCGGACCTCACCGACGGCGCCTTGTGCGACACGGTGTTCGATGCCGTCGGCAAGGATACCTGGCGCGGGTCGCTCGCCTGCCTGCGCCCGCATGGCCGCTTCGTCAGCTTCGGGCAGGCCTCCGGGCCGATCGAGGGATTCCGCATTTCCGACCTCGCGGCCGGTTCCAGATCGGCGATCCGCCCGGTCGTGTTCGATTACCTGACGACGCCGCAGGAGCGCCAAAGCCGCAGCGAGGCGCTGTTTGCCCGCCTTGCCGATGGAACCCTGCGCGCCGGGGCGGCGGCAAGGGTGCCGCTGCGCGAGGCGGCCGAGGCCCATCGCGCGCTGGAAGGCCGGGCGACGAGCGGATCGACCATCCTGACGATGAATGGATTTTCCGCATGAGGGCTGGTTGGCGGAAAAACCTGTCCGTTTCGGGATCCAAAAGAAAATCCATATATATTGTCGGTATTTATCTCCGGCACTATCAATTGACCCATGGGCGCGACATGCCCGTTTCTGACACGCTCTAGCCGGAAGCCCCCAGGTGCCAAGCAGCCGCCCGCTCTCCCGATTGTTCACGCAGGAAACCATCGTGCTGCTGATGGCGGTGGCGCTGTTTGCCGGTTTTGCCGCCGCGCTTCCCGGCTTCACGGCGCCCGCGAACCTGCTCAACATCGTGCGCAGCGTTTCGGTGCTGGGAATCCTGGCGGCGGGAATGGGCATCGTGGTCATCGGCCGCGGCATCGATCTCTCCATGGTCTCGATCATGGTCGTGACCGTCGCCATCCAGCTTCAACTGCTGCAAGGGGGCTGGGCGCTCTGGTCCGCCAGCGCCGTGGTGGCGGCGATCACCATCGGGCTCGGGGCCATGAACGGCTTCATGGTGGCCTATGCCGGGGTTTCGGCGCTATTTGCGACGCTGGCCTCGAGCGCCTTCGTCTTCGGTTTCGTGCGCTCGCAGATTCTGTCGCAGGACGTGATCTACGTGCCGCCATCGGCCGAAACGCTGCTGTGGCTCGGCAAGGCGCGCTTTCTCGGCCTGCCGCTCGATGTCGCCGTCTTCCTTGCGGTCGTGGCCGTGGCGCTGGTGCTGCTGCGCTGGTCGCGGCCGGGGCGGTTCCTGTATCTGATGGGCGATAATTTTCAGGCCGCGCGCGGCATGGGCATTCCGGTGCGGCCGCTGATCGTCGCTTCCTTCGTGGCGAGCGCGCTTCTGGCCTGGCTGGCGGGCATGGCGAGCGCCATCAGCCTGCAAAGCATGAACACGCGGCTGGTCAATTCCGCCCTGCTCTACGACGTGGTGCTGGTGGTGGTGATCGGCGGCATCGGCCTTTCCGGCGGCAAGGGCGGCATGCGCAACGTGGTGGTGGGGGCGCTGCTGATCGGCATCCTGCTCAACGGCATGACCATCCTCAACCTGCCCAATATCCACCAGAATCTCATCAAGGCGCTGATCCTGCTCGGCGCGATTATCCTCGATGGCCAGCTCAACCCCCGCGACGAACAGACCAGTCAGCAGGGAGACATCTAGGCGGCGGGTGTGGGTGCCCGCCGTTTACACCAAGCGAATCCTGACAACCGGCGGCCCGGAGAGGGGCGCATCTTCAGCGGAGGGCATAGACATGAGCAAGCTGACTAAGACACTGGGGCGCGTGATCCTGGCGGGGGCCTGCCTGGCGGGCGCGGCCATCGGCGCGCAGGCGCAGGACAGCAATCCCGGCCCCGAGGCCTATCGCTCGGCGCTGGAAGGCAAGCGCGTGGTGATGGTGCCGATGACCATGGGCTTCGATCTGGCGCAGGGCTGGAACCACTTCATCGGCGAGGAAGTGAAGCAGTTCGGCGGCATCTGGGAAACCCGCGATCCCAACTGGAGCGTCGACGCCGGGGCGCAGGCGATCACCGACCTGATCTCCTCCGCCGAAAAGCCTGACGTGCTGATCGTCCAGACGCCGGATCTCAACTCCTATTCGCGCCTGTTCAAGCGCGCGCAGGATGCGGGAATCTTCGTCATCCAGCTCGACAATCCCTCGAACTACGCATCCGATGTCTTCGCCGGTTCCGACTGGAAGCGCCTCGGCGAGCTGGAAACGCAGGCGGTCATCGACCATTGCGGCGAAAACTCCTCCAGGAAGATCGCCGTCATCCAGGGCGATCAGGTCAACGCCTCCAGCCTCGATCAATGGGCTGGCGTGCAGGCGGTGCTGGAGCGCAATCCGGGCTGGACGGTGGCGGGCACCGCCGATTCCAACTGGGACGCGACGACGGCGCGCAATGCGGCGGCCACCATCCTGCAACAGAATCCCGATGTCTGCGGCATCGTCGATTTCTGGGACGCGACCGCGCAGGGCACCGCCTCGGCGATCCGCGACGCCGGTTTGCAGGACAAGATCTTCCTCGCCACCACGGGCTCCGGCGAAGCCATCGATTGCAAGCTGCTGGAAGACGGCACCTTCGGCGCCATCGTCACCAGCGAATTGCCGCGCCAGTCGCAGGACGTCGTGGCGGCGATCAAGATCCTGCTCCAGAGCGGCATCAAGCCGGGCCAGAGCAAGAACTACCTCTACACGCATGAGGTGGCTCGCACCAAGAAGGACGTGACGCCCGACACCTGCTGGAGCCAGGCCGCGATCGAGGCAGCCGCCAAGAAGTAATGAAGAAATAAGGAGGAGGTCAGCCAGCGGCGAGCCTCCTCCAGCCTACGGAACCGGCCAGAATGACCCTCCGCGAAAGACTGACCCGGCTGCGCTACAACCGGGTGCCCGATCACCTTCTGGGCGAAATCCTGTCGAAAAGCTGGGCCGACAATCTCGTGCCCTTCGCTTTCCTCGTGGTGGTGGTGGCTGCCTTCGGCATGCTGCTGCCGGGCTTCTTCGCGCCGTCGAGCCTGCTCGACACCACCCGCCAGCTCGGCGAATTCCTGATCGTCGTGCTGGGCCTGACGGTCGTCATCATCGGCGGTGGCATCGATCTGTCGGTCGGCTCGATCTTCGCGCTCGGCGCCTTTGCGACGCTTTCCGTCATCTATATCGCCGAGGGGCCGGTCTGGCTGGCCTTTCTGGCCGCGATCGGTGCGGGCGCGGCTTTTGGCGCGGTCAACGGCTTCCTCGTCGGCTATCTGCGGCTGCGCGCCTTCCTGACCACGCTGGTCACGCTGATCATCGGCCGCTCCATCTACGATATCCTGATCACCACCTGGGGGGCGCGCATTCAAAGCTCGCCGGTGTTCAACGACAGCTTCGACCATATCGGCATGGGCGCGCTCTGGGGCCAGCCGATCAGCGCGCTGATCGCGCTCGCCTTTGCCGTCATCGCCCATCTGGTGATGAGCCGCTCGCGGATCGGCTGGCATTTCACGGCGGTCGGCGGGGCGCGCCGCTCGGCCTTCAATGTCGGCATCAATGTGCGCCGCACCATCTTCCTGACCTATGTGATCTCGGGCGTCGCCTGCGGCCTTGCCGGTTTTCTGTTCGCGGCGCGGCTTTCGGGCGTCGGACCCGGCACGGGGCTGGGGCTGGAACTGGCCGCACTCACCGCCGCCGTCGTCGGCGGTAACAGCCTCGGCGGCGGGCGCGGCTCCATCGCCAAGGGGCTGATGGGCGCCGTGGTGGTGCTGCTCATCACCAACGGCCTGATCCGCATGGGGGCGGGCACCGGCACCAGCCAGTTGATCGTCGGCCTCCTGCTGGCGGCGGCCATCATTCTGGATGTGCGCTGGCTGAAGAACCGCCACAAGGTGCTGTCGGAAGTCTATGTCGCGCCGCTGCATCACGCCATGCAGCCCGCGCAATCGGCGCTGCCGGGATCGGGCACGGCCTATGCGCTGAACGACGCGCTGGCCGCCGCCGAGCCGATCGCGCTCGGCACCGTCGAGGGGCCGGAAGACGTGATCCTCGACGCCGACGACAATCTCTATGCCGGAACGCGCCATGGCGAGATCGTGCGCTGGTTCGCGCCCGACTACACGCGCTCCGAGGTGTTCGCCCATATCGGCGGCTTTCCGCTCGGCCTTGCCATGGGGCGCGAGGGCGAGATCGTTTCCTGCGTCGGCGCCATGGGGCTTTACGGCGTCGCGAGGGATGGCAAGGTCAGCGAGCTTTCCACGGAAACGCGGCGCTCGCTGTTTTCCGTCATCGACGATGCGCGCCTGCGCGATCCCAACGATTGCGACATCGGGCCGGACGGGCGCATCTGGTTCACCGATTCCACCACGCGCTACGATGCCCATGACTGGGCTCTGGATTCCATCGAGAGCCGCCCGACCGGCCGCCTGCTGGTCCACGACCCGAAAACCGGCAGGACGCGCACCGTGCTGAAGAACCTGCGCTATGCCAACGGCGTCTGCCTGTCGCATGACGGCCAGTCGCTGCTGATCGCCGAAAGCTGGGCCTGCTCGGTGCATCGCTACTGGATCGCCGGGCCGAAGCAGGGCCAGCTCGAAACCGTGATCCGCGACATGCCGGGCTATCCCGACAACATCAACCGCGCCTCCGACGGCACCTACTGGATGGCCTGGCTCGGCATGCGCACGCCGAGCTTCGATCTGGCGCTACGCCATCCCGCCATGCGCAAGCGCATGACCCGCAACCTGCCGCAAGACGACTGGCTGTTTCCCAACATCAACACCGGCGGCGTGGTGAAATTCGATGAAAGCGGGGCCATCGTCGCCACGCTCGGCGATCTCGGCGGCGCGGCGCATCCGATGGTCACGTCGATGCGCGAGCACAAGGGCTGGCTCTATATCGGCGGCATCCTCAACAACCGCATCGGCCGCATCCGCCTGCCGGATGCCGATCCGGCGTGGACAAGCTGGAATTCCTACTGGGGAGGCCCAGTCTCGGGAGACCCGGTCTCGGGAGACAGGACATGACGCTTCTCGACCGCCTGCTCGATCCGTTTCGCGGCGAGGCCGTCACCATCCCGCCCTATGACGGCGCCTGGAAGCCGAACACGGCGCTGGAAACGGCGGCGCGGGTGGCCGCGCTGCCGGAGGCGGACAATCTGGTTCAGGACAGCGGCGGCGCCGTCTGGCTGACGGGCGGCTCCACGCTCTACCGGCTGGAGGACGGCGGCGTGACACCGGCGGGGACTTTCCCGGCGCCCATCACGGCGCTTGCGGCCCTGCCGGGGGGCGGGCTGGCGGTGGCGCTCGCCGATGGCGGCCTGTTCCTGCGCCACGGCGGGGAAAGCCGCGATCTGCGTTCGGCCTTTCCCGTGGCCGTCTCCGCCACGGCGCTGCTGGCCAGCGATGAAAACACGCTGCTGGTGGCGCAGGGCTCCGCCAGCCTTGCCGCCAGCGAATGGGTGCCCGCGCTGATGCGCAAGCGCCATGACGGCGCGGTGTGGACGCTCGACCTCGCCAGCGGCAAGGCCGGGCGAATCGCCGATGGGCTCGCCTTTCCCTCGGGGCTGGCGCTGGACGAAACCGGCGCGCCGGTGGTGGCGGAGGCCTTCGCGCACCGGCTGACCCTTCTTGGCGGCGCGCGCCCGCGCACCGTGCTCGACCGCATTCCCGGCTATCCCGGCCGCCTTTCGCCCGCGCTTGGCGGAGGCTGGTGGCTGGCGGTGTTTGCGCCGCGCAACCGGCTGATCGAGCTGGTGCTGCGCGAGGAGCGCTTCCGCGCCGACATGATCGCCACCGTGCCGCAGGAATACTGGATCGCGCCCGCGCTGCGCTCCGGCCAGAGTTTTCTGGAGCCGCTGCAACGCGGCGGGGTGCGCACCATGGGCGTGCGCAAGCCCTGGGCTCCGGCCCGCTCCTACGGTCTGGTGGCGCGGCTGGATGCGGCGTTCCGCCCGCTTTCCAGCCTGCATTCGCGCGCGGACGGAGAGCGCCACGGGGCAACCTCGGTGCTCGATCTACCGCAGGCGCGGCTGGTCGCCCTGAAGGGGGCGGGCGAGATCGCCGATATCCTCAACCGGGAGCCGCAGCCATGACAGCAATCCTTCAGGCCCGGGGGCTGACCAAGGCCTTTCATGGCAATGTGGCGGTGGATGCGGTGGATTTCGATCTCCAGCCGGGCGAGGTGCACGCGCTTCTCGGCGAGAACGGCGCCGGGAAATCCACCTTCAGCAAGCTGCTGGCCGGGGTCTATCCGCCCGAAGGCGGCGAGATTCTCTATCAGGGCGAGCCGTTGCGCGCCGAGGGACCGGCCGAAGCGCTGCGCCGGGGCATCGCCATGGTGTATCAGGAAACCAGCCTGGTGCCCTCGATGACCGTGGCGCAGAACCTGTTTCTCGGCCATGAAAAGCCGTTCAACCGCCTGCGCGGCATCACCATCGCGGCGCAGCAGTTCCTGCAATCGCTGAATTTCACCGTGGATCCGACGGCGCTGGTTTCCAGCCTCGGCGCGGCCAAGCGCCAGATGGTCGAGATCGCCCGCGCCGTGCGGCTGAACGCCAAGGTCATCATTTTCGACGAGCCGACGGCGACGCTGACGCCGGAGGAGCGGCGGCATTTCTTCTCGCTGATCGAGCGCCTGCGCGCCCGTGGCGTCGCCATCATCTTCATCACGCATGCGCTTGAAGAGGCGCTGCATTTGTCCGACCGCATCACCGTGATGCGCGACGGTAAGCGGGTGCTGACCAAAGACGCGCGCGATCTGACGCAGGCGCTGATCGTGCAGGCGATGGTGGGCCGCGAGCTGGCGACGGAATTTGCGCCGCGCATGCAGACGCGCCCGGCGGGCAAGCGGGTGCTGTCGGTCGAGGATGTCTCGATGGGCGCGCTGGTGCGCAACACCTCCTTCTCGGTCTTTTCCGGGCAGGTGACCGGCCTGTTCGGCCTTGTCGGATCGGGCCGCACCGAAACCGCCAAGATCGTCGCGGGCGTCTTCAAGCGCGATTTCCTGCGCGGCGGCGCCATCGAATACGAGGGGCGCCCGGTGCGTTACGCCACGCCCGGCCCGGCGGTTGCCGACGGCATCGTCTATGTCACCGAGGACCGCAAGCTGGAAGGCTTCTTCGAGAACATGTCGATTGCCGAAAACCTCTATGCCGGGCTGCTGGCGGCGGGCCTGAACCGCTTTCCCTTCGTGTCGGTATCGGAGATGAAGGCGCTGGCGGACGAGTGGACCGGCAGGCTCGCCATCCGCTCCATCGGCGCGCAGGCGCGTGTCGTGGAGCTTTCCGGCGGCAACCAGCAGAAGGTGGTGATCGGCAAGGCGCTGATCCAGAAGCCGCGGCTGATCATCTTCGACGAGCCGACACGCGGCGTCGATGTCGGGGCGGTCGCGGAGATCCATGCGCTCATCCACCGCCTTGCGGACGAGGGGCTGGCCGTGCTGGTGATCTCCTCCTACCTGCCGGAGATCCTGTCGCTTTCCGACCGCATCCTGGTTGCGCGGCAGGGCCGGGTGGTGGAGGAATTCTCTCCCGTCGACGCCTCCAGTGAAAGCATCATGTACGCGGCGGTGCATTGAGCCCCGCCGCGCTGCCGGACAGGGGCCGGCGGCGCGGTAAATGTCGGCGCGCTGCGGGACCGCGCCGATATGCTTCAAACCGGCACTGCCGAGATGGATGTGGCCGGAGGAACGCCAGCCATGCAAATCATTGTCAGCGGCCACAAGAGATTGACGAAGCGCCGTGACGTCGGCACTGGTATTCCAGCATTTCAATCTCTTCCCGCATCTGGCTATCTTCGAAAACTGCAAGCCCCGTTCGAACGGCCGAGTGTGCGGGAGACCGCAAAGCAACGTGAGTTGGTTGCCGGGCGCGGTCAATTCCTGCGCCTTGCGCTTTCCACATCCGAAACGGCGACGGGCGGCGCGGCATTGCCCCAGTTGTTGCGGATATAGGTCAGCACGTCGGCGATCTGCCGGTCGGACAATCGCCAGCCGAGCGAGGGCATGGCGGGCGTCGTCTTCGCTTCCGGCGTGTGGACCGCCTGGCTGCCGTCCAGCACCAGCCGGGCCAGCGTTTCCGCGCTCGGCTGCTGCACCAGCGCGCTGCCCGCCAGCGCCGGGAAGATCTGCGGCGCGCCCTTGCCGTCGCCGCCGTGACAGGCCGAACAGGTGTCGTGATAGATCGCCGCGCCCGCCTTCATGCCCGGTTCCGAGGGGCCAAGCGCCTGCGGCTTGCTGTCCGGCCCGCCCTTGATGCTCCTGAGATACGTGGCGATCGCCTTCAGATCGTCCTCCGTCATCTGCGACGTGGAGGCTTCGATGGCTTCCGCCATCGGGCCGGAGGCGATGGTGTGGCTGTTGGCGCCGGTCTTGAGATATTGCACGAGGTCGTCCTCGCTCCATCCGCCGATGCCGGTCTGCGCGTTGCCGGTAATGTTGGGCGCGTACCAGCCTTGCAGGGACGCGCCTTGCAGGAACTGGCTGTCCTTGTCAGCCCCGAGGACGGTTTTCGGCGAATGGCAAGTGCCGCAATGGCCGGGGCCCTGCACGATATAGGCGCCGCGATTCCACTGCGCCGATTTCTCCGGGTCGGGGCGGAATGTCCCCTCCTCGAAGTTGATCATGTTCCATCCCAGCATCGACAGGCGGATGTTGAAGGGAAACGGCAACTGGTTCGATTCCACCGGGTTGAATACCGGCTCGACGGTGCGCAGATAGGCCCAGAGATCGGAAATGTCGCTGTCCGTCATCCTGGTATAGGCGGGGTAGGGCATGGCTGGGTAGAGCCGCTTGCCGTCATGGCCGATGCCGGTTTTCATCATGCGGTGGAAATCCTGCTCGGACCAGTTTCCGATGCCGCTTGCCCTGTCGGGCGTGATGTTGGGCGGAATCAACTGGCCGAAGGGCGTTTCCAGCGGCAGCCCGCCCGACAGCGGCTTTGCGCCGGGCGCGGTATGACAGGCGGCGCAATCGCCGAGGATGGCCTGGTAGCGGCCGCTGATGATCTTCGCGCCGTCGTCGGACGCCTGCGCGGCGGCAAGACCGGCGGGCGCCAGGCCCGCGGCGAGGGTGAGGGAAAGGACGATCGTTCTCATGCCGGCACCAGAGGCTGACCGGGGTTGCGGAGATAATGCTGGCGGATGGCGTCCGCCGTATGGAAGGCGAGCGCCCCGACCGTGCCGGTCGGGTTCTTCCCGGCATTGTGGGCGAAGGCGGAGGCGCCGATGACGAAGACGTTCGGCACATCCCAGCTTTGCAGGTATTTGTTGACCGCGCTGGTTTTCGGATCGGCGCCCATGATGGCGCCGCCGGTATTGTGCGTGCTCTGGTAGGGCACGGAATCCCAGCCCTTCTTGCGGCGGTTGACGACATATTGGCGCCCGCCGAAGGTTTTGGCGATGTCCTCCATGCGGTCGGAAACCCAGTTCGACATGCGGATGTCGTTATCGGGAAAATCGAAGGTGATGCGCAGCAGCGGCCGCCCGAAGCGGTCGGTATAGGTCGGGTCGAGATCGAGGAAATTGCCCCGCGTGGGATAGCTCGACCCCTGCGAGGAGAAGGCGAGCGTGCTCTTGTAGGCGCTGACGGTCGCCTTCTTCCAGTCCTTGCCCCAGCGCGGCGTGCCGGGGGGCACGGGCCGCGTCTGGATCGGGCGGCCATTGGTGGGAATGCAGTTGATGCCCGCGCCGCCGACGAAATCGAGCGCGCCGTGATCGAAGGCGTCGCCATTGTAGTCGTCGACCGTCTGGCCGAGCGCGCCCGCCGCGATGAAGGGGTTGAAGTTCTTGTCGTCGAAGAACACCTGCGCGCTGGAATTGGTCTGGTAGCAGTAATTGCGCCCGACCGCGCCTTCGCCGGTGCCGGGATCATAGGCCTGCCCGATGCCCGACAGCAGCATCAGCCGGACATTGTGCAACCCGTAGGCGCACAGCAGCACCATGTCGGCGGGCTGGAAGAATTCCTCACCCGAGGTGTCGAGATAGGTGACGCCGCGGGCATGCTTCCCCGCCTTGTCGAGATCGACGCGCAGCACTTCGCTGTCGGTGCGCACCTCGAAATTCTTCTTGCGCATCAGCACCGGCAGGATCGTGGTCTGCGCCGAACTCTTGGAGTAATTGGCGCAGCCGAAGCGTTCGCAGAAGCCGCACAGCGTGCATTCGCCCATGGCGATGCCGAGCGGGTTGACATAGGGCTTCGACAGGTTGGCGGCCGGGGTCGGGAAGGGGTGCAGCCCCATCGATTTCGTCACCTCGGCAAACAGCGTCGGCGCATAGGTCATTTGCAGGGGCGGCAGCGGATAGTCGCGGGCGCGGGGATCCTCGAAGGGATTGCCGCCCTCCTGCGCCTGCCCGTTGATATTGCCCGCCTTGCCGGAAATGCCGCACAGATATTCGAAGCGGTCGAAGGCGTTTTCCATTTCCGGGCCGGTGACGCCCCAGTTCTGGAGTTGCAGCCCGGTAAGCCTGTCGGCGCCGTAGCGCTCGTTCAGGTGATCGGCGATGCGGAAATCGCTGTCCCAGAAGCGCCAGGTATGGCCGTTCCAGTGAACGCCCGCGCCGCCGACGCCGTTGCCCGGCAGAAAGGAGCCGAAATCGCGCATCGGCAGGGCGGTCTGCGCGGTGTTGTTGCGCATCGTCATCGCCTCGACGGCGGGCTGGAGAAACAGGTCGCGGCGCACGGCGTAGCGCAGCTCGTCCTGCGCGTAGCCGATGTTGAAATCGGTGGCGGTATCGCGCCAGGGGCCGCGTTCGATGGCGACGACGTCCAGCCCCTCTTCGGTGAGTTCATGCGCGAGAATGGAGCCGGTCCAGCCGAGGCCGACGATCACCACATCCTTGCGCGGCAGAATTCTGGTCATGATCTTTCCCCTATCGCATCAGCCATTCCACGGACCCCGAGATCGAAACCGGGGGCAGCGGGTAGGGCTGGTTGTGCTTGAGGGCGTGGTCGCGGTAATCGTAGCGGGCGCCGGGAAAGCCCAGCATCTTCCACGAGGCCATGTCGCGGTTGCCGCCATAGACCGGATCGGCGAAGAACCCTTCCATGATGTTGCCGAGCAGCAGGTTGAAGAAGGACTTGCCGTCGATATCCCCGGCGAGCTTCAGTTTACCGGCCTCCAGATCCGCAAGAACCGCGTCCTGCTCTTCCGGCGGCAGCCCGGCAAAGGCTTGGCCGCCCTTGTTGTCCTTCACCCATGTCTCCAGCGCGGCAAGGGCGAGGCGGTAGCGCTGCGCGGGGGCTTCCGCGCCCTGATAGCCTTGCGTCGGCAGGCCGGGCAGGAACGGACCCTTGGTGTAGAGCCTGCTCGACAGGCCGTAGGCGCCCGCCAGTTGCCGGTCGAGATAGACGGCGCAACCGGCATCCCTGCCGCCGACGGACAGCTCGTCCGCTGGGATGACGCGGTCGGCGATCGCCTCCACCATCTGCGCTTCCGCCGGAGTAAAGAACAGCCAGCCGCCCGGCGTCACCTGCACCGGCGGATTGGCCGCCCGCGCTTCCCACGGCAGGTTGCCGGAAATGCTGCGCGCAAAGGACGGCCCGGCGGCGCCGGTGAAAAGAGTGATGGCAACGGTGGAGAGAAACTGGCGCCGCGTCGGGCGCAAAAGACAGTGGTTGTTCATGGTCCCACCCCTGAATGAAATCGCTGGCGCGCCCGAAAACGGGCGCCGGGTGAATCGAACCCGCCGGTTCAATCATAGCAATTAGGACAGCGGGGCGGCGAGGCAATATCGCGGGCGGGAACTATTTCACCCACTTAACATGTGAAAAATACTCATGTTTTTTTTGCCTTTGTTTGCGCTCGCTCAATGAGCGCGCCTCTGCGCGGGTGCAGATCTTCACCGAGGCGCGCTTCCGGGGAAAGGATGATGGCGATGACCCTTCTGAAACGACGTGAGCTTGTTGCAGGCGTTTCCGCGCTGACGGCGGCGGCGCTTGCCGCCCCCTCCCTTCTCAGGGCGGCGGAACCCATGACGCTTTACGGCCCGCCCGCCGCCCCTTCGGCGGTGCTTGCCCATGCGGTGAAGGGCGGTTTCCTCAAGGATATCGCGCCCGACGCCGTGTTTCGCGCCTGGAAGACGCCGGACGAGATGCGCGCCGCCGTCGCCTCCGGCTCGATGGGCGCGGTGGTGATGCCGAGCTACGCGGCCGCCAACCTGCACAATCGCGGCCTCGGCCTCGGGCTTCTCAACGTGCTGACCACGGGCCTTCTCTATGTGGTCTCCAAGGACGAGACGCTGAAGACGGTGGCGGATCTGAAGGGCAGGACGCTTGCCCTGCCGTTCCGGAACGACATGCCGGATTACGTGATGGCGCGGCTTCTGGCACAGGCGGGCTTCGGGCCGGGCGATGTGACGCTGGAATATACGGCCTCGCCGCCCGAGGCGGTGCAGCTTCTCCTGACCGGGCGCGCCGATGCGGCGCTGCTCAGCGAACCGGCGGCGACAGGCGTTACCATCAAGGCGAAATCGCTGTTCATGACGGTGCACCGCTCCATCGATATCCAGGCCGAATGGAAGGCCGTGGCCGGAACGGAGGATATTCCGCAGGCGGGCCTCGCCCTGACCTCCGGCGTGCAGCAGGCGCTGGGCGGGGCGGGGATCGAAGCCTTGCAGATGGCGATCGAGATGGCGCTTGCCGATGCTCTCTCCGATCCGCAGGCCGCGTCGGAAGCCGCCGCCGACGCGCTCGGCTTCCCGGCGGAGATCATCGCGGCCTCCTTCCCGACCAGCCGCCTCGCCGCCATTCGCGCCAGCGCGGCGCGAAAGACGCTCGAGGATTTCTACGGCGTGCTGGCGGCGGCCAATCCGGCGATCATCGGCGGCAGGCTGCCGGGCGGCGGCTTCTATCTGGTGTAATGCGATGAGCCATGTTCTCGCCGGTCTCGGCTGGATGGGCCGTTATCTCTGGTCGGGCTGGGCGGGCCTTGCGGGCATCTTCTGCTTTCTCGCCTTCTGGCAGGCCGGGCACGAAATCTACGGCTCCTTCATCCTGCCCTCGCCGGTGGAAACCGCAGCCGCCATCGGCGCGCTGTTTGCACGGGAGGATTTCTGGAGGATCGTTTCGCAGAGCGCCGGGCGGGCCTTGACGGGCTTTGCGCTGGCGGCGGCCATCGGCACGGTGACGGGGCTGGTCGCCGGTTATTCCTTCGCCGCCATGCGGCTGATGAAGCCGCTGGTCACGGTCATGCTCGGCGTGCCGCCGATCGGCTGGATCGTGCTGGCGCTGATCTGGTTCGGCTCGACCGGCGGCACCGCCGTCCTGACGGTGGTGATCGCCTCGGCGCCGCTGTCCTTCGCGGGCGCGCTGGAAGGCGTGGCCAAGCGCGACCGGCATCTCGATATCATGGCGCAATCCTTCGGCGCCTCCTGGCTCTACCGGCTGCGCACCATCACCCTGCCGCATGTGCTGTCCTATCTCTTTCCCGCCTGGACGACGACGGCGGGCAGCGCCTGGAAAGTGACGGTGATGGCGGAACTCCTGTCCAATTCCGGCGGCATCGGCGGCGAGCTGGCGACGGCGCGGGCGCTGTTCGACATTCCGCTGGTCACCGCCTGGCTGGCGGTGACGGTGATGCTGGCGCTCGCCACCGATTACGGCGTGCTGCATGCGGTGCGCGAGGCCGCCGAGCGCTGGCGCAGCGCCGGTCTGCCCTGGGGCGTGAAGCGATGACGGACGCCGCGCTCACCTTTTCCCGCGTCGGGCACGCCTTTCTCGGGCGCAGTCTGTTCGAGGATTTCGATCTCGCCATCGGCAGGGGCGAGGCGGTGGCGCTGCTCGGCCCCTCCGGCAGCGGCAAGACCACCCTGCTGCAAATCGCCGCCGGGATCGCCGAGCCGGTCAAGGGCGCGGTGCTGCGGGATTATCGCCGTCAGGCGGTGGTGTTTCAGGAGCCGCGCCTGCTGCCCTGGATGACGCTGACGGACAATATCGCCTATGGCCTTGCCGCGCGCGGCGAGCGCAGGGCACGGCGCCGCGAAACGGCCGAGCGGCTGGCGCTCGCCGTCGGGCTGGAGGCGGCTGACTTTGCAAAATATCCGGCGGAGCTTTCCGGCGGCATGCGCCAGCGCGCCAATGTAGCCCGCGCGCTCGCCGTCGATCCCGACATGCTGTTCCTCGACGAGCCGTTCAGCGCCACGGATGTCGGCCTGCGCCGCCATCTTCAGGATCTGCTGATCGCGGCTGCCCGCGCCAAAGGCTTTTCGGTGCTGCTGGTGACGCATGATCTGGCCGAGGCGGTGCGGGTGGCCGACCGCATCGTCGTGCTGTCGGCCCGGAACGGCCGCATCGCCGCCAGCCGCGCCCTGTCCGGCCGTCCGGGCGAGCGCTCCGAGCGGCAGATTTTCGAGCAGGTGGAGGCATGGTCCGGCGATCCCCTGTTCGGCGAACTGTTTTCGGCGGCGGAGCGGCGGCGATGAGGCAAAGACCGATCCTTGCCGAAGCGCTGCGGCTGTTCTTTCCGCTCGCCGCCCTTTACGCGGCGCTGACCCCGTTTCTCTGGGTGATCG
>JBDHTA010000097.1:0-15835 GCA_039808465.1 Rhizobiaceae bacterium | reverse complement strand
TGTCGTTGTAGAGCCAGTTTTCACCGTTGAACGAGGAAGACTGGGCAACCGACGTGATCTGGTTCTTGAGTTCGGTGATTTCCTTGTTGATCTTGTCCTTGTCAACGCCCGGCTCGCGCGCTGCGACCAGCTTGGCCTTGATTTCGGAAACGACGTCGATGGCGGACTGCATACCGGTGTAGGCGGTGTCGGTCTTGGCGGCAGCCATGCCGATGGCGTCTTCGACGGCGCCGAGCGCCTTGTTGTCCGAACGCATCGTGGTCGCGATCGACCAGTAAGCGGCGTTGTCCTTCGCAGAGTCGACGCGGTAGCCCGAGGAAACGGTGTTCTGGGTCTTTTCGAGGCTGTTGCTGATCGAGCGCAGCGTGCTCAGAGCGGCGATTGCGGAGTTATTGGTGATAATGCTGGCCATTTGGGATTGTCCCTTTGATTACGCAAAAACAAAGATGAGGGACATACCGGACTTCAATACTTTACCGGTGATGACGGCTCGGCTTCATGCCTCTCGATTTCCCTTTTCGGGGAAAACCAAACCCGTCATGTGAGGGTGAAACTAGCCCCCACTTCTTGCCAATGCATTAATTTCGGCGCTTCGCCGCAAAGCGCGTCCGATTCATGGTTACCATTCCGTTAAAGGGCGGCCATGATGAAACGATTTCGGATAAACCCCTAAAATCTATCAGGAAAAAGATCGCACCAGACTGCCGACCAGAAGGTTCCAGCCGTCGATGAGCACGAAGAACAGAATCTTGAACGGCAGGGAAATGGAGGTCGGCGGCAGCATCATCATGCCCATGGCCATGGTGATGGTGGCGACGATCAGGTCGATGACCAGGAACGGCAACACGATCAGGAAGCCGATCTCGAAGCCGCGCCGGATCTCCGAAATCATGAAGGCGGGCACCAGAACGCGGTAATCCACCTTTTCGGCGGTGGCGAAGTTCTGGCCGCGCTCGCGGGCGATATCGGTGAACAGCGCCAGATCCTTCTCGCGGGTATTGGCGGTCATGAAGGCGCGGAAGGGCTCGGCGATCCGCTCCACCGCCTGCGCTTCGGTCAACTGGTTCTGGAGAAGCGGCTGGATGCCTTCCTGCCACGAGCGGTCCAGCGTCGGAGCCATGACGTAGAAGGTCATGAACAGCGCAAGGCTGGCGAGGATCATGTTGGACGGCGTCGTCGCCAGACCCATGCCGGAGCGCAGCAGCGAAAAGGCGATGATGAAGCGCGGGAAACTCGTGACCATCACGAGAATGCCGGGCGCGACCGACAGCACCGTCAGCAGGCCGAAGGTGCGGATGATCCAGGCGGCGGCCGAGCCGTCCACCGGAATATTCAGAAGGTCTGTCGGCAATTGCTGCGCGAGCGCAATGCCGGGCAACGCCATCATGGCGCCGAAAAGAGCGAGAAATCGAATCATTCGATCACAAAGGTCCGGAACATGACCTTCGATACCTGCCCATGGGATCGCAGGTCAACACGCTCCTGAATATCGTCCCGAAGATACTGGAAGCCGCGCGGCCCCTCGATCTGTTGCAGCGACACGGTGCGCAGATAGGCAAGGATATCCTGATGAACGTCCTCGGAGATTTTCACATCCGGCTTGTCCTTGAACATCAGGGCGACTTCCAGCCGGATCCAGCTTTCCGAGGGATAGGAGAGATTGGTGGTGATCGGCTCGAGCTGCACCACGCCGTTTTCGGCGGTGGAGATGCGCGGCAGCCCCTCCCCTTCCTTCTTCTCGCCCTTGGCCCCGGTGGCGGCCTTCGCGGCGGCGGCCTTTTCGGCGGCCAGCACCGGCTGAAGCTTGTCCGCCAGCATGCCGCCGAGGAACCAGCCGCCGCCCGCGCCCAGCGCCGTCAGCACCGCCAGCGGCAGGATCACCGCCAGGGCGCCGCCCTTCTTCTTGGGAGAGTCGTTGTTTTCCACGTCCGCCATGGGCTCGGGCTTTCCGTTTGCGCGTCAGATCGGCGAGAAGAGATCGACGGCCTGCTGGCCGACCGGCGGCTGCTGCACTTCGGTCAGGCGGCCGCGGCCGCCGTAGGAAATGCGCGCCTCGGCGATCTTCTCATAGGAAATGGTGTTGCGCGCGTCGACATCCTGCGGCCGCACGATACCGGCGACGTTGAGGATGCGGATTTCGTGGTTCACGCGCACCTCCTGCGAGCCGCTGATCACGAGGTTCCCGTTTTCGAGAACGCCGGTGACGACGGCGGCGACCAGAAGATCGAGCTTCTCCGAACGCTTGGTCGAGCCCTTGCCCTGGCTGTCGCTGTCGGAGCCGTAGCCGACGCTCGAATCCGTCTCGGGCGTCCAGCCAAAGATGGTCGCATTGGCCTTCCAGCCGAGATTGCTCTTGTTCTTGCGGTTGCGCTGCGTCTCGTTGTCGAAATCGGCCTTGTCATTGATCTGGATGTTGACCGTCAGGATATCGCCGACATTGATGGCGCGGGCATCCTTGAACAGCGCCGCCTGCGAATCCTGCCACAGCGAATAGCCGCCGGACATGACGGCGGGCTGCTTGGGATACATCGCCATCTGCGGCGTCTGGCCGTATTGCAGGCCGGAGCCGATCGGGCTCATGGAGGGCGCGTTGCCGATTTCGCGAACCGTCTGGTTCTGGCATCCGGCCAGCAGCAAAGCGGCCATGGGGGCAGCCATCAGGGCGGGAAAACGCTTGTTCATGACGGATCCTTCGACGTGTTCGGATCGGAAGCCTGGGACATGATGGAGGCGACGATCGCCGCTTTCTCCGGATCCATTTCCGACAGGATCAGGCCCGATTGGCGCACCGGCAACCGCATGACGATGGCGGCGGCGAGAATGGGGTTCATTTCGGCAAGCTGGGGAGCGGCGGCATCGGCCTTCATGGTCTTGTAGACGCCGACGAGATTGTCCTCCGCCTGCTTCATGAAGTCGTTGCGGCGCTTCAGCCATTCCTCGTATTCGGCCTTGCGCGTCTCCAGCACGGCGATGCGGCTGTCGACATCGGTCTTCAGCGTTTCCAGCTCCTGCTTCTGCAACAGGTAGCGGCGGTCGCGGGCGGCATCGGCGATATTGGTGCAATATTGCCGGATTTCCTCCTCGGAACTCATATCCGTCAGCGGCTTGATCTGCTCCTGCGCAAGCGCGCCGGGAATGGCGGCGCCCGCCAGCAGCACGGCCGAAAGCAACAGTCTGAAACGCATGGATGTATCCTGTTTCGCCATCACTGCACCACCAGTTCCGCCTGAAGCGCGCCCGCCTGCTTGATGCCCTGAAGGATCGAGATGATGCCGTCGGGCTTGACGCCGATGCTGTTCAGCCCGGACACCAGCGTGCGCAGATCCGGGCCGTCGACGATCGCCACCTTGTCGCCGGTCTTCTGGGCGTAGATGTCGGTCTGCGGCTGCACCGCCGTCACACCGCGCGAGAAGGGCTCCGGCTGGATGATCTGCGGGTTTTCCGACACCTGCACCGTCAGCGTGCCGTAGGAGACCGCGACGCGGGCGACGCGCACATCGGCGCCGATGACGATGGTGCCGGTGCGCTCGTTGACGACGACCTTGGCGGGCGAATCGGTTTCGACCACCAGGTTTTCGATATCGGCCATCAGCCGCGTCAGGTCGGCGCGGGCGGGCTTGGCGACGGCGATCGTCTGCGAATCGCGCGGCTCGGCGATCGCCGCGCCGAACTGGCGGCGGCCATAGGCGTTGATGGTGTCGGCAATGGTGACGGCGGTGGTGAAATCCGGATTGCGGAGCTGAAGGACCAGATTGACCGAATCCTTGAACTTCGAGGGCAGCTCGCGCTCGATGATCGCGCCGTTCGGCACGCGCCCGGCCGTCGTGACGCCTTCCTGCACGGTGGCGGCCTGCCCCTGCGCGGAAAAGCCCGAGACGATGACCGAACCTTGCGCGACGGCATAGATCTGCCCGTCGGCGCCCGAAAGCGAGGTCATGACCAGCGTGCCGCCGCGCAGCGACGTGGCGTCGCCGAGCGAGGACACGGTGACATCGATGCGGCTGCCGGGGCTGGCGAAGGGCGGCAGCGAGGCGGTGACCATGACGGCGGCGGTATTCTTCGCGCCCGACTGGCCCCCTTGCGTGGAAATGCCGAGATTTTGCAGCATCGCCCGCATCGACTGCTCGGTGAAGGGCGAGGAGCGCAGGCTGTCGCCGGAGCCTTGCAGGCCGACGATCAGGCCGTAGCCGATCAGCTGGTTGTCACGGCCCGCCTGCAACGAGGCGATGTCCTTGATGCGCGAGGACACGGCCATCGCCGGTCCGGCCGGGGCGACCCCGGCCGCCAGCATCAGCAGCGTGAACAGGAAAGCGAGTTTCTTCATTTGGCCACCACATGGATTGTGCCGTCCTGCATGACCGTGCCGGAGACGATGACGCCGGAATCGAGATTGCGCACGCGGATGACATCGCCGATGGCGGCATCCTGAAGCGGGCTGCCCGCGGCCGAGATCATCAGCGCGCCGAGCTGGAAGGTCAGGCGCACATTGGCGCCGCGCGTCACGGCGAAGGGTTCGCGCAACGCCGAAAGCTGGATGGTGCGGCCGGGCAGAAGCGTGCGCTTCGACACCATGCCCTCGACCTCGGACACTTTTTGCGCGTAGCCGCCCGCCAGCTTGGGATTGGTGACGTCGACCTCCTCCACCCGCGAGGCGGTGATCTGCTCGCCGGGATAGATGATCGAGGTCGGCACCACGGCCGAGCCCATGGCGGCTTGGGCAATGCCCGCCGCGCCGGTCAACAGCATCGCAAGCGCGGCGGTTTTCACAGTTCCTGCGCGGCGAAACATCATGTTTGCCTACCTCTCGGTTACTTCAGATTCTTGGAAACGATCGAAGCCATTTCGTCGGCGGTGTTGATGACCTTGGAGTTCATCTCGTAAGCGCGCTGGGCCGAGATCAGCTCGGTGATTTCCTTGACCGGATCGACGTTCGAGGCTTCCAGATAGTTCTGCTTGATGAAGCCGAAGCCCGGATCGTCGGGGGTCGCGACGATGGGATCGCCGGAGGCCGCCGTCTGCTGGAACAGGTTGTCGCCGAGCGGCTGGAGGCCCGCCTCGTTGACGAAGTTGGCGATGGTGAGCTGGCCGACTTCCTGAAATTCCGTGTCGTTGCCGACGCGCACCATGACCTGACCGGAACGGTTGATCTGGATTTCGCTGGCATCCTGCGGAATGGTGATGTTCGGCACCACCACATTGCCGTCGATGGTGACGATCTGGCCTTGCGCGTTCTTGTTGAAGGAACCGGCGCGGGTATAGAGCGTCGAGCCGTCGGCGGCCTGGATCTGGAACCAGCCGCGGCCGACGATGGCCATGTCCAGCGGATTCTCGGTCTGGTTCAGCGAGCCCTGCAAATGGATGTTGCGCACGGCCGAGGTCTGCACGCCGAGACCGATATTGGCGCCTTCCGGCACGATGGACTGGTTGGCGCGGTTGGGCACGCCCTGCACGCGCTCGGCCTGATAGAGCAGGTCGGAAAATTCCGCGCGCGCCCGCTTGTAGCCGGTGGTGTTGATGTTGGCGATGTTGTTGGCGATGACTTCCAGATTGGTCTGCTGGGCATCCATGCCGGTAGCGGCGATAGCAAGCGCTCTCATGGTCCGATCCTTATCCGCTCAGATCTGCATCTTGGTGATGTCGAGGAAGGCCGACACGAGCTTGTCGCGCAGCGAGATGGCCGTCTGGAGCGATTGCTCGCCCTGAAGCACCGCATCGACCACTTCGCGGGTGCTCATCGTGCCCTTGATTCCGGCGAAGGAGGCGGCTTCAGCGCCCTTCAGGTCGCTGACGGCCTTGGCGGCCATGTCGCCCATGACTTCGCCGAAGGTCAGGCCGGTCTGGTTGCCGGGGGTGAGCGCCTGCGCCTTGCCGCCGTCGGCCAGACCTTCGATCAGGCCGGTGCCGATGTTGCGCGCCGCGCCGATTGCGCTGATGGGATTGATGATCATTGCGTTGCCTTGAGAAGATCGAGCGTCGCGGAAATCAGGTCGCGCGTCTGCTTGATGGTTTGAAGGTTGGCCTCGTAGGAGCGGTTGGCTTCGCGCATGTCGGCCATTTCGATGAGGACGTTGACGTTCGGCATCTTGACGATGCCGCGCTCGTCGGCGGCCGGGTTGCCGGGGTCGTATTCCTCGGTGAATTTCGACTTGTCGATGCCGAATTTCTTGACGGTCGCAAGCGTGACGCCGGTGGCGCGATCCAGCTCGTTGCCGAAGGTCAGCGTCTTGCGGCGATAGGGATCGGCGCCGGGCGTGTCACCCGTCGAACGGGCGTTGGCGATGTTTTCCGAGACGATGCGCAGGCGCGTCGCCTGGGTCTCCATGCCGCTGCCGGCGATTTTCAGGGAGGCTGAAAGCGGATCCATGACTTATTTCCTGACTGCGAGCATCATCATGCGATGGAAAGACTTCACCAGCGCCGAGTTCAGCTCGAACTGGCGCTTGATTTCGCCGGTCTTGGACAGCTCTTCCGCCAGACCCACGGTGTTGCCGGATTCCTGCACGCCGATTTCCTGATCGAGCCTGGCCTTGACCACGTCGACATCGTCGCTGAGCTGCGAGGCGTCCGCCATGTGGCCCGGATTGGTGCGCGCCATGCGCACGGGCATGGCCGTCCGCTCCATCACCGCCTGAAACGGGGTCACGTCCTTGGCGACATATTTCGGCGTATTGGCATTGGCGATATTGGTCGAGACGACTTCCTGGCGCGCGGACAGCCATGCCGCCTGCCGGGATGCGAGATCGAACAATTGAATGGGCTGCATAAATGTCACTCCGACTTTTGCTGTCCCGAACCTATGCCGGTAAACTTGCGTGGGACTTACGGAGAAAACAGCCTGAAAATACGGGCTTTGCGCCCGGTTGGAATAGGGCCGCAATGGCGCTATATAAGGTATGGCCTTCCATACCGGAGAGGATTGCATGTCCGCTTCACACCCTGTCGCAGTAAAGCTCGATCCGGACGTTCACGCCCGCATGCGCAAGCTTGCCGAAGCGCAGCACCGGCCCGCGCATTACCTGATGCGCGAAGCGATTGCCGAATATGTGGAGCGTGAAGAAAAGCGCGAAGCCTTCCGGCAGGAGGCGATGGCCGCATGGTCGGCCTATCAGGCGGACGGCCTGCATGTGACAGGAGACGAGGCAAGCGACTGGCTTGCGCGCCTCGAAGCCGGAGAGGATGCGGAACCGCCGGAATGCCACGGCTGATCTGGACGCCGAACGCCCTTCGCGGTGTCCAGCGATGCCACCGTTTCCTTGCATCGAAAAATCCGGATGCGGCATCCCGCGCCGTCAGGGCGATTCGCGAGGGAATGCGGATCGTGGCGGCGCATGCGGGCGCGGGGCGCCCGGCCGCGAGAATGGCCCCGGAATTCCGGGAAACGCTCATCCCTTTCGGAGACAGCGGCTATATCGTCCTCTACCGGCTGGAAGGCGATCTGGCCATCATTCTGGCCGTCAGACATCAGCGCGAAGCCGGTTACTCCTGATTTCCACGAAGAATCAGTTCGTCTGGTAGATCTTGCCGTTGGATGTGACGATCACCCATTTGCCCGCGCGCTGCTCCAGCGTCGCGACGCGGCTTTCGTCGGGCAGGATGGAGCCGACGCGCACCATGTACATGCCGTTCGAATCCTCGATCAGCGCCCGTCCGTTGGCCACATGCAGCAGGCGGAAATCGGTCTTGCCGGGGAAAGGCTGGACTTCCTGTACCTCGCGGCTCTTCTTCTCGCCGTCATTGGAGACCGTCGCCGTCACCAGATTGTCGACGGGCTGGCTGGTGTTTTCGGAATTATCGGTCATCGCCATCGGCGAGACGCTGAAGACATTGCGCGGCGGCAGGTCCGGCAGGTCGCGGGTGCGGTCCCAGTTGGCGACGTGGATGCCGAACTTGTCGGCGTTGAAGAAGACGTACCACGGGAAGAAGGCGGCGGCGGCGGCCAGCGCCAGCCCCGACAGCGCCAACACGCGGTCGATGGCGGGCGCGGGCCGCGCCTCCTCGGAGAGCATCGCCGGTTCTGCCACCGGCCGGATTTTTCTCGGTTTTCTCATGGCGCGAGCCTTCTGCGGAATGAATTATTTCGGCTGGTTGACATTGCCGTTGCCGGAGCGCAGGCCCGTCGCCAGATCGGCGAAGGCATCGGCGGACGGGCGGTCGGCGGGGGATTGCTTGAGAACGTCGTAGATGATCGGCACCTGCTTGATCGCCATGTCGAGATCGGCGTCGGCCCCCTGACGGTAGCCGCCGATCAGGCGCAGATCGCGGGTTTCCTCGAAACGGTGGATCAGCGCCTTGAGGCGCGACACCAGCTTCTCCTGATCCGGCGTCCACGCCTTGCGCGCCAGGCGCGAGATCGACGCCAGCGGATTGACCGGCGGATAGCGCCCCTCCTCCGCCAGCGACCGGTCCATGACGATATGGCCGTCGAGAATGCCGCGGGTGGAGTCGGCGATCGGATCGTTGTGGTTGTCGCCGTCGACGAGGATGGAGATGATCGCCGTGATCGTGCCGGTGCCCTCGATGCCGGGGCCGGTGCGTTCCAGAAGCTTCGGCAGCTCGGTGAAGACCGAGGCCGGATAGCCGCGCGCGATCGGCGGCTCGCCAGCGGCCGTCGCCACCTCGCGGATGGCATGGGCAAAGCGCGTCACGCTGTCGACGATCAGCAGCACGTTGTCGCCCTGATCGCGGAAATGCTCGGCGATGGTGACGGCCGACAGCGGCGCCATCTTGCGCAGCATCGGGCTTTCGTCGCTGGTGGCGACCACCACGACCGTCTTGCCCATGTTGTCGCCGAGCGTATCCTCGATGAATTCGCGCACTTCGCGGCCGCGCTCGCCGACCAGCGAGATCACCACCTTGTCGAAGGCGTCGGCGCGGGCAAGCATCGACAGCAGCGTCGACTTGCCGACGCCCGATCCGGCGAAGATGCCGAGACGCTGGCCGAGACACAGCGGCGAAAAGATATCGATGGCGCGCACGCCGGTCCGGAATCCGGTCTCGACGCGCTGGCGCGTCATCGAGGGCGGCGCGGTGTTGGAAATCGGGCGGCGCAGGGGGCCGGGCACGACCGGGCCGAGACCGTCGATGGGATCGCCCAGCGCATTGACGGTGCGCCCGCACCAGCTATCGTCGGGGGCGACGCGGAAGGCGCCCTTGCGGATCACCACGTCATGAATGCCGATCGGCTCGCCCGGCTCGATCGGGCAGACATAGACCAGATCGGGCTCGACGCGCACGACTTCGCCGAGATGAATGCCGGTCGCGCTGCGATGGGCGACGAATTCGCCAAGGCGCACATGCCGCGACAGCCCGCTCACCGTATAATGCCCTGCCGCGATGGTCTGCACATGGCCGCCATGCGCCACCGAAAAGGCCGGATCGGCATAGCGGGCGGTCAGTCCCGCCAGATGCCCCAGAACGGGCGACGGCGGAACGGCGACGGGCGTTTCTTCCAGCATCTGTCGGCTTTCCAATTATTTGTTCCACGCATTTCCGGCCGCAAAACCGCTACACACTTTTGCTGGAAATGCTCTTACCGGCTTCCGCCCAGGGTGCGGATCGCCTCCTGCATGGAGCTTTCGCTTTCGCGGATCAGCGAGGAAATGCCCTCGAAGGCGCGGTTGATCTGGATGAGCTGCGTCATCTCATGGACGCCGTTGACGTTCGACTGCTCGACATAGCCCTGCACGATGCCGGACTTGGGATCGTCGACGATGGCGGCGGGCGTATCCGACGGGATCACGCCGCTGTTTTCATGGCGGATGAAGCCCTTGTCGAGATCGAAGGAGAAGATGCCGATGGCGCCGACCGGACGGCCGTCCTGAATGATGTTGCCGCCAGCGCCGACGCTGATCTCGCCGCCTTCGCGGTTGATCTGGATCGGCGCGCCGCCGGGATCGAGCACGGGATAGCCGCGCGAGGACACCAGTTGCCCGGTTTCGGTCAGGCTGAAGCGGCCATCGCGGGTCATCACCTGCCCCGCAGGCGTATCGATGGCGAACCAGCCCTCGCCCTTGATGGCGAAATCCAGCGGGTTGCCGGTGCGGTCGAACTGGCCCTGGCGCGTCGAAAGATAGTCGTTGCCCTGCGAAACGAAGGCGACCTTGGCATTCTGCGCATTATGGGTGGCGCTCAGCACTTCATCGAATTTCACGTTCGTCGAACGGAAACCGACGGTGTTGATGTTCGCCATATTGTCCGCGAGCGTGGTCAGGCGGCGCTCCAGCGCCATCTGCGACGACAGGGAGACATACAGTCCGGACTGCATCAGCGTCCTCCGAGTTTGAGATTATTGATCGAGAGCAGCAGGTCGGTGGAAATGCCGTAGCCGCTGGCGCTGCCGAGAACGGCGGTGGGATTGTAGTTTTCCGAGGGGTTGGACAGCTCCCACAGCGCGGTGAAGCGCTCCAGGAACTTGCCGAGCTTTTCGGGGTCCTTGAAGTCCTCGACCTTGATCGACTTGCCGATGTGATCGGCCATGCGGTCGATATCGCCCGCCAGCGCCTCGTCGGGAATCTGCAACACGGTGCGCACCACCTGGCTCAGCGCGTCGTCGGCCAGAATCGCCATCGGCGAGGTGATGGAGGCGGCGTTGCGCTCGAAATAGAGGGCGAGGCGCACGCCGGTATTGTCGGCGCCCGCGTCCTGCTCCAGCGTCTCGCGGGTATATTTGGCGGCGACGCCCTTCTGGGCGGCGTCGAAGGCGGTGGCGGCGCTGCCATGGGCGGCGAAATTCAGCGACTTGACCAGGTTCGAATAGCGGTTGTCCGTCAACTGGCGGGCAAACGCGTCTTCCTTGTCGATGCCTTCGGTCAGCACCTTGCGGATGAAGGCCTTGGCATAGGCCATGTCCTCCAGCCCGTGCGCTTTCAGCGCGTAATTGTAGAGGCGCGAATCGGCCATGAAATCGTCGACGGATTTCACGCCGCCGATCTTCGACAGGTAATATTCGGTCTCGCGCTTGACATCGGTGCGCGCGGCCACCCGCTCGAGCGATTTCGTCAAATCCTGCGTGATCAGCCTGTAGCTGGTATAGGTTGTCGTCACGATGCCACCGTTTCCGTTCGGTTCCTTGCCCGGACATTAACGGAGGGACGCTTGCGCGAGGCTGTTTCCGGCGGCCTGCGCCCGCAACCGGCCGGGAGTCAGCTTCACGCAAGCCGGAAAAACTATCCCTCCATCGATAAGACAACCTTCAGGCACAGGCTCAAAATGAATATTATCATCGGATTCGTGATCACCTGCGGCTGTATCATCGGTAGCTTCATGGCGATGGGCGGCCATATCGAGGTGCTGTTCCAGCCGTTCGAATTCGTGATCATCGGCGGCGCGGGCCTTGGCGGCTTCATCATGGCCAACCCCATGAAGGTCGTGAAGGACAGCGGCAAGGCGCTCGGCGAAGCGTTCAAATATGCCGTGCCGAAGGAGCGCCAGTATCTCGACACGCTCGGCGTGCTCTACTCGCTGATGCGCGACCTGCGCACCAAGTCGCGCAACGAGATCGAGGCGCATATCGACAATCCGCAGGAATCGTCGATCTTCCAGACCGCGCCGACCGTGCTGAAGAACAAGGAGCTGACCTCCTTCATCTGCGACTATGTGCGCCTCATCATCATCGGCAACGCCCGCAGCCACGAGATCGAGGCGCTGATGGACGAGGAACTGAACACGCTGATGTACGACAAGATGAAGCCCTACAACGCGCTGTCGGCGATGGGCGATTCGTTCCCGGCCATCGGTATCGTCGCCGCCGTTCTCGGCGTCATCAAGGCCATGGGCTCCATCAACGAGCCGCCGGAAGTCCTCGGCCACCTGATCGGCGCGGCCCTCGTCGGCACCTTCCTTGGCATTCTGCTCTCCTATTCGGTCACCAACCCGATCACGGCGCAGATCAAGAATGTCCGCTCCAAGCAGCACCGCCTCTACATCATCGTCAAGCAGACCCTGCTGGCCTACATGAACGGCTCGGTGCCGCAGGTCGCCCTCGAATACGGCCGCAAGACGATTTCCGCTTACGAACGTCCTTCCATCGATGCCGTCGAACAGGAAATGATGAACCCCGGCGGCGAAACCAAGGCAGCGTGATCCCATGACAGCAGTATCCGCACAGTCCAGGAATGCCGTGAACCGCGCCCTGCTCGCCCGCCTGACGGGCGAACTCGGAGACAGCAAGACCGTCACCCGCATCTGCACCGAAATCGGCCAGCTCTACGGCGAGTTCCTGCCCGACGTCTTCCACAGCGAGACCAACCTCACCGTCAAGGTCGGCTATGCCGGTTGCGAAATGGGGCTGATGGGCGACCTGATCGCCGGGCTCGGCGAGAATGCGGCGATCTCCAACGTTTCGCTGCGCAACTGGAGCCCGCATTTCGTCATCGCCTGCGGCAATCCCTTCATCATCACGCTGATGGAAAACCTGCTCGGCGCCCTGCCCGAAACCATCGGCGAACCGGCCGCGAGGCCGCTGTCGAAGATCGAGCTGGATCTGGCCGTGATGGTGCTCGACAAGATCGGCAACGTGCTGCGCTCGGGCGTCAACGCGCCGGGCGGCTTCGAGCCGTTCATCGAGCGCCCGCGCAACGCCGCCGACCGCAACCGCCCGGCCGGGGAAGACGACGAATTCGCCGTCGCCATCCGCATGACCATCGGCATCGGCGCGATTTCCTCGGAATTCACCGTCGTCGTGCCGCAGAAGGCGCTGCTGAAGACTGTCGTTTCCTTCCCCAAATCCAGCAATCAGGGCGGGCGCGGCCAGAAGGAATGGACGGAGCAGATCACCGAGCAGGTGCACCGCTCCAACGTGACGCTGGAAGCGCGCATCCGCCTGGACACGCTGACCCTGAACACCATCGCGCGCCTGATGGCGGGCGATGTCATTCCCTTCCACGACAAGGGCGAGGTCAAGGTGGATGTCAGCGCCAACGGCCGCGACATGTATGTGTGCGAGTTCGGGCGGGCCGGTGCGAATTACATGGTGCGCGTGAAAGACAATATCAGCACGGATGACGAGCTTCTTCAACATTTGATGAGCTGAAACGGGCCTTTCCTACTTTATTAATCTTAACACGGCAGTTTGACGCAAGTTTCAACTGGAATAGTGATTTCATGGCTACCAAGAAGACACCCCTGGATCTGGATTCCGATTTCTCGATGGACGCGCCCTCCGGCAACGATGCCGATCTGGAGCAGGCCATCGACGACCTGCGCGGCGTTCTCAAGAGCGACGCCGAAGGCGAGTTGCCCGACGTTTTCGCCACGGGCGCGTCCGGCGATTTCGGCGGCGACTTCGGCGCATCCGCTCCGGACATGGATTTCGGCGGATCGGCATCGCCCGGTTTCGGCGCATCCGCTCCCTCGGCGGCGCCCGCCGATTTCACGCCGATGCAGGGCCCGGGCAGCGCGCTCAACGCCAATCTCGACCTGATCATGGATATTCCGATCGAGGTCCAGATCATTCTCGGCACCAGCAAGATGCAGGTTTCCGGCCTGATGAATCTTTCGGAAGGCGCGACCATCGCGCTCGACAAGAAGATCGGAGAGCCGGTCGACATCATCGTCAACGGGCGAAAGATCGCGCGGGGCGAGATTACCGTGCTAGAAGGTGACGATACCCGATTCGGCGTCAAGCTGATCGAAGTCATGCGTACGAAGAAAGCGTAATCCCGGCCGGGGTGTGAAGGTAGGAAACCATGATGGATTTCGATGATTTCGGCGGAACGCTTCCAGGCCAGCCCCTGTCGCAGTCCGACAAGGCGGCGGCCGTGCTGCTGGCCATGGGCAAGCAGGTCGCCGGCCGGCTGCTGAAATACTTCACCCAGCACGAGCTTCAGGTGATCATCGCCTCGGCGCAGACGCTGCGCGCCATCCCGCCAGATGAACTGGCCAACATCGTTTCCGAATTCGAGGATCTGTTCACCGAGGGCGCGGGCCTGATGGACAATGCCAAGGCGATCGAGGACATCCTCGAAGCCGGGCTGACGCCGGAGGAAGTGGACGGGCTGCTCGGCCGCCGCCCGGCATTCCAGGCCTACGAAACCTCGATCTGGGACAGGCTTCAGGACGCGGAGCCGGGCTTCATCGCCCAGTTCCTGCTGCGCGAGCATCCGCAGACCACCGCCTACATCCTGTCGATGATCCCCGCCTCCTTCGGCGCCAAGGTTCTGATGCAACTGCCCGAGGCGCAGCGCGCCGACATCATGAACCGCACGGTCAACCTGCGCGACGTCAGCCCGAGAGCGGCGCAGATCATCGAAAACCGAGTGCGCGAACTGGTCACGGAAATCGACGCCGAACGCAACTCGGTCGGCACGGCCAAGGTCGCCGACCTCATGAACGAGCTGGACAAACCGGCGGTCGACACGCTGCTTACCTCGCTGGAAACGATCAGCAAGGAAGCCGCGGGCAAGGTCCGCCCGAAGATCTTCCTGTTCGAAGACCTGCTCTCCATGCCGCAGCGCAGCCGCGTCATGCTGCTCAACGACATCGCGGGCGATATCCTCACCATGGCGCTGCGCGGCGCCCCGGCGGAAATCCGCGAAAGCGTTCTCGCCTGCATCAGCCCGCGCCAGCGCCGCATGATCGAATCCGACCTGCAAACCGGCACCACCGGCATCAATCCGCGCGAGATCGCCATCGCGCGCCGCGCCGTCGCCCAGGAAGCGATTCGCCTGGCCAATGCGGGCCAGATCGAGCTGAAGGAAAAAGACTAGGCGGCGGCCGCCGCCGCGTAAATGGCTGTAAGGCCAGATTGCCACGCCCCTCCCCGCCCGGTATTTTGAAACAACCGATGGCCCGCGATTCGTCGCGGGCCTTGCTGTTTCAGGGATGCGGGTGAATGGCCGAAGGCGAGGACAAGGAAAGTAAAACAGAAGACCCGACAGACAAGAAGATTCGCGACGCCGCCGAGAAAGGCAATGTGCCCTTTTCCCGCGAAGTCACCATCTTCGCCTCGTCGGTCGCCTTCTATATCTATCTGGTGTTCTTCCTGCCCGCCTCCACCGCCCGAATCGGCGAGGTGCTGAAGGATCTGTTCGAGCAGCCGGACCAGTGGCCGATCCGCACCGGCTCCGACGTCTTCTCGCTGATCACCCATCTCGGCTGGGCGATGGCCGCCTTCCTCGCGCCCGCCTTCATCCTGTTCATGACCTTCGGCGTCGGCTCGTCCATCGCCCAGAACATGCCCTCGATGGTGCTGGAGCGAATCAGGCCGCAGGCGTCGCGAATCTCGCTGGCCAAGGGCTGGGGACGCCTGTTCAGCGTCACCGGCCTTGTCGAATTCGGCAAGGCGCTGTTCAAGATCGTCATCGTCTCGATCATCATGTATTTCGCGCTGAAAAGCGAATATTTCGCCGCCATCGACGCGATGTTCTCCGATCCGCAGGTGATCTTCATCAAGCTGGCGGCGATCGTGAAGAAGATCATGATCGTCATCGTGCTGGCGACGGCGCTGGTGGCGATCGCCGATTTCTTCTGGACCCGGCATCACTGGTTCACCCAGTTGAAGATGACCAAGCAGGAAATCAAGGACGAGCTGAAGCAGTCGCAGGGCGATCCGATCGTCAAGTCGCGCCAGCGCTCCATCGCCCGCGACCGGGCGCGCAGGCGCATGATCGGCAACGTGCCGCGCGCGACGATGGTGGTCGCCAACCCGACCCACTATGCGGTGGCGCTGCGCTATGTGCGCGAGGAAAACGACGCGCCGGTGGTGGTTGCCAAGGGACAGGATCTGATCGCGCTGAAGATCCGCGAAATCGCCGAGGAAAACGGAATTCCGGTTTTCGAGGATCCGCCGCTCGCCCGCTCCATGTTTGCGCAAGTCTCGGTGGATAGTGTCATCCCG
>JBDHTA010000096.1:0-16059 GCA_039808465.1 Rhizobiaceae bacterium | reverse complement strand
ATGCCGCGACAGTTTGGGCGCGATGTCGCGCTCCAGCGCCTGAATCGCGTCATTGGTATGCGCGCCAGCTCGGTTCCAGAACAGCGCCGAGACCCGCGACAGCCCCTCGCCCGCCAGTTCCAGCGCAACGACGGTGTTCTCGAAGGACGGCGATTGCGGATCGGCGGCGATGGCATCGATTTCCGCCGCATGCGCGGACAAGGCCGCCTCGAAGGCGGGGGCGAAATCGGAATCGGCGATGGCGTCGAAGCGCGGCAGGCCCTCATGCCCGTTCCAGTCGAAAATAGCGGGGTTGGTGTCGGTCATCTCGGGCTCCCTGGGCAGTGCGTTCATGGGCAAGCATTCGCGGCGCGATGCTTGCGTTCGGCGGTTATATAAGCGCCCGCCAGCGAATTTCCCAACAATCGAAATACTGGCGCGCAAGAACAGGCCGGAAAAAATTCCAGAACCCGGCCGGTGAAAATTAACATTTTATTAACGATTGACGCTAAGGCAGTCGAACCGGTAGATTCGCGGCACACCGGTCAGAGGATAACCGCCATGGAGATCAACGCCCTACGCTCGTATTATAATTACGGTTTCCGGAATAATACGCGCCTCAGCAAAGCGTCGGGCATCGAGATCGACACGCCGACTTCCGTTTCCGCCTCTGCCCAGAGCGCCGACCAGAACGCGTCCAACCTCGATTTTTCCTCGATGACGCCGCGCGACCTGCGCGAGCTTGCCCGCGCGCGGCTGGAAGACGGGCTGATCGATCAGGAAACCTTTTCCGTGCTGTCGGAGCAACTGCCGATGGAAACCGTCGATCTCGCCGGCCGGGTGGTCGACCTTTCGCATGTGACCGACAATACCGCCTTCGATTTCCGCGCCTATTTCGAAAGCCAGCTCAATCTGGCCCTGTCGATCGGCGACACCCGCCTGTCGGAGAGCCTCGGGCCGGTCATGTCCTTCCTCGACGCGCCCGCCGGGTGAAACGGCCCCAGGAAAGAACCGGGCAAGAAAAAGCTGGACCGGAAGCGGAAGCATACGGTAATGCGACAGTCATGGCGAACTATATCAATCCTGACGCTCTCGGCTTCCTGCTCACGGACGGGGCGCGCCTGTTGCGGGCGGCTTTCGAAAAACGCATTGCCGATGCCGGGCTGAACATCACGCCGGGCGAGGCGCGCACGCTGATTCAGGTCGCGGCGGCGCATGGCAGCCGCCAGCTCGACATCGCCCAGCGCATGGGCGTCGAGCCGATGACCGTCTGCACCTTCCTCGACAAGTTGCAGGCCGAAGGCCTGATCGAGCGCCAGCAGGATCCCGCCGACCGCCGCGCCAAGAAGATCGTGCTGACGGAACGCTCCGGCGCCATCCTGAAGGCGATCAACACCGAGATCGAGGGGCTGATCGCCGAGGCGACGCAGGGCATGAGCGCCGAGGCGCGCAAGGCCATGGAAGCGGGCCTGAACCAGCTTCGCGAGAACCTGCAAAAGACCGACCGGTAAAAACCCCTCAGGGCATTCCCAGCCGCTTTTTCAGCGAGGCGATGATCTTCGCGGCCAGCGCCTCGTAATCCTCGTCGAAATGATGGCCGCCCTCGATGCCGATGGATTCCACGCCCTTGTCCTTCAGCGTCGGGCAGGGATCGTCATCCTCTTCGGTGCCGTAGACGCATTGCACCAGCTTCGGATCGATCTTCGCGATATCGTCGACGGGATTGCCGTTGCGGCCATCGCTGGCGACGCCCAGCCAGCCCTCCACCGAAACCACGTAATCCACCTGCGGCGACAGCGCCATCAGCGTGATCTGCGGCACCCGCGCCCGGTCCTTGGCCGAAAGCAGGTTGTAGGTGGCGGGCAGCACATCGGCCCCGAAGGAATATCCGGCCAGCAGCACATGCTTCACATTCCATTCGCGCCGGTAGGCGTCGATGATGCGCCCGAGATCGTCGGCCGTTTCCTGCGGCTTGCGCTCCGACCAGAAGTAACGCAGCGAATCGACGCCGACGACCGGAATGCCCTGGCTCTGGAGCACCGAGGCGACCTGCCGGTCGAGATCGCGCCAGCCGCCATCGCCGGAATAGATCACCGCCATGGTGTCGTATCGCGGCTTCGCGTCGAGAATGCTGATCGGCAGGCCGAGCGGATCGTCGGCATTGCCCGCCGCATCGACGCGGTCGGCCAGCATATGCGCCAGAACCTCGGATGCGGTTCCCTCCTCATCGGTCAGGTCCACTTCGTCATGCGCCTTTTCCAGCGCGCCCGCGTGGTCGCGCCCGGCCTGCGGCGCAGCCTTGGTCAGCGCGATGGTGACGGCGGCGGGCAGCGGCCCATCGGTGAAACCGTAGACGGTGCGGCCATCGGCGGCCTGCTTGTCCGCCGGGGTGCAGAGCACCCTGGCAAGCGGAATGCCCGCCTGCGGATCGACGGCGACCGCCTCGCCGATGGTGGCGGCCGGGCTTTGCGAGATCATGGCGAGCGCCAGCGCGCCCCCCTCGCCGATACCCGCGACGATGGGCGGCGCATAGGCGCTGGTTCCGGCGGCGCGCTGGATCTGCTGCGCCAGCGCCTCGACATCGGAAATCATGTAGACGCAATCGCCGTCATCCTTGCCGAGCGCCTCGATATAGCGCGGAAAATCGATGCCGACGACCGCGGCCCCCCTGGCCGCCAGCGCCTCCGCCTCCGTCTGCTCGGCCGCGCCCCAGCCGCCCGCATCCGAAATCAGGAAGATGTTGGCCCGCATCGTTCCCGCCTCCGGCAGCACGATGTGATCGCCGGGAATCATGCCGGTATCGAATGTCCGCTCTTCGGCGGCGGCGGGAAGGGTAAAGAGAAGGCCGAAGGCGAGGGCGGCGAGCTTTGCATGCATGCGCAAGACTTTCTTCAGGAAGACGGCCCATATCGAACGGCAGATTTCATCGAAACTAAGGCGGATCAAACCACCTTCAACACCGTTCCCCGCCGCAGATGCGGCAGAAGCCGCAGCATGTCGCGCCGCGACAGCGCCACGCAGCCCGCCGTCGGCTGGTATCCGGGGCGGATGAGGTGGAAGAAGATCGCCGAGCCGCCATTGCGCTTGCGGCAGGAAACGTTCCAGTCGAGCACGATGCAGATGTCGTAGAGTTCGTCGGCGCGCTGCAATTCCTCATGGCTTGCCGCAAAGGGCGCGCTGACCGGCCGGTTATAGGCGGGATGGGCGGGCGCATCGCACCACAGCATCGACGGGCGCACGCGGCGCATCGGCAGGGCGGCGCGCAGATTTCGCACCCGCTCGCCGCGCACATAGCCGTAAAGCAGCTTCATGGCGGCAATCGGCGTCTTGCCGTCGCCCTCGCGCTTGCAGGACGTGCGGCCGTTGCGTCCGATGGCGGCGGGAAAACTCATGCCGCCGAAACTGAGGATGGCGCGGCTTTTATCACCCGGCTTCGGCCGCACCGTGATGATCCCCGCCCGGCGTCTGGCACCCTCGCCTCTTGTTTTTCCCATGACTGCTCACAACTATTTGCTTTGCGCGTGACCGGCACTATTCATAGCACCTTGGTCAGGACTTTATAGCGCAAACGCTTGCCAATTCAGCATTTTGGCGTAGGACATAACGAACGGAGAAAGGCAGGCTCGGCGATGACGGCCCGGACAATTCTTGTGGTGGATGACGATGACGACCTGCGCGAGACGCTGGCGGAGCAATTGTCGCTCTATGAAGAGTTCACCGTGCTGCAAAATGCCAATGCCATGGAGGGCATGCAGGCCGCCCGCTCCGGCAATGTCGACCTGCTGATCATGGATGTCGGCCTGCCGGACATGGACGGGCGCGAGGCGGTGAAGCTGCTGCGCAAGAACGGCTTCAAGGCGCCGATCATCATGCTGACCGGCCATGACACCGATTCCGACACCATTCTCGGGCTGGAAGCGGGCGCCAACGATTACATCACCAAGCCCTTCCGCTTCGCCGTGCTGCTGGCGCGCATCCGCGTGCAGCTTCGCCAGCACGAAAGCAGCGAGGACGCCACCTTCACCGTCGGCCCCTATCTGTTCAAGCCGAGCCAGAAGCTGCTGACCACCGAGGACGGCCAGAAAATCCGCCTGACGGAAAAGGAAGCGGCGATCATCCGCTATCTCTACCGCGCGGGCCAGAAGGTCGTGACCCGCGATGTGCTGCTGGAGGAGGTCTGGGGCTATAATTCCGGCGTCACCACCCACACGCTGGAAACCCATGTCTACCGCCTGCGCCAGAAGATCGAGCGCGACCCCTCCAATGCCGAAATTCTGGTGACGGAGAACGGCGGCTACAAGATCGTGCCGTAAGGACAGACCATGACCGGGCTTCAGGACGATATCGCGCTTCTCTCCTCCGTGCCGCTGTTTGCGGGCATGAACGAAGACCAGTTGCGGCTGGTCGCCTTTGGGGCGGAGCGGCGGCGGCTATCGCCGGGGCAGGCGCTGTTTCGCGAGCATGCGCCCGCCGAATGCGCCTATATCGTCGCCGGCGGCCAGGTGGACCTGACCGTGACCGGCCGCGACGGCAAGCCGGAGCTGAAGGAAACCGTCGGCCCCCGCACGCTGCTGTCGGAACTGGCGCTGGTGACGCTGGTGGAGCGCAAATACACCGCGACCGCCCGCGCCGAGGCGGAGGTGCTGCGCATCACCCGCTCGCTGTTCCTGCGGCTGATGGAAGAATATCCCGGCGTCGCCGCCATGGTGCAGGAGCGGCTGCGCCGGAACCTCGCCGCCATGGTCGACGGCATCGAGGCGCTGGACGCGCATTTCCGCTAAACCCGAATCACATCTCGAAATGCGCCGTCACGGGAACATGGTCGGAGGGCTGCTGCCAGCCCCGCGCTTCCTTGAGGATATCGATGCGGGCAAGATGCGGCGCCAGATCCGGCGACGACCAGATATGGTCGAGGCGGCGGCCCCGGTCGGCGGCCTCCCAGTCCTTCGCCCGGTAGCTCCACCACGTATAGAGCTTTTCGGAGGGCGGCACCTTGCGGCGCATCAGATCCTCCCAGCCGCCAAGCCGCATCACCTCCAGCAGCCCCTCGGTCTCGACAGGCGTATGGCTGACGATCTTCAGGAGCTGCCTGTGCGACCAGACGTCATGCTCCAGCGGCGCGATGTTGAGATCGCCGACGAGGATGGCGGAGGTATTGGCTTCGGCGGTGGATTTCAGCCGCTTCATTTCCTCGACGAAATCGAGCTTGTGGCCGAATTTCGGGTTGATCGTCCGGTCCGGCTCGTCGCCACCCGCCGGAACGTAGAAATTATGCAGGCGCACGCGGCGGCCATTATGCTCAAAGATCGCGGAAATATGCCTGCTGTCGCCGACGCCGCAATAATCCTGCCGGTGATCTTCCCTGAGCGGCAGGCGCGAGGCGATTGCGACGCCATGATAGCCCTTCTGGCCATGGATGATGATGTGCTCGTACCCCATGGCCCTGAGCGGCTCGAAGGGAAACAGCGCGTTCTCCACCTTGGTTTCCTGCAAGCAGAGGATATCCGGCTGCTGCTGCATCAGAAAACGCTGCACGATCGGCATGCGCAGCCGCACGGAATTGATGTTCCAGGTGGTGATCGAAAATGTCATACGCGCCTCACTTCCATGAGGCGCGGTTTACCAAGTTTACGGGCCGAAGACAGCAAAAAATCAGCGCTTCAGCGCCGGATTGACATCGCCATAGGGCACCTTGAACACCGACGGATCGAACTGCACGCCGGATTTGACGTTGAAGATCATCACCGAGGTATCCTTGCCCTGCGCGTCGGTGATCGTCCACTGGCGCAGTTCGTAGCTCTTGGGGTCGAACATCATGGTGATGGTCGAATCGGCAAACAGCGAGCGGTCGCCGAGCACGATGGTCGTCAGGTCCGCCTCTTCCTTCACGTCGCGCACCATCTTGGCCGAGAGGTCGATGCGGTTGGAAAGCAGCAGGCTGAGCGGCGTCTTCGACAGCGGATAGAGGCTCCAGGTCTTCATCTTGCTGTTGCCGATGACGACGTTGCGGCCATCGGAAATCACCCGCATCGGCGAGGGCGCGTCGTAGTTGAAGCGCAGCATGCCCGGCCGCTGGATGAAGAACTTGCCGCCGGTCTGCTCGCCGCGCGGGCCGAACTGCACGAATTCGCCCTGCATGGTCTTCACGGAGGAAAAGTGATCGGCGATCTTCTGCGCCGCCCCGCCCAGCGACTGCGCGGCAACAGGCATCGGAACGAGCCCGGCCATCACCGCCCCCGCAGCCAGACCGCCCGCCAGAAAAGCGCGGCGCGACATGCCGCCTGTGGCCCGTTCCGTCATGGATGCGCGGGGATGAACGTCATTCATTCTGTGTCTCCTTCATGCCGCATCCTGTCTGGCGACGCGGCCGTATGAATGCTCCGTGACGCAAAAACGCGGCGTCTTGATGACGCCGCGCATTCGTCAGGCAATGCGCGGCTTCATCGCTCGATGATATCGGCCTCGGTCGGCACGAGAATCTCGCGCTTGCCCGCGTGGTTGGCCGGGCCGACCAGCCCTTCCTGCTCCATCCGCTCGATGATCGAGGCGGCGCGGTTGTAGCCGATGCCGAGACGCCGCTGGATGTAGGAGGTGGACGCCTTGCCGTCGCGCAGCACCACGGCCACCGCCTGATCGTAGGGGTCGTCCGATTCGGAGAAGTTGCCAACGCCTCCGCCCGAGCCGCCGCCATTGCCGCCGTCCTCGTCCTCATCCTCGGTGATTGCATCGAGATATTGGGGAGCGCCTTGGGTTTTCAAGTGGGCGACGACATCCTCGACCTCGGCATCCGAGACGAAAGGCCCGTGCACGCGCTGGATGCGCCCGCCGCCCGCCATGTAGAGCATATCGCCCTGGCCGAGAAGCTGCTCCGCGCCCTGTTCGCCGAGAATGGTGCGGCTGTCGATCTTCGAGGTGACCTGGAAGGAAATGCGGGTCGGGAAGTTCGCCTTGATCGTGCCGGTAATGACGTCGACCGACGGACGCTGCGTCGCCATGATGACATGGATGCCCGCCGCGCGCGCCATCTGGGCCAGCCGCTGCACCGCCCCTTCGATATCCTTGCCCGCCACCATCATCAGGTCGGCCATTTCGTCGATGATGACGACGATATAGGGCATGGGGGCGAGATCGAATTCCTCGGTCTCGTAGATCGCCTCGCCGGTGTTGCGGTCGAAGCCGGTCTGCACCGTGCGGCTGATCGCCTCGCCCTTGGCGAGCGCCTGCTCGACGCGGCTGTTGAAGCCGTCGATGTTGCGCACGCCGATCTTCGACATCTTCTTGTAGCGTTCCTCCATCTCGCGCACCGTCCATTTCAAGGCGACGACCGCCTTCTTGGGATCGGTGACGACGGGGGAGAGCAGGTGCGGAATGCCGTCATAGACGGAGAGTTCCAGCATCTTCGGGTCGATCATGATCAGGCGGCACTGCTCCGGCGTCATCCGGTAGAGCAGCGAGAGAATCATCGTGTTGATGGCGACCGACTTGCCCGAGCCGGTGGTGCCCGCCACCAAGAGATGCGGCATCTTGGCGAGATCGGCGATCACGGGCTCGCCGCCGATGGTCTTGCCGAGCGCCATGGCGAGCTTGGCCTTGGAACCGGCGAAATCGCGGCTTGCCGCCAGTTCGCGGAAATAGACCATCTCGCGGCTCTGGTTCGGCAGTTCGATGCCGATGGCGTTGCGGCCGGGCACGACGGCGACGCGGGCGGCAATCGCGCTCATCGAGCGGGCGATATCGTCGGCAAGGCCGATGACACGGGAGGACTTGATGCCGGGAGCCGGTTCCAGCTCGTAGAGCGTCACCACCGGGCCGGGGCGGACATGGATGATCTCGCCCTTGACGCCGAAATCCTCCAGCACGCCTTCCAGCATGCGGGCATTCTGCTCCAGCGCCTCGGGGGAAAGCGTCGAATCGCGGGCGACGTTCTTCGGCTCGGCGAGGAATTCCAGCGCCGGAAGCTGGAACATGCCGGGCGTTGCCGGGCGCTGCGGCAGGTCGTAGCCACCGGGCCGGGCCCGGGGCGGCTGCACGCGGCCGCGCCGTTCCGCCGCGCCACGCGCCGAAGCGGCGGGCTCGGGGCGATCCGGCAGGATATCGTCGGGCAGGATGTCGTCCTCGTCGAAATCGTCGTCGTCATCGCCAAAGGCGATCGGCGGCACGGAAACGGCGCGGCGGCTCGCGGCCTGCGGCTCCATGGTCGGCTCGCGCCGCTCGGCGGGGCCGCGCCCGCGGGCCGGTTCGTTGAGCGAGCTGAATTCGTCGTCGTTGAAATCGTAAGGGGCTTCGTAGCGCTCGGCCCGCGCAGCGCGGCGGCCAAGGCCGAAGATGCGGCGCGCCCGCGCCTGCGCCGTGTACCATATATGGGTCAGCGCGCCGAGAGCGAGGAAGCCGCCGCCGTCTTCGTCCTCGTCGTCATATTCGTCGCGCACCGTCTGCGCCTTGCTGGGCGCCGGAACCGGCGCTTCCTCTTCCTCGATTTCGGCGGCGCCGATCACGCCGCCCGCAAACAGCATCAGCCACAGCGTCGGGATGGCGAAGACGCCGCCGAGAACCGTGGCGAAGGTGCCGGTCGGATAGGTGCCGACGAACAGCGAGGGAAAGCGCAGGATCATGTCGCCGACCACGCCGCCGATGCCATTGGGGATCGGCCAGGTGGCGGGGGCGGGAAAGCAGCCCATGACGGCGGCGCACAGCATCGCCCCGCCGAGCCAGGCGGCGATGCGGGCGGGAATGCGGGTGATGCCGCGCCCGCTGACCAGCGCCAGCGACCAGGCCAGCACCGGCAGCAGCGATATCACGCCGGAAAGGCCGAGAAACTGCATCATGATATCGGCGAAGGCCGCGCCGCCGAAGCCGAGCAGATTGGCGGGCTCGCGCCCGGTGGCATAGGAGAGGCTCGGATCGTTGACGTTCCATGTGGCGAGAGCCGCCACCGCCAGCGTCAGCGCAAAGAAGATCGCAAAGCCGCAAAGCGACATCAACTGCCGCAGCACGAAAGCCGAAAGCGTGAAACGATGGGGGCGACCGTCCATCGCCGAAGTGCTTCTGCCCATATTTCCGTCCGTCATCTCATCTTGTTGGCCGCAACGCCCGAGGCGAAACCGCTCTGACCGCCAGCCGGGATTGCTTCGGAAAGGCGCGAATCGGGCGGCCGCATCCAAGGGCCGGATCCGCGTTATGCCAAGGCAATCTAAACGCCGATGGTTAATGCGGCTTTAACCATCGGCGTTTTCATGGGGGAAAACTTCATCCGCCTTCATAAAAAGAGCCCGGACCACAAGGGTCCGGGCCAAGGCGATGTGACGAAAGCCGGAATCAGGAGTGGTAGGCGGCCTCGCCGTGGGAGGCGAGGTCGAGACCCTCGCGCTCGGCCTCGACGGGCATGCGCAGGCCGACGATCAGATCGACGATCTTGTAGAGAACCACCGAGCCGACGCCGCACCAGACGATGGTGACGATGACCGACTTGATCTGCACCCAGACCTGAACGCCCATGGTGACGCCGTCCGCATAGCCCGCCCCGCCAAGCGAGGTGGCCGCGAAGATGCCGGAGCCGATAGCCCCGACGATGCCGCCGACGCCGTGGACGCCGAAGACGTCGGCGGTGTCGTCATAGCCGAACTTGTTCTTCACCACGGAGACGAAGAAGTAGCACAGCGCCGAAGCGATCGCGCCGAGGAAGATCGCGCCGATGGGGCCGACCGCGCCCGCCGCCGGAGTGACGGCGACCAGACCGGCGATGACGCCCGACGCGCCGCCCAGCATCGAGGCCTTGCCGCGGGCAACCGCTTCGATCACGCACCAGGCGACGACCGCGCCTGCGGTGGCGGTGAAGGTGTTGATCATCGCAAGCCCTGCGACGCCGTTGGCGGCGGCCGCCGAACCAGCGTTGAAGCCGAACCAGCCGACCCACAGCATCGAGGCGCCGACCATGGTGAGTGTCATCGAATGCGGGGCCATCATGTCCTTGCCGAAGCCGGTGCGCTTGCCGACCATGATCGCGCCGACGAGACCGGCGATCCCGGCATTGATGTGGACGACGGTGCCGCCCGCGAAGTCGATCGCGCCCCAGTCCCACATCAGCGCGCCGTCACCCGACCAGACCATATGCGCCATCGGGAAATAGACGACGGTGACCCACAGCACGCAGAACAGCACGGCGGCCGAGAACCGGATGCGCTCGGCAAACGCGCCGACGATCAGCGCGGGCGTGATGCAGGCGAAGGTCATCTGGAAGGCGATGAACACATATTCGGGGATCGAGCCGGACACGCTGTCGGGACCGACCCCGGCGAGGAACAGCTTCTCGAAACCGCCGACGAAGGTGTTGAGGCCGCCGCCATTGCTGAAGGCGAGGCTGTAGCCATAGACGACCCAGACGATCATCACCGCCGCCGAAACGACGAGGCACTGCATCAGCACGGACAGCATGTTCTTGCTGCGCACGAGGCCGCCATAGAACAGGGCAAGGCCCGGCAGGATCATGAAGAGAACGAGCACGGTGGACATCAGCATCCACGCGGTATCGCCGGAATTGATGGCGGCTTCGGCGGCCGGTTCGGCGGCTTCCTGGGCAAAGGCCATCACCGGCGCGAACAGGCCGGTCACGGCTGCGGCGGCGCGCAGGGCGGTATTGGAAATCGAATGAAACGACATAATGAGACTGCTCCCTGATCGGCCGCTTAGAGCGCTTCGGAATCGGTTTCGCCGGTGCGGATGCGCAGGGCGTGGTCGATGGAATAGACGAAGATTTTGCCGTCGCCGATCTGGCCGGTCTTGGCAGCAGTGGCGATGGCTTCCACCGCCCTGTCGGCGAGATCGGACGCCACGGCGATTTCGATCTTCAGCTTTGGCAGGAAGCTGACGGCATATTCGGTGCCGCGATAGATTTCCGTATGCCCCTTCTGGCGGCCGTAACCTTTCACTTCCGTCACGGTCAGGCCCTGAATGCCGAGCGCGGTGAGGGCTTCACGCACCTCGTCCAGCTTGAACGGCTTGATGACGGCCATCACAATTTTCATTTGCACCCCATCCTCTGTTTGACCCGGCGCTGGGCCGGGTTTCCGCCCTTCACCATTCAAGGGACGTGCCAGATTCGAGGAAGGCGATTAACCTATTGATTTACCGATATTAAAAATGAAGACAGGCAAAATCCGGCCTTCTTCGGAAAGCCGGATGCTCAAAAAATAATCGTTATTTATTCACCGCCTGTTTTTCAGGCATTCGCCCGTTTGCGAATCAGGCCTTCCTGCGCGACGGAGGCGATCAGCACCCCCGAGCGCGAAAACAGGCTGCCGCGCGTCATGCCGCGCGCACCCGATGCGCTGGGGCTGTCATGGGCGTACAGCAGCCAGTCGTCGAAGGCGAAGGGCCGGTGAAACCACATGGCATGATCGAGGCTGGCGACCTGCAACCCGGCATCGAAGATCGAGGCGCCGTGCGGATAGAGCGCCGTATCGATCAGCGTCATATCCGAGACATAGGCGAGGATCGCCGCGTGAATGCGGCGGTCGTCCGGCACCGGGCCGGTGGCGCGCACCCAGACATCCTGAAACGGCGGCAGCTTTTCCTCGGAGAGATAATGGGTGAACGAGGTCGGGCGGATTTCGACGGCGCGCTGCCGCTCCCAGTAGCGGCGCACCGGCTCCGGCGCATGCGCGAGGATTTCCGCCCGCAGCCGCGCCTCGTCCGGCAGGTCTTCCGGCTGCGGCACGTCGGGCATCGGCATCTGATGCTCCAGACCGGGCTCCTCGAGCTGGAAGGAGGAGAGCATCGAGAAGATCGCCTTGCCATGCTGGACGGCGACGACGCGGCGCGTGGTGAAGCTGACGCCATCGCGCACCCGCTCCACCTGATAGACGATCGGGGCGGCGGGATCGCCGGGGCGGATGAAATAGGCGTGCAGCGAATGCACGAAGCGATCGGCCGGAACGGTTTTCTGCCCCGCCACCAGCGCCTGCGCGATCACCTGCCCGCCGAACACCCGCTGCCATCCGGTTTTCGGGCTCACGCCCCGGAACAGATCCACCTCGATCCGCTCGATATCGAGGGTTTCGAGCAGAATCTCCATGGCGGTCGGGGCATTTTCGCTCTGCGGCATTTTGATCGGACTCCGATGGTAGAAGCGTCTTTGTTTTGCTCTATAAAGCATGTCATGCGTAAATGCGCGGCGCTTTTGCCGCATGCGGGAATGGAGAAGGACGATGATCGATTTGCTGGTGGTGGGTGGCGGTTATGTCGGCCTTTCGCTGGGCGTCGCCGTCAAGCAGTCGGCCCCGCATCTCTCCGTCGAGATCCTCGAAGCCGCGCCCGCCGATGTCTGGAAGCGCGACGCCCGCGCCTCCGCCGTCATCGCCGCCGCCACCCGCATGCTCGATGTGCTCGGCGTCTGGAAGGATATCGCGCCGGAGGCGCAACCCATCGAGCGCATGGTCATCACCGATTCGCGCACCAGCGACCCGGTGCGCCCGGTCTTCCTCACCTTCGATGGCGAAGTCGCCGACGGCCAGCCCTTCGCCCATATGGTGCCGAACGTGGCGATGGTGGCGGCCCTGCGCGCCGCCTGCGAACGGCTCGGCATTCCGATCCGTCACGTCGCGGCGGCGAGCGGCTTCACCACCGGCGCCAACCATGTCGACGTCACGCTTTCCAATGGCGAGACGGTGCAGACCCGCCTGCTCGTCGCCTGCGACGGCGTGCGCTCGAAGCTGCGCGACATGGCGGGCATCAAGACGGTGTCCTGGGATTACGGCCAGTCGGGCATCGTCGTCACCGTCGCGCATGAGCGCCCGCATGAGGGCTGCGCCGAGGAGCATTTCCTGCCCGCCGGTCCCTTCGCCATCCTGCCGCTGACGGGCAACCGCTCCTCGCTGGTCTGGACCGAGCGCACCGCCGATGCCGAGCGCCTGCTCCATGCCGACGACCTGATCTTCGAGGAGGAGCTGGAGCGCCGTTTCGGCCACAAGCTCGGGCCGCTGCGCGTCGTCGGTGATCGCAAGGCGTTTCCGCTGGGGCTGACGCTGGCGCGCGATTTCGTCAAGCCGCGCTTCGCGCTGGCAGGCGACGCCGCCCACGGCATCCACCCGATTTCCGGACAGGGGCTCAATCTCGGCTTCAAGGATGTGGCGGCCCTTGCCGAAACCATCGTGGAAGCCGACCGCCTCGGCCTCGATATCGGCGCGCTGACGGTGCTGGAACGCTACCAGACCTGGCGGCGCTTCGACACCTTCCGCATGGGGGTGACGACCGACGTGCTGAACCGGCTGTTCTCCAACGATCTCGGCCCCCTGCGCATGCTGCGCGACGCCGGGCTCGGCATGGTGGAACGCATGCCGAAGCTGAAATCCTATTTCATCGGGGAAGCGGCGGGCCTCGGCGCGCCCGGCAATCCACGCCTGCTGGAAGGGCAGGCGGTTTGAGAAGACTCCTGCACGCGGGAGGGATTTGAGCTTGCCGTCCTCCCGGCATCAAAGATCAAAGGAAACGCAAGCCCCCAGCCTTCTCACCCTTGTGGGCAGGCTATAGCACTGGAATCTGCCCCTCACCCTAACCCTCTCCCCGCAGGCGGGGAGAGGGGACGTGCCCCACGAACAATTGTTATTTTGAGGAAAACGGTGAGGCATATCCCCTTCTCCCCGCAAGCGGGGAGAAGGTCGCGGCAGCGGGATGAGGGGCTTCACGCCATATGCGATTGCCCAGCTCTTGTACGGAAGATGCCGACAGACAAAACGAGTCTTCAATCCTCGATCTTGCGCGCTTCCGACATCAGCATGATCGGAATGCCGTCGCGGATGGGATAGGCGAGCTTGCCGCGCTCCGACACCAGTTCGTTGCGCTCGCGGTCGAGCGTCAGCCGTCCCTTGGTCAGCGGGCAGACCAGAAGCTCCAGCATTTTCGGATCGACGCGGGCGGCGTTCTCGTCCATCGGAATGGCCTCTACTGCAACCGCGTCTCGCTGTCGTCGCGGCTGGCGATGGCGAATTCGGTGATGGCGATCAGGGTTTCGGCCCGCGCCTTCAGATCCGGCGCTTCCAGCAGCGCCTGCTTTTCCGCCGGGCCGAAGGGCGACATCATCGCCACGGAATTGACCAGCGTGCGGTTGCTGGCGCGCTCGACGCTGTCCCAGTCGGCTTCGAGATTGTTGGCGTCGAGATAGGCGCGGAAGGCGGCAAGAAGCGCTGCCCGGTCGATGGAGCGATCGTCCTCGTCCGCCGTCAGATCGGTGAGGAACGGCGCGATGTGGAAGCTGCGATAGGGCTTGGTCCCGTGCGCCTCATCCATCAGCCGGAAGCGGCACACGCCGGTCAGCGAGGTGACGTAACGCCCGTCGCCCGTCTCGGCGATGGAGGTGATGCGCCCGATGCAGCCGACCTGGCAGAGTTCGGCATGCATCTGCTCCGAATAGGACGGCTGCACCATGCCGATCAGCCGGTGATGCGCCAGCGCGTAATCGAACATCATCAGGTAGCGCGGCTCGAAAATATTCAGCGGCAATTGCCCGCCGGGCAGAAGCAGCGCGCCCGTCAGCGGAAAGACCGGAATGGTCTCCGGAAAATCCTCCGGCTTCAGATATCTGGCGTTGCCCGCTTGCATGCCTTCCCCGCGTTTTTCCCGGCCATCCGCATGCGGCCCGCGCCAACGGGCCGCCGTTTCCGATTATGTGGGGCGGAACGGCAAAAACACAAGGCTTGAACCCCGCCGGGGAAAAGCCGGATACCGTTTTCCGGACCGTAAAGCGCCGCAAAGGCGGGTATGCGAAAAATTGGGAAGCCTCAGGAGAACAGGATGGCCGAGAGCTTGCGGCGGCCCGCCACCGTTGCCGGATCCTTGAAACCCCAGACATCGAAGAAGGCCAGAAGCTGACGGCGCGCGCCGTCATCGTCGAAAGCGCGGTCCTGCTTCATGATATGGATCAGGTGATCCACGGCCTCATCCCGCTTGCCCTCGACATTGCGGATCTTGGCAAGCTTCAGCCGCGCCTCGTGGTGATCGGGGTTGAGCGCCAGCTCATGCTCCAGCGCCACGGGGTCACCGAGCTTGCGCGCTTCCTCCACCTGTTCCAGCTTCTTGACGACGGGCTGGACGGCGGCATCGGCAAGCAGGTTTTCCGGCAGCGTCGAGAGAAACTGGCGGACATCCTCATGGCGGTTGGCGGCCAGCAGGCATTCGGCGATCCCGGCGATTGCCCTGGCATTCTCGGGATCGGCTTGCAGGACGGCGCTGTACATCTCGCCCGCGCCTTCGGTATCGCCCGCCGCAAGCGCGGCGTCAGCCTCTTCCAGAATGGCGGCGATCTGCGCGGCCGGATCGTCGGCGGCGGGACCGGCGATGCGGTCGATGAACTGGCGGATCTGCGTTTCCGGCACCGCGCCCATGAAACCATCGGCCGGGCGGCCGTTGACGAAGGCGATCACCGCCGGAATCGACTGGATGCCGAGCTGGCCGGGAATGGCCGGATGATCGTCGATATTGAGCTTGACGAGTTTTACGCGCCCGGCAGACTCATTCACGACCTTTTCGATGATCGGCGCAAGCTGCTTGCAGGGGCCGCACCACGGCGCCCAGAAATCCACCAGCACCGGCTGGCGGCGCGATTCCTCCAGCACGTCCTTCGCGAAATTCGCGGTGGTCGTATCCTTCACATGCCCGCCCGCGGGGGCCGGAGCCGCGCCCGCGCCCGTATTGACGGAAACATTCATCTGGTTGCCGAAGGAACCGTTGTAATTGTCCATGCCGCTCATCGAAATCTCCCTTCGGACCTGCTTGAAGCGCCGCCTGTAAATCGCCGCCTATAAATCGTATGTCAGGCCGTGACTTTCAAGACAAGCGGCGTATGGCCGGTCGCCTCCATGAAGCGCAGAAGATCGTCGCGGCCGATGGAGGTGGTGGCGTCATTGCTGAGCGGATGGCAGTTGATGATATCGTGCCGCATCAGATCCGCATCCAGAATGAAGGTCACCTTGTTGCCGGTGTCGTTGATCGCGCCGAGCGCGGTGACGGAGCCCGGAATGACGCCGAGATATTCCATCAGCTTTTCCGGCTTGCCGAAGGAGACCTTGCTCGCCGCGCCGATCAGCGTAT
>JBDHTA010000095.1:0-16111 GCA_039808465.1 Rhizobiaceae bacterium | reverse complement strand
ACGACCCTGTCGCCGGAGTTGTCGACGATATAGGTGTCGTTGCCCTTGCCGCCCGTCAGCGTGTCGTCGCCGCCCTTGCCGTCGAGGAGGTTGTTGCCGCTGTTGCCGATGATCTTGTTGGCGAGGCTATTGCCGGTGCCGTTGATCGCCTTGGTTCCTGTCAGCGTCAGGTTCTCGACATGGGCGCCGAGCGTATGAGACACCGAAGCCTTGACCAGATCGGTGCCTTCGGCCGCTTTCTCCACGACCCTGTCGCCGGAGTTGTCGACGATATAGGTGTCGTTGCCCTTGCCGCCCGCCAGCGTATCGGCGCCGCCCTTACCGTCGAGCAGGTTGTTGCCGCTATTGCCGGTAATCTTGTTGGCGAGGCTATTGCCCGTGCCGTTGAGATTGGCCGAGCCCGTCAGTATCAGGTTTTCTATGTTGCTGCCCAGCACGAAGCTGACGGATGACCTGACGGTGTCCGTTCCCTCTTTCGCGCCCTCCACCACCCTGTCCTTGGCATGATCCACGTAATAGGTGTCGTTGCCTCCTCCTCCCTTCATCACATCCGCTCCGGCGCGCCCATCAAGGACGTTGTTACCGGAATTGCCTGTCATGGTGTTGGCAAGGTCATTGCCTATGCCGCGGATATTGCCGGAGCCGGTGAGGATCAAGGCCTCGACGTTGGCGGCCAGCGTAAAGGAAACGGAGGCCTTGACCGTATCCGTGCCGCCCCCGGCGCTTTCGACGACCTTGTCTCCCGCGTTGTCGACAATATAGGTATCATTGCCCTTGCCGCCGACAAGGCGGTCGGCGCCCTTCTTGCCGTCCAACACATTGGCGGCGGCATTCCCGGTCAGGGTGTTGGCCAGGGCGTTTCCCGTTCCGCTGAGCGCCTTTGTCCCCGTCAATACAAGGTTTTCGACATGATCCGGCAGCGTGTACGAGATGGAGCTGCGAACGGTGTCGGTCCCCTCTCCCGGCAATTCGAAGACCCGGTCTCCGGCATTGTCCACGACATAGGTGTCGTTACCCTTGCCACCCCACATCTGATCGGCGCCCGAGCCTCCATCCAGCAGATCGTCATCGTCATGGCCACGGATCTTGTCATTTCCCGCCAGGCCGTAGAGCTTGTCTTTCCCGGGCGTTCCTTCGATCGTGTCGTTGCCCGGACCGGGAATGGCTGGCGCCTTCAGAATGTAGTTTTCCCGATAGGCGTCCCCGCCGGTTGGCTTGGCAAACCAGCTCAACAGAATGGTGCCGAGCTGGCTTTCGGCCAGCATGACATTCGAATACGCATCGCCCAGACGGATCACACCAGTTATGAACTGCGCGCTATCGATCAGAAGCTCGTCGCCGTCCCGCGTTCCGTCCGCCTTGAAGAACTGGCCATGCAGTGAGCGCACGAATTCGTCCTGAACATCCGTCTTGGCATATTCGACCCAGGAGACAAAGAAGCCGCCTCCGGCCGTGCCCACGAGATTCGGCGGGCCGACAAAGTCGTATTGGCCGGAAAGCTCCGTGAGCAGGAGCGGATCGCCATCGAAGGTGACCTTGGTTCCGGCTCCGCTTCTGTCGAGGCTGAAAATCTGGATGAACGCGCCTCTTCCGCCGCTTTCCGTGGGAGATAACGCGGAAACCACAAACCGGCCATCCGTCAACGCGGCGGCTGTCCCACCGCTTTGCGTGCCTGCGGTGATCTTGTGCGCCGTGAACTCGGGAACGTCGATATCCCCGTCCTTGCCGAAGACAATGGCGTGAATGTCGCCCCTGTCGGCAAAGGTGACGACGACGCTGCCGTCCGTCAATGTCGCATTGGTCGGGTTGGTCTGATGATAGACGCGGTTGCTGTTGATCCAGGTCGGATCATCCAGCACGTCGTCGAGCAGGGGATCGCCTTCCTTGTCGAAGGCGCGGGCGCGGATGCCAAAGCTGAACTTGTAGTTCGGATCGTCGCCTGCTTCCTCCCATGTTGCAAAGAAACCCTTGCCGAAGGCCGTGAGATGCACAGGGCGGGCAACGTCATTATCCTCTATGTCGCTGATCGTCTGAACGGTGGAGGCGGGCTTTCCATCCTCGTCATAAACACGCATATTGATGACATTGGTCGATGTCGTGACCCAGTCCACCCTCTCCGAGTTGTGGACCTGCCCCCATGCCACGGCGAAGCCGCCATCGGCCAGCGCCACGACACTGGGATTGCCGATCTGGGAGCCGCCTTCCGAGTAGTGGTTCCGGGATGTGGCGACCGTAAAAACGCTGCCGTCGCGAACACCGTCGGCGGTGTATATGGCCGCGGACAGCGTATACATGGTCGTCAGATTGTCCTCGCTATAAGACAATTCCACCCAGGACATGAGATAACGGCCGTCGGCCAGGGCGACGATGTTGTTGTCGATATTCTGAGAAAATTTTTTAAGGATGTAATCAGGGTCGGCCATCAACATTCCACCTCTGGCGAGAAACATAATTCGGCACGGGCCTCATCTACCGGAATCGAACCCGCCGACCTTTGCCCGTTCGCTTCAGTCCTTCCCGAAAAACTATCGTGGGCGGCATTCAGGGACAATGGCGCATGAAAGCGCATGAACGGGCGATTCACCGCAGGGCAGGCTTTACGGCAAAACCGGCAATCTGGCCGCCCGGATTTTCTCGACGAACGCCGGATCCCGGCGCGCCATGCGGAAGGCGGGATCGAAGCCATAGTAAAAGGCGTGCCGGGTATCTATCGATGCAAGTTGACGGGCGGCAGATTCAGTCTCGCCAGCTAAGGCCTGAACGTGGGCCAGGAAATACGGCTCGACATCTGCGGCCTGCTCACCGGCTTTGCGCGCCATGGCGCGGGCCATCGCCGTATCGCCATGCTCGAGATAGGCGGATTGACCGGCTTCAATGATACGGCTGCCGATCGGATCGCCGGTGAGGTTGAAGCGCTCGCGCCATGCGGACAGATAGGCGCCGGTGTCCTGCCGGGCGAGAGCGGCCAGAGCCAGAAAGCGATAGGGCGAACGATAACCCGGCTCATGGGCAACGAGCTGCTTCAGGATGGCTTCCGCGGCATCGATGTCGCCTTTCGCCAGAAGGATGATCGCCTTCGACACGCGGATGGAACGGGACGTGGCATCAAGGCGTTGCGCGGCATCGATCTGCCGCAACGCCTCGCCATAACGCCCCACCGATTGCAGCGCGGCCGCGTACCATTGCCGCGAGAGCGCGTTGGCTGCATCGGCGCGCACGGCGCTGTCGAAATAAGCCAGCCCTTTCTCGTATTGCTTCGCCTGAAAGAAAGCGATGTCGCCCAGCACCGCGAGTGCCTCGGGCGATTGCGGGTTGATCCTCAATGCCGCCTGCGCTTCCTTTCCGGCTTGCGCATAACCCGCCTCCGCCCCGATCAGGCCATACTCCACCATGAGGTTGTAGGTCACGGCGAGAGAGGCGCGCGCAGGAGCGAATGCGGGATCGAGCATTATCGCGCGGCGAAAACGATCCGCCGCCTGATCGAGCGTTTCCGGACTGCGTTTTCGATAGAGATAAACACCTTCGAGATAGAGATCCTGCACCAGATCGGACGAGCGATATGCGGACGGCGCGGCATCCGGGGCTGGCCTGAACATCAGGCTGGCGGCGCCGAACATGGCAAGCGCCGCAAGGATTATCCCGCCCGCAGTGGCGCGGGCGCTCCAGATCCGCGGCTGCGGGCCCGGCTTCGCTCCGGGCAGGGAAAATTCGGCCAATCCCAACGGTTCGGTGGAAAGAGACGCCTGCAAGCCGCCTTCACGCCTCCGGCTCGTCAGCCAGTCGTTGATTTCATCGGTCCAGGCGTAGACGGACGCCCTTTTCTGGCCGGGCACCCGGTGTATCGGAAGCCCCCGGTCGAGCGCCCAGCGCTTGACGGTGCTTTCATCCTTGCCAAGTGAGAGGGCTATTTCCTTCCAGCCGCGCAACTGGCGGTTTTGCGATCCTTCCTGCGAACGCTTTTCTCCCATGGCAACCCTTGCGCCCTCGACAGGTTCCCCGATGAAACAATATTCCCCCGCAAGTGAAACTTCGTCAATATCTCATCCTGCGAATATTGAGGAACGGCGCTGGAGTCCTTGGCCTGTCTGTAAACGGTAAAATTGAGGCTCCGGAAACCCCCGTGCCGCCGCACGGCCTGTCACGGCGCAGAGACCTGCCGGAAACCCCAAATAAACTTGACTTTCTCAATCAAGAAAAATAATGCGATCTCCGGGAGAAGGGCGCGCGAGGCGCGCCCGCCGGGGCATGAACTCATGTTTGCTTTTCTGAATGCGGGCGTCCTGTCAGGGCTCATTGCCAGCAGCTTCGTCATCAATATTCTCGCGCTGACATAGCCGCTGTTCATGCTACAGATATATGACCGCGTGCTGTCCAGCGGCAGTGTTCCGACGCTGGTCGGCATCAGCGTGCTCGCCGCCGGGCTGTTCGGCTTTCAGGCGGCTCTCGACATTCTGCGCTCGCGTATTCTGCTTCGCATCGGCGAGCGGTTCGATCGCCGCTTCAGCGGACGGGTTCATGAGGCCGTAATCCGGCTTCCCCTGATGACGCGGATGCAGGGCGACGGTCTTCAACCGTTGCGGGATCTCGACAATGTCCGCGGCTTTCTGTCAGGGTCCGGCCCGACAGCCTTCTTCGACCTGCCCTGGATCCCTCTCTATCTCGCCATCTGCTTCATGTTCCACACATTGCTTGGCCTGACCGCGCTCGTCGGCGCGCTCGTCCTTGTATCGCTGACACTGATCACCAACATCTTCTCCCAGAAGGTCGTCAAGGACACGACGACCCACAATATTGCCCGCAACGGTCTGATGGAGGCGTCGCGCCGCAATGCCGAAGTCGTTCGCGCCATGGGCCTGTCCAAACGCCTTGCGGCACGATGGCAACGCGCCAACTCGGACTATCTCAAGGCGAACCGCCGCGCCGGAGACGTGACCGGAGGTCTGGGGGGCCGCCAGCGCGCCTTTGGGCCGAAGGACGAGGTTCTGTCGAAAGTGCTGCAAGTGGCGCCTGCGCCAGCGGCCGCGCCGCGCGCGGTATAGCTCGCACCGGTTTCTCCAGCACCCTGTCATCACCGCGCGGAAACGCCCCGGAAAGAAGTGAAACACCCATGAGCGAAATCAATCAGGACGGCGGCATTTCCCGCTCCATTCGTGGTCATCTGCTCCTCAGCCTGCTGGCAAGCGTCGGACTGTTGGCTGGCGCGGGCGGCTGGGCGGTTGCGACCAATCTGGCTGGCGCGGTGGTTGCGCCGGGGCATTTCGTGGTCGATTCCTACGTCAAGAAAGTTCAACATCCGACAGGCGGCGTTGTCGGCGAAATCCTGGTGCGGGAAGGCGAAGCCGTGAAGGCGGGCGACGTCGTCCTGCGGCTCGACGCGACGACGACGCGTGCCAATCTCGCGATCGTCACACGGCGGCTGGATGAATTCCGCGCGCGGTATGCGCGTCTGGAAGCCGAACGGGACGACATGGCGGCAATCGTGTTTCCGCAGGAGCTTGTTCTGCGCCGCGGCAATCCGGACATCGCAGCGGCAATGCGCGGAGAGGAGCGCCTGTTCTCCATCCGCCGCGAAGCCCTGCAAAGCAAGAAAGCCCAGTTGCGTGAACGCATCGAGCAATACGAACACGAAATCGAGGGATTGAAGGCGCAGGAAACCGCCTATACGGAGGGCATCGAGGTTCTGGACGAGGAGATCGGCTCGCTTGACAGCCTGCGCCAGCAGGGGGTCGTCTCCGTTCAGCGGCTGAACGGCCTCAAGACGCAACGCGCGACATTCGGTGGCGAGCGCGGCGAGCAGATCGCCTTCCAGGCGCAGGCGGCGGGGCGCATTACCGAAACACGGCTCCAGATCCTTCAGGTCGATCAGGATTTCAAGGCCGAGGTCGGCCGGGAGCTGCGTGACACGCAGGCGCAGATCGGCGAATATATAGAGCGCACGATTGCCGCCGAGGACGAGCTGAAACGCATCGATATCATCGCGCCCCAGTCCGGCATGGTGCACCAGCTTGCGGTTCACACCGTCGGCGGCGTCATCACCCCGGCGGATCCGATCATGTTCATCGTGCCGCAACACGACGATCTGGCGCTGGAAGTCAACATTCAGCCGAAAGATGTCGACCAGATTCAGCCCGGCATGCCAGCCGTGCTGCGCATGTCGGCCTTCAATCAGCGCACGACGCCCGAGATCAACGGCCATGTCAGCCGGATTGCCGCGGACTTGACGACAGACCAGCGCAGCGGCCTGTCCTACTACACCGTAAGGATAAACGTGCCGCCAGCCGAGATGAAGAAGCTCGGCAAGCTGACACTGGTGCCCGGCATGCCAGCGGAAGCCTTCATCCAGACAGGCGAACGCACCGCCCTTTCCTATCTGGTGAAGCCCTTGGCCGACCAGATCAACCGCGCTTTCCGTGAGGAATGAGGCTTGCCGCCAGGTCCGGCCCGCTGCGATCCGAAGCCCGTCATCATTCCTCTCCGGAGCCGAAAAAATTCTCCACGAGGGACGCGACACGGCGGAAAGCGGCATTCGCACCGGCTATGACGCGGTCCTCCTCCGCCTGTGACAGTTCGATCGCATCGAGAGCACCGGTAAAGGTACGCCAATGAAGACCGCGCCCTTCGGGAGCCCCTGCCAGATGACGGGCGCCAAAACTTTCCGAAAGGCCGAGTTTGGTGGCCTCTTTCAACAGGAAGGCCGCGCCGAGGTTGGAGCCTTCCGCGACATAAAGCCAGCCGAGCGCCGCCGGCACGTCGATGGCGGCCCCTTCCGCGAAGGCAGGCTCCGTCCCGTCCTGCATCGATACGATTTCCAGATTGGAGAGATCCTGCCGGACAAGGCCGAGACGGCGGCGCCCTTTCAGATCCGGCAGCAGCGCGTCGAGCGCTGGCGCGTCATACAACGCGTCGATATCCCGATGGAATTCAGACTGAACTCTCAGGAAAAGGCCATAACGCGCGCGGCTGGAAAACGGCTGGCCAGCCATGATCCTGTGGTCCAGGCGGTCATGCGCCGCATGGGTTGCGGCTTTCAGGCGTTTTGAGCGGGATATATGTTCCGGCTGTTCAAGAATGGCAATGGTATCCATGGCGGATGTCAGCTTTCAAAATGGGTGATGGACTGCTTGCAGGCGGCGGCCTTCCCGCCGCCGCCGTGGTTTTGTCAGGCTATGCTCACAGCAGGAAGTGGTCCTTGGTCAGCGTCAGCGCATCGTCGAAGTGAATGGCAAAGTCGGCCTTTCCATCGCCGTCGACATCGCCATAGACGAAGGTCTCGCCGGACTTCTGCTCGTAGCGCAGTTCACCGGCAACCTTCGAGAAGGCCTTCGCCGCGACGAACGTGAAGGCGTCGTCAAGCGCCGTCTTCACGTTGGCGTCGATCCCGCGAAGATCGATCCGGTCGCCGCCCTTGCCGTCGAAATCGAAGATCGTGTCGCGGCCGGAAGCAGCCACGGTCGTATCCGTGAGCGCCTTGAAGACGAAGGTGTCCTTGCCGGAACCCCCGTAAAGGTCGTCGGCGCCCGAACCGCCATAAAGCGTGTCGTTACCCGCCCCGCCCTTCAGCACGTCGTTGCCCGAACCGCCCTTCAGCGTGTTGGCGGCGGAATTGCCGGTGATCGTATTGGCCAGGCTGTTGCCCGTGCCGTTGATCGCCTTCGAGCCCGTCAACGTCAGGTTCTCGACATTGGCCGCAAGCGTATGGCTGACCGAAGCCTTCACCAGATCGGTGCCCTCGCCCGCCTTCTCGATCACCTTGTCGCCGGAATTATCGACGATGTAGGTGTCGTTGCCCTTGCCGCCCGTCAACGTGTCCGCGCCCGCCTTGCCGTCGAGCGTGTTAGCCTCGACGGTGCCAGCCAGCTTGTCGGCCGCCGCCGTGCCGTTGACGGCCTTGCCCTTGACATCCGTGACCGTCACCTTGATCGCCTGCGTGTCGGTGAGCTTGCCATCGCTCGCCTTCACCGTCACGTCGTAGACATTGTTCTTGCCCGCATCCTTGGGCGTCTCGAAGTCGGGAGCCGCCTTGAACGAAAGCGCGCCGGTCTTCGCGTCGATCTTGAACAGCGCCTTGTCCGCGCCGCCCGAGATCGAATACGTAACCGCCGTCTTCTCCGGATCGGCCGCCTTGACCGTCGTCACCGCCGTTTTGTTCTCGGCAACGCGGATCGATGCGGACGAACCGCCGCCGTTCGAAGAGATCACCGGCGCCTCGTTGACGTTGGTGACCGTCACCTTCAGGGCCTGCGTCGACGCACCCTTGTCGGCATCGCTTGCCTTCACCGTCACATTATAGACGTTGTCCTTGCCCGCATCCTTGGGCGCCTCGAAGTTCGGAGCCGACTTGAACGAGAGCGCGCCGGTCTTGGCATCGATCTTGAACAGCGCCTTGTCCGCGCCGCCCGAGATCGAATAGGTGATTGCCTTCTTCTCCGGATCGGACGCGTTGACCGTCGTCACTGCCGTCTTGTTCTCGGCAACCTTCACCACGGCTGGCGAGCTGATCACCGGAGCCTCATTGACGTTGGTGACCGTCACCTTCAGCGCCTGCGTGTCGGTGAGGCCGCCTGCATCCTTGGCCGTCAGCGTCAGGTCATAGACGTTGTTCTTGCCCGCATCCTTCGGCGCTTCGAAGTCGGGAGCGCTCTTGAAGGCAAGAGCCCCCGTCGAGGCGTTGATAGTGAACAGGCTCGCATCCGTACCCGAGATCGACCATGTGACCGCGCCCTTCTCCGGATCGGACGCATTGGCCGTCGTCACCGCCGTCTTGTTCTCCGCAACGCTGATCGATGCGGTCGTGCCGCCGCCGTTCGATGTGATCACCGGGGCTTCATTGACATTGGTGACCGTCACCGCGATTGCCTGCGTGTCGGCAAGGCCGCCCGCATCCTGCGCCTTCACGATCACATCATAGACGTTGTTCTTACCCGTGTCGGCAGGCGTTTCGTAGTCGGGAGCGCTCTTGAACGAGAGCGCGCCGGTCGAGGCGTCGATCTGGAATTTCGACGCATCCGCCCCGCCCGAGATCGAGTAGGTCAGCGTCGAACCGGCGTCCGGATCGGCCGCCTTCACCGTGGTCACGGCCGTCTTGTTCTCGGCAACGCTCACCGCCGCAGACGAACCGCCGCCGTTCGACGTGATCATCGGCGCTTCGTTGACGTTGGTGACGCCGATGGTGAAGGACTTGCTCGTCTCGCCGCCATTGCCGTCGGATACCTTCACGGTGACGCTATGGCTGGCCGCCGTCTCGTAGTCGAGGGCGCCATTGACGACGACCTTCGTGACGCCGCCCTCGGTGACGAGCGCGAACTTGCCGCCCGCATTGTTGGTCAGCGTATAGGTGAGCGCGTCGGAATCGGCATCCACGGCAGACAGGACGCCGATCACCGTGCCGTTTGCCGAGTTCTCGGCAACATTGGATGCCGAGAGCGAGAGGTTTGCCGGCGCGGAGTTCGAAACCGGGTTGACGACATCGATGATGAGTTCCTTCTCGAAGGATTGCCCGACACCGTCGGTCACCTTGACGCGGATCTTGTAGCTCTCCTCCCTCAGCGTGTCGGCAACCTTGATTGCCGAGCCGTCGAGAACGAAGCGGCCGCCCGCATCGTCGAGCAGGGTATAGACATGCTTGTCCACGGCGTCACGATCCGTCACGACCAGCGAACCGACGACCGTGCCGACAGCCGCGTTGCCCGCCACCCCGGCATCGTCCAATGCCAGATCGGTCGGCGCATAGTAAGCCTTGTGGTTGACGAAATCGTAGGTCAGGTTGCTGAACTTCAGGATCTCGACATTGGTCAGCGTATCCGTGCCCGTGCCGCTGGCGCCACGGCTGTCGGTCACGACCAGCGGATTTCCGCCCGTGCCACCCGTGAAGCTGTAGGTGCCCCCCTGCCCGAACACGCCGTCGAAGACCACGATGTCCGTGCCAGCGCCGCCGTCGATGGTGTCGTTGCCGCCCTTGCCCTCGATCGTATCTGCAAACTGCGTGCCGACATAGGTGTCGTTATAGGCGGAGCCGACGAAATGCTGAGCATAGTCATCGAGTTGCTGGGCATAGAGGTCGAGGCGCGCCTGCGCGGCCGTGGACCCTGCCATATAGGCCGACGCGAAATTATGCACCGCGCCGTTCGCTTCGATCTCCGCCTCTTCCGTGGCATTGGCAGGCTTGGCATTGGCAAAATCGAGGCCGGTAATCCTCAGCTCGACATTGCCGCCGCTGAAGTAGCCGTTCGCATCATAGCTGCCGGTCCCCCTGGTGCCGTACTCGATCGTGTTGATCTCGCCGTACACCGTATGGCTGTTGAAGTAGTATTCCAGTTCGCCGTGCGCCAGAACGTATTTCGAGGAAGCGCCGCTGCCATAGCCGATGAACATCTCCTCGCCCTTGAAGGACGGGCCGTTGTCGAAGACCGGGAAGCCGCTGCCGGACGCGCCGGACAGGAAACCTGCGTCCTTGTCGGTCAGGAAGGTGTCAAGGTTCATGCCCGAAGTCGCGGCCGAGGCGTCGAGCGTGATCATGCCCTTGCCCTCATCGATATCCGAGACATTGATGGTGAAGGTGGAGCTGGTTGCGCCGCCATTGGTATCCGTCGCCTTGACGGTGACGTTGTAGGAGGCCCTGGTCTCGTAATCGAGATTGCCGTAGACGACGAGACTGGTCACACCGCTTGCCGTTACCAGCTTGAACTGTCCGCCAGCATCGTCAGTCAGCGTATAGGTGATGGCGTCGCCATCGGCATCCGTTGCCGAGAGGGTGCCGACCACCTTGCCGATGAGGGCGTTTTCCGCCACCGAGGCGCTGGTGCCGCCCGAAAGGGACGGAGCGGTGGGAGCGGTGTTCGAAGCGGCGGCGAACGAAACGGAACCGTCGGAGAACTGCACGGTCTCGAAGTTGGAAACCGTATCCGCGCTGCGGCCGTCGGTTACCGTATGGGTGCCGTCCTGGTTTTTCACCCAGCTATAGTCGGACCGCGCGCCGGAAAGCACCAGCGTATCGTTGCCCGCGCCGCCGTCGAGCACGTCATTGCCGCCATTGCCGGTGACCGTGTCATCGAAAGCCGAGCCCGTATAGGTGTCGGCGCCAGCCGAGCCCTTGAAATTCTGGGCGTAATGCGTAAGCGCCGAATAGATGTTGGCAGCATTGCCCGTCTGAGCGGCACTGTAAAGCGCGTAGAGCAGGTTCAACTGGGGCACATGTCCCGATCCGACCGCGGCCTGAAGGTCGAAGCCCGAGATCTTCAACTGCTCGGAAAGATTCTTCAGATGTCCGGCATCGCCGATACCCGCCGTGCCGGTCGTCACGCCATCCACCCACTGACCGAAGGTCAGGCTGTCCAGCGAGCCGGAAATCCCGTGCCCGAACGCCGAGCCCGAATGAATGGAGTCGTAGGCAAGATCGGTGCCCTCGAGCACCACCCGGTCCGGCGTGGCGACCCCGCCCTCCTTGTAGTTGAAGGCGATCTGCTCGCCGCTGACGTTCTGGGGCTGGCCATAGGCGATGTCGGGCGTGCCGCCGTAGAAGGTGAAGGCGCCGCCGCTGAGCCCGGTGAAGTAGTCGGTGATGAAGGTCGCGAAATCAACTCCGCCCGCAGTCCCGGACGCATCGATCGTCAGCGTGCCTTCCGGCGCGTCGTAGGCGTCGGCATGCTGGATCGTGAATGTTCTGGTGGCGACGTTTCCGGCAAGATCGGTCACCGCCACGGTCACATCGTAGCTTTTCTGCGAGTCGGTTTCGTAGTCTCCAAGCGGCTTGGCGAGCTTCAGCACGTTGCCGTCGATGACGAACAGGCCATTGGCGTCGTCCGTCAGCGAATAGGTCAGCGCGCCGCCTTCCGGATCGGTCGCCGAAAGATTGCCGACGGTGGTGCCTTCAGCGGAATTCTCGGCAACCGAGATGTTGGTGACGGAGGGAACGATGTGCGAGGCAAGCTTCAGTCCGGTCGGCGCCGCATTGGCTGGCGCGTCGATCGTCGTGTCGGAAAACTGTAGCTTTTCGACGTCCTTCAGCATGTCGACGCCATCGGTGACCGCGCCGGTGCGGTTGTCGCTAACCGTCAGCGTGCCGTTGGCATTCTTGGCAATCGTGTATTCCGACCGCAGGCCGCCATAGATTGCCGTGTCGCTGCCCGCGCCGCCGGTTATCGTGTCATTGCCCGCGCCGCCAGCCAGCACGTCGTCACCGCCATTGCCGGTGATCGTGTCGTCGAAGATCGTGCCCGTATAGGTGTCGTTGCCCGAAGAGCCGACGAAGTTCTGCGCGTAGGACGACAGGATCGCCTTGACATGGGCGAGATCGGCCGGAGTGGTGGCGTTGACCCCATGCATGAAAGCCTGCGCCAAGATGTTGGTCTCGCCGAACAGGCGGTTCATCAGGCCGGAATCGTTGAAGAGGTCGAGACCGGTGATCGAGAGTTCGGTCTCGGCCGCGCTGCCGAAGGAAAGCCCGTTCACCGTGCCGCCCACGACGTGAACATCCTCGCCCGTATTGGCCGTTGATGCGACATCCGACCACCAGTAGGCGAGATCCGCGCCGGTCAGCGTGACCTTGCTGCCATCCGAAAGCGTGTAGACATAGGCCGAGGCCGTGTCCGGTCCGAACTGCACGCCGCTCGGCAGGCTGCCCGTGACCTTGGCATAGGCGGCCGCGAGATAGGTGTCCCAATTGACGCCGCCATTGTCGCCAGCAAGGACCGTGTTGGCGTCGATGGTGATCGTGCCGCGGGCGGTCACGCCGGGGTCGGTGACCTCGGGCGCATCCACCACCTGCACATCGAAAGTCTTCTCGTAGGAAACGTCGTTCGCATCCGTCGCCTTGATGGTCACGGAATTGCTGGGTGGCGGTTTCATGGTCCAGTTGACCGTTGACCGTGAGATAGTAACGGGTGACGCCGCCAACCTCGCGCGTGGTGATCGAGAACAGGCCGCCAGCGTTGTCGGTCAGTTCGGCGGAAACGGGCGTGAACGACTGGTCGAAGGCCTGGATAAAGCCGATCTCGGTTCCGGCCTCGGCATTTTCCGCAACGCTCGTATAGGATTTTCCCGTCGGCGCGGAGGAGAGCTTGAACGGATCGTCGGTCGACTGGATCTCGATCACCTGCCGGGTCACCTGACCCGAGGAGTCGGCGACGTCGACCACCAGATCGTAGACGCCGCCGGAGCTTTCGAAATCGAGCGCGTTTTTCAGGACGACACTGACCGTGCCATCGCCATTGGTCTTCAGCGTGAAGTAATTGTTGTTGTCGCCCTGACCGGCGGGCAGGGTGTAGGTAAGCGTGCCGCCGCCCGGAGCGGTCGCCGACAGCGTGCCCACCACCGAGCCGATGCGGGCGGATTCCGAAACGGTCGTGCTGGAAAGCGCAATGCCGGTGGGCGCGTCGTCGACATTGGTGACGTTGACCGTGAAGCTCTCGATCATTTCGCCGCCATTGCCGTCCGAAACCTTGACCGTGACATCGTGCGAGGTCGCGGTTTCGTAATCCAGCGCGCCTTTGACGACCAGCTTCCATGTGCCGTTGTCGTTGACCACGGCGAACCTGCCGCCAGCATCGTCCTCAAGCGTATAGGTCAGCGCGTCTCCGTCCGCATCGGCCGCCGAGAGGACGCCGACAACCGTGTCGCTGGCGGCGTTCTCGGCGACGGAATCACCGGCAAGGGCAAGACCGGCCGGGGCGGAATTGAAACTGAGCGTCGTGGCAAGCACGGTCAGCGCGTTGTCGACCAGCGCGACCCATGTCACGACGACCTTGTTTCCGGCAAGCAGGACGGCATCGGGCGCCGCCGCCGTCGTGCCTGCCGCCGGTGAAGGTTTCGTTTCCGGCATTACCGTTGAAGGTGATGTTGTCGCCGTTGAACGCGCTCCGGAAGGCGGTCTTCGCCGTGCCGTTGAGGAAGCTCAGCGCCACCTGCTGAAGCGGGTCGCTACTCGACGAGCCGGAGATGCTCAGCCCGGAAATGTTGAAAAGCGTGCTGTCATGCGTCAGCGCCGTGGTCGAGACGTTGCCGCTGCCGGTGTAATTGACATCCTCCCCGAAGGAGATGGAGTTCATGGTGCCGGTGAAGGTGCCGAAGACATAGTTGAACGTGCCGCCGAAGATCGTCGAATCACCGGCGCCGCCGTCTCCGGCGGAATCGTTGCCGTATTGCGAATGGGTGTCGCCGAGCGTGGCGCCACCATAGAACCAGCCGCGATTGGTGCCGCTGAACTCACCGTCGTAATTGTCGATATCGGCGTTGAAGTCGAGCGAATTGCCCGTGCCCAGATTGGAGTTGACAGTAATGGCCATTCTCAAAATCCTTCTCATCGGCCACGCGTCAAGGGCGTGCCGTCAGATTGAACAGGAGATTTTTGAAACGACCGGTCAGACTATAACTGACCGTTGTCGGCTTCTCTCTAAAGAAAAGCCGTACAGCGCACGTCGGCGGGCGCGCGCCTTACCTTGCGCTTATCGGAAGGCAGCACCGTATAAAGCAACAAAACGACCATAGCCGCCCCCTGTACATAACAACCATCAGTATTTTCAGAACAAGGAAATACGTTCCCGAAAGAGAAAACCTCTCCCGAGTTGCTCCAAAAATATTTGGACAGAGTTTATGTAACGAATTGATAGCCCCACGCCTCAACTGCGAGCAGGATTATTGAAGTGGACAAAAAGAGTCAACTAATATCTTTTGGGGGTATGGAGAATTTCTGGAATCTGTCCCATGAAAACCCGGCAGGATCAGGTTTCTGCTTGACGATTCAAGAATTCACATGGTGACGATCGGACGCCGGTAATCGGCAGATGTGTTCGGCGTCGGCGCGTCTTGCCGGGATACGCTGATCAGAACCCGCGCCGCGGCATTCGGAAATGCCGATGCCTGCCGGACATGCGTTGCCTTCAACCGGAACTTCATGTCACGGCTGTATCTGATATCTGGCGTGTTGGAACGGATGGCCTGAGGTCAGGTTGAACCTGACGGATCCTGTCTGCCGGAAACGCCCTGGAAATCCTTCGACAGCAATCGGAAAGCAGCGCATGACAGGGCGATGACACCGAGACGGATGCAGGCTTCATCCGGTTGATAATCCGCATTGTGGAGAAAATCTCGCCGCCCTGCTGCCTGCGAGCCGATACCCAGCTGGAATGCGGGCACTTTTTCTCCGACGAGCGAGAAATCCTCGGCGCCAAGGCTCGGCAGACGTTTACGCACCGCTTCCTTGCCGAAATGATCGCCGATCGCGTCCATGACGGTCGAAACGATCCGGGCGTCGTGATGCAGCGACGGCAGATTCCGCATGTACTCGACATGGCATTTGACGCGGAGAAGATCTTCCAGCGCCCGGCATTGCCGATGGATCGCCCGGTCGATGACAAGGCGCGTTTCCCTGTCCTGACAGCGGACGGTGCCGATCATGTGGCACCGTTCCGGAATGATGTTATGCGCATCTCCGGCATGAATGGCGCCGACGGTCAGGACGGCGGGGTGCATGGGATCGACTTCACGCGATACGACGGATTGCAGCGCCAGAACCAGATGCGCGGCAGCCACGATCGGGTCGATCGCCTGGTTGGGATGGGCGGCGTGGCCGGATTGCGCGTGGATGGTGATTTCGAACTCGTCACACGATCCGTTGGCGTTGCCGTCGATATGACTGAATGTTCCCGTCGGCTCGTCGGGATGGTTGTGGAAGCCGAGAGCCATGTCGACACCCTCCAGCACCCCATCCTCGATCATCGCCTTGGCGCCGCTATCCGGCGTTTCCTCGGCGGGCTGGAACATCAGCCTGATATTGCCGGACAGGCGCGGCGCCATTTCCTTGAGAACCGCCGCGACGCCGATCAATGTGGAGGTATGAAGGTCGTGACCGCAGGCATGCATGCGGCCGTCGATCCTGCTCGCATAAGGCAGGTTCGTTTCCTCGTGAATGGGAAGAGCGTCCATGTCCGCGCGCAACAACAGCGTCGGCCCCGGCTGCCCGCCCTCGATGAAACCAACGACGCCGGTGCGGCCCACCCCTGTCCGATGCTCGATACCGAGGCGGCCGAGTTCGCGCGCGACGACACCGGCCGTGCGCTCGACGTCGAAGCCGATTTCCGGATGGGCGTGAATGTCACGCCGGATCTCGATCAGACGC
>JBDHTA010000094.1:0-16131 GCA_039808465.1 Rhizobiaceae bacterium | reverse complement strand
GAAATGCGCTCGGCGAGGCTTTGATGGCCGTTCGGCCCCTTCGGCGGCGTGGCGGAAAGCAGCGAGGGAATGGGCGAAGTTTCGCCTTCCTTCATCGCGGTCAGCGCCACCATGCGGGCGGCGACGGCGGCGATGTCCTCACGCAGCGCCGCATCCTCGGCGGAGGTTTTCGCCCGCGCCAACCGGCTGGCGATCATGGCACTGCGATGGCGCACCGCTTCGGCCAGAGCCGGGATGTCCTCTTCCGCCTTGTCCGCCGGGGGTAAGGGATCGGTTTCTTCCAGCGGCAGATCCGCCAGCGCGCCTTCATCGGTCACCATGGTTCCTAATCCCGTCAGGCGCAGATTTTCCCCGGCATCCCGCGCCTGCCGGCTGGCGGTTTTCAGCTTGTCGCGCAGGCGGCTGTTTTCCTCGCCGCGCCGCTCCAGCAGAATTTCGCGGTCGGCGTTCAGCATCTGCTCGCGCAGCAATTGCTCACCCAGCCGGTGAACGCGGCCTTCTTCCGTTTCGAGCCGCATCTGCGCGTCGCGGGCCTTCTGGGTCATGGCTTTCAAATCCTGCCGCAACTGGTCGCGCTCGTCCCGCAGCGCGATGATGCGCGTCTGCATGCTGTCGCTGGTCGTATCGGAAGCGGCGAGTTCGAGTTTCAGATTGTCCACATCCGACATCAGGCGGGTGATGCGCTTTTCAAGGGTTTCGATCTCCTGATCGCGTCCCTGCACGACATTTTCCAGATCGCTGAAGCGCACCTTCAGTTGCAGGACGGCGTCTTCCTCCCGATGCAGCTTCGAGCGCAGCTCGGCGGCTTCCTCGTTCAGCGCCTCGATCGTCGCGCTCAGATCGGCTTTCACGGCTTGCAGATGGTTCACTTCCTGCGACAGCGTCTCGCCGCGCACTTGCAGGGCAACGGATTTTTCGCTCTCCTGCTTCAGCGACTGGCTGATCTTCGCGTTCTCGGCGGCGTAGAGCGCCCGCGCCATGTCCTTCTGGGCGCGCACTTCCTGCGGGCTGACGGGCAGGGTGGCGTGCAGGCGCTTTTCGGTGAACCAGATGACGCGGCGCAGCACCACCGGCGCCAGCAGCAGGGCCAGCAGCGAGGCTGTCAGAAATCCCAGTCCGAACAGGATGGCGAATTCAATCACGGCGCGGCCCGTCGAGAAGGTTTGGCACAGATACGGGCTCCGACATAATCACGGGCGGCGCCCTGCGGCAAGGCGCGATGCAAAACAGCCTTAATGCGCAATGGCGCAGGCGGGCTCAGAAGGGGTTCCAGGTCGGCGAGCGGGTGATCTTGAGATAGCCGACATTGACGCCGAGGCGCGCGCCGATGCCGGTGCGGATCGGCACGAGGATGACGTCGTTGTTGTGCAGCACCGTCATGCCGACGCCCGCCACCACGAAGGCCGAGCCGCTGACGCCGCCGAAGCGGTTGTAAAGATCCTCGACGCTGTTGAGATTGTAGACCAGCATCATGGCCCGGCTTCCCTGCCCGCCATAATCGATGCCGAGCGAGGGGCCCTGCCAGAACATCGGATGCTGGCCCGCATTCTTGGTGTAGAGCGTTCCCTCGCCATAGGTCAGCCCGGCGATGAAGGCGCCGGAGCCTTCCTGCCCGAGAATGTAACCGTTCGGCAGGCCGTATTGCTCGAAGGCGCGTTCCACCACCTTGGCGAGACCGCCGCTGGTGGAGCCAAAGAAGCCGTGCCCGGCATCGACGATTTCCTGAACGCTGTACTGGCCGGAATTGCCGGATTGCGCGTGTGCCGGTCCGATTGCCAGAAACAGGGCCGCCAGAAACAGGGCAGGGGCCGCAAGGGCCAGCCTCAGGCCGGTGAATACGCGAAATGGCTTCAAATGCATGATCTCGTCCGTTCGTTGCAATGCGAATCGGGGGCCGCTGACCGCCGCTTTTCTCATTTTGGTGGCTCAGTCTTAACAATCGGTTTACCAAATATGGTGTCATTATGACGGATAACGTTGCCATGCATTGACAGGGGCGCGGCGGGGCAGGCGCGGGCGTGGCTTGTATCGCAAGACCAAATTCGCGCAATGCTCGTCTGGCAGAATGCCTGCCTGACACAGATTGGCACGATCATATTCAGGAGCAGATGATGCCGAAAAACCCGAACCTCACCCTCAGCGGCCCCGATCTGGCGGCGCTGTTGTGCAGCCGCGTCTGCCACGACGTCATTTCGCCGGTCGGCGCGATCAACAACGGTCTGGAACTGCTGGATGAGGGCGGCGCCGACGCCGATGCGATGGACCTGATCCGCGCCAGCGCGCTGAACGCTTCGGTGCGGCTGAAATTCGCCCGCCTGGCCTTCGGCGCCTCCGGTTCCGTCGGCGCGTCCATCGATACCGGCGAGGCGGAAAAGGCCGCCAAGGATTTCGCCGCCGCCGAAAAGAAGACGGAGGTGAGCTGGAACGGCCCGCGCGCCATCATCGCCAAGAACCGCGTCAAGCTGCTGCTCAACCTGTTCCTCGTCGCCTATGGCGCGATCCCGCGCGGCGGCTCGCTGGATATCACGCTGGAAAACCCGGAAACCGATGCCGAGTTCACCATCGTCGCCAAGGGGCGGATGATGCGCGTGCCGCAGAAATTCGCCGAAATCAGCAACAATACGCTGGAAGAGGCGGTCGACGCCCATTCGATCCAGCCCTATTACACCGTGCTTCTGGCCGACGAGACCGATATGGACCTGACCTGCGAGCAGACGCCGGAGGAAATCACGTTCCGGGCGAAGCTGCGGGCGGCGGAAACATCGGATCAGTCTTAACCGCTTCTTAGCACGCCGTGGCTAAACTCCGCAAAGGCTGGATAGAGACCAGCGATGGATTGTGGAGTTGGCCATGCAGCGTTTGATGATTGCGGATACGTCCGATGTCGTTCGTAAGGTCGGAAAGCGAATCCTCTCCGAACTCGGATTCATGGTGCTGGAGGCGGCGACGGACCGGGAAGGCATCCGCCGCTGCGCCGAGGAAATGCCGAACATTCTGATCGTCGATGCCGCCATGGAGGGCGCGATCGACCTGATTACCACGGTGCGCGGCATGCCGAACGGAAATTCGGTGCGCATCTATTATTGCGTCATCGAAGCCGATCTGAAGAAGATGATGGTGGGCAAGCGCGCAGGCGCCAACGATTTCCTGCTGAAACCCTTCGACCGCAAGATCCTGACGGCGACTTTCGGCACGCTGGCCGCCGCCGCCTGAGCAGGATCCCTCGCCATTGCCGAAGCCGCCCCCGGAAACGGGAGGCGGCTTTTTCATGCGCGCTTCATTTCGGGGCAGGGGAAATGAAAAAAACCTGCCACGCATACGCGGACAGGTTCAGGAACAAGGCAGCGGGTCAGACCTGCTTCGCGGTTCCGGAAACCGGAACCGGACGGGGATACTGGAAGCAGGCCCGGAAAGTCGAACCTCGCGCGCCAGGCGGCGCGCCGGAAATCAGGCGGTTTCGAGGTAGTCGCTGCCGTCGGGTTCGCGCAGCACATAGCCGCGGCCCCAGACGGTTTCGATGTAGTTGGCGCCACCGGCGGCATTGGCCAGCTTCTTGCGCAGCTTGCAGATGAAGACGTCGATGATCTTCAGTTCCGGCTCGTCCATGCCGCCATAGAGGTGGTTCAGGAACATTTCCTTGGTCAGCGTCGTGCCCTTGCGCAGCGACAGCAGCTCCAGCATCTGATATTCCTTGCCGGTCAGATGCACGCGCTGGCCGCCGACTTCGACGGTCTTGGCGTCGAGATTGACGATCAGCTCGCCGGTGGCGATGATCGACTGGGCGTGGCCCTTGGAGCGGCGCACGATCGCATGAATGCGGGCGACCAGCTCATCCTTGTGGAAGGGCTTCGTCATGTAGTCGTCGGCGCCGAAGCCGAGGCCGCGAACCTTGTCCTCGATACCGGCCATGCCGGAGAGGATGAGGATCGGCGTCTTGACCTTGGACAGACGCAGAGTGCGCAGAACCTCGTAACCCGACATATCCGGCAGGTTGAGATCGAGCAGAATAATATCGTAATCGTAGAGCTTGCCGAGATCCACGCCCTCTTCGCCGAGGTCGGTGGTGTAAACGTTAAAACTTTCCGATTTCAGCATCAATTCGATGCTTTGCGCTGTCGCGCTATCGTCTTCAATGAGCAGAACCCGCATAATTATCCCCTTTACCGCCGCTTAAAGGTCGCTTTCGTCCTCAAAGGCGTCACAGATCCTCGTTGCCTGATTTGAAAGCTGCCACCAAATGGTTAACAAATTCTGATTCCTTCTGGCAAGCTGTATCTGGTTTGTTAAAAATTTTTACCACTTGCATGTTTTTTATAAGGAATCCAAGATTGTGACAGCTCATGCCAGACGTGAGAAAACCCCGTTAACCGATTCAATTGACTCAACCATTCCAGAGCCTGTTTTTCCCGCCGGGCATTTACCGGCTCTTAAATGATAGGCCCTATCATCGGTGATGCTCGTAAACGAAAGGTTACCAGAGGTAGTTTTTCATTAACGACGGGTGAATTTTTTTGGCCCGGTGCGCTTCGTATCGGGACGGCAAGCTGAATAGTGTGACCGGGGTTTCGCTATCCACGGGAGTATTGCGTATGAAAGCGCGTGAGAGCCTTGTTCGCCTGAAAGAGTTTCAGGTGAACGAAAAACGTCGGCAACTCCAGCAATTGCAGCTGATGATGTCCGAATTCGAGCGTATGGCCAGGGAACTCGAGGTCCAGATCGGGCTGGAGGAGAAAAAGGCCGGTATTACCGATCCGAATCATTTCGCCTATCCCACTTTCGCGAAAGCGGCGCGGCAGCGGGCGGACAATCTTCAGGTCTCGATCCGGGAGCTGAAGGTCCAGCAGGAAGCCGCCGAACTGGCGCTGGAAGAGGTGCAGAGCGAACATGCCCGCGCCGCCGCCCTCGAAGGGCGCGACCAGAGCGGAGCGCGGGCGCGGGCCTGAGCCCGGTCCGAATGCCTGTAGAAGATGCCGGGCGCGCGGGGAGACCGCGCGCCCGGTTTTCGCCGTTGCCCGCGCCGCTCAGCCGGATATGACGTCGCTCCATTCGGGATGACGCGCGGCCTGGGCGCGCATGAACGGGCAGAGCGGAATGATCTTCCAGCCGCCCTGCCGCGCCATTTCGACGGCGTGGGCCGCCAGCGCCTGCCCGACGCCACGGCCGCGCAAGGCATCCGGCACGCCGGTATGATCGACGATGATCAGCTTGGGCGAGGTCCGCGAAAAGGTCATTTCCGCCTCGTGCCCGTCGACATCGGCGACATAGCGCCCGCCCGATCCGCTTTCCTGCAACTGGATATCCATGCCTGCTCTCCGCCGTTTTATGAGGCGGACAGTTTCGCATGGTTTGCGCGCCGATCAAGTCCTTCGGGGGAGGGGAAACGGCAAAGCGGCCCGCTCCTTCCGGAACGGGCCGCTTTACTTAAAAAATCCGCGCAGGAGCGATCCTGTGGACGGCCGCTGCCGTCATCCGATATCAGGGGCAGCCGCAGCGCCCTTCTGAATCAGTGGCGGTATTGCTGGATCCGCGTCGTGCGCAGCCCCGCGAGGCCATGATCGTTGATCGACGACTGCCAGGACAGGAATTCCTCGACGGTGAGCGTATAGCGCTCGCAGGCTTCCTCCAGGCTCAACAGGCCACCGCGCACGGCTGCGACAACCTCTGCTTTCCGGCGGATCACCCAGCGGCGCGTATTGGCCGGGGGCAGATCGGCAATCGTCAGCGGGCTGCCATCCGGACCGATGACATATTTAACTCGGGGGCGTATCATTTCGGTCATTGGCACTCTCTACACAAACTCAAGACCATATGCGGACAATCTAGCTTGCCACATTTAAAAATTGCCTAAGCCTTTGCCGTTGATTTTAAAGGTATGGCGAAAACGCGGCCGGTTTTCCGGCAGGCTGCGGCCAGGCTTTTCCGCCGATGCGCATTTATTGAACAAAAGCAAAAGCCCGGCCGCGTGAACGGCCGGGCTTTCGCAAGACTGCGCCGGTTGTTCCGGCGTTTTGTCCTTCGTGTTACTTGGCTTCGAGTTCCGTATAGGTGTACTTACCGTCGTCGCCCTTGCCCCACTTGTACATGACATAGTCCGGACGGGTGATGTCGCCCTTTTCGTCGAAGCTCAGATCGCCGAGCGTCGTCTTGAACGGGCCCTTGGCCTTGATGGCTTCGGCAACAGCGGTCGGATCGACGGAGCCCGCAGCCTTGGCGGCGTCGGCGATGATCTGCACGCCCGCATAGGAGTAGAGCGTGTAGGCTTCCGGCTCGAAGCCAGCGGCGCGGAACTTTTCGACCAGTTCCTTGGCGGCCGGGTTCTTGCGCGGATCGGGCGCGAAGGTCATCAGCGTGCCGTCGACGGCGTCACCGGCGATCGAGGCCAGCTCGTTCGACACGATGCCGTCGCCGGACATGAAGGTCGCCTTCAGGCCCTGGTCGGCCGCCTGGCGCTCGATCAGGCCGAATTCGGTGTGCAGGCCGCCCCAGTAGACCAGGGAAATGCCAGCTTCCTTCATCTTGGCGACGAGGGCGGAGAAGTCCTTGTCGCCAACGGTGACGCCTTCATAGAGGGCTTCGGTGATGCCAGCGGCATTCATCGCCTTCTTGGTTTCGTCGGCGAGACCCTTGCCGTAGGTGGTGTTGTCATGCAGCACCGCGACCTTGGCATCCTTGAAGTTGGCGGCGACATACGCGCCGGCAACGCCGCCCTGCTGGTCGTCACGGCCGCAGATGCGGAAGGTGTTCCACAGGCCGCGCTCCGTGAAGATCGGGTTGGTCGATGCCGGGGTCAGCTGGAGAATGCCGTTTTCGGCATAGACTTCCGAAGCCGGGATGGAAACGCTGGAGTTGAAGTGGCCAACGACATACTTCACGCCATCGGCGGCGAACTTGTTGGCGACCGAAACGCCCTGCTTCGGGTCGGACACATCGTCGCCGAGCACGATCTTGATCTGTTCGCCGTTGATGCCGCCAGCCGCGTTGATATCGGCCGCCGCCTGCTCGGCGCCCTTCTGGATCTGCGCGCCGAAGGAGGCGTTCGGACCGGTGATCGGGGCGCCGACGCCGATCAGGATATCGGCATAGGCCGTGCCGGTGAACGCAACCATGGCGGTCAGCGCAACAGCCGACAGGAGAGACTTCTTCATAGTGTTACTCCCATTTTCAAAGCGGGTCCAAGTTTGAAGACCGTGCGCAATACCCACTGCGATTGCGCCGGTGAAGGCGGGGCGTCTGCCATCATTATGGATTTCAAACGCTCCTTCCCCTTGTTTCAGCATTCCGCGGGAATCCGCGGAAGCGGCAGGCTCGATCTGTCTCGGGTCTTGTTATTTTTCTCTCCACGAAAACGGCGAGGCCTTCTCGTAGAGCCAGTAATAATTGTTCGCCATCTGGTGGGTCCGGTAGTAGCGGTAGCCTGCCGTGGAGAACAACAGAAGCACGATGCTGTCGACGATATAGTATTGCAGCGAGAACATCGTGCCGTTGAACAGCGCGTGATGCACGAAGCGGATGCCGATGCCGAGCAGCAGCGTGTAGATGATCAGCGTGCGGTAGGACTGCCAGTTTTCGGCGACGCTCTTGCCGGTGCGCCATGCCGTCCAGCCGCCCATGATCACCGAGATGAACAGGAATTGCAGGATCGACGGTTCTTCGTAAAGGATGCCTTGCATCGTCAAATCTCCTTTCCGGCCATCAATGCCGCCCGCCTTCGAGATAGGCGGCGCGCACTTCCGGATTGGCCAGAAGCTCGCGGCCCGAACCGCTCATCGTCACCCGGCCGTTGACCATCACATAGGCCCGGTCGGATAGCTTCAGGGCGGCGAAGGCGTTCTGCTCGACGAGGAAGACGGTCAGGCCTTCCTCCCGGTTCAGCTTCTTGATCGCCTCGAAAATGCCCTTAACGATCAGAGGCGCCAGACCGAGCGACGGCTCGTCCAGAAGCAGCAGCTTGGGCCGCGCCATCAGCGCGCGGCCGATGGAAAGCATCTGCTGCTCGCCACCTGACAGCGTGCCGCCGCGCTGGGCCTGACGCTCCTTGAGGCGCGGGAACAGCGTGAAAATCTTCTCGACGTCCTCGTGGAAATATTTGAGGTTGTCGAGGCCCGCGCCCATTTGCAGGTTTTCGTAGACGGTCATGCGCGGGAAGATGCGGCGTCCCTCCGGCGATTGCGCGATGCGCAACCGGGCGATCTCATGGGTCGGCATCCGGGTGATGTCGCGGCCCTCGAAGATCACCGAGCCGCTGCGCGCCTGCGGGCTGCCGCAGATCGTCATCATCAGCGTCGACTTGCCCGCGCCGTTGGCGCCGATCAGGCAGGCGATCTCGCCCTTGTTGACCTCGACGCTGACATGGTCGAGGGCACGGATGTTTCCATAGAAGGTCTCGACGTTCTCGACCTTCAGAAGCGTTTTCCCGGCCATCAGTTCGTCCCCCCATCGAGGGTTTCGACTTCGGAAATCACCTCTTCAACCTCGTCGTCTTCCACACCCAGATAGGCCGCGATGACCTTGGGGTCGTTCTTCACATGATCCGGCGTGCCGTCGGAAATCTTCTGGCCGTATTCCAGAACCACGACGTGATCGGAAATTTCCATGACCACCGACATGTCGTGCTCGATCAGGAGCAGCGACGTGCCGCTTTCGGCGCGGATGCCGCGCAGAAGCTCGTTGAGAGCCAGGGATTCGCGCGGGTTGAGACCGGCGGCCGGTTCGTCGAGGCACAAAAGCTCCGGGCCGGTGCACATGGCGCGGGCGATTTCCAGGCGCCGTTGCGCGCCGTAGGAAAGGTCGCCCGCCGGATCGTCGGCGCGGTCGATCAGATCGGCTTTCTCCAGCCAGTGCTTGGCCAGATCGATGGCTTCCTTCGCAGCCTTCTTGTAGGCGGGCAGGCCGAGCAGGCCGAGCACGGTGAAGCCGGAGGCGCGCATCAGCGTGTTGTGCTGGGCCACCAGCAGGTTTTCCAGAACGGTCAGGCCCGAGAACAGGCGGATGTTCTGGAAGGTGCGCGCCACCTTCGCATGCTTGGTGATCTCGAAATCGGGCAGGCGCTCCAGAAGGTACTGCTTGCCGGATTTCTGGTTGAGCGTGATCATTCCCATCGTCGGCTTGTAGAAACCGGTGATGCAGTTGAAGACGGTGGTCTTGCCCGCGCCGTTCGGGCCGATCAGCGCGGTGATTTCGCCACGCTTCGCCTCGAAGGAGAAGTCGTTGATCGCCATCAGCCCGCCGAAGCGCATCGACAAATGGTCGACCTTGAGGATCGTATCGTTGTTCATCGCATTGGCTCCGGAGGACATCAGCCGTGCCCTTCCTTGGTAAAGCTGCCGGACACGCTCTTGCGCTCGCGCAGGAAGGCGGTCGGCTCACGCGAGCCGACGAAACCGCGCGGCTTCCAGACCATGACCACGACCATGGCAATGCCGAACAACAGCATGCGATAGAGTTCCGGCGTGAAATCCGGGCCGAAGATGTTCTTCAGGAATTCCAGCTCGCGCAGGATTTCCGTGCCGCCCACCATCACCACCGCCGCCACCGCGATGCCGGTGAGCGAGCCCATGCCGCCGAGAACGACGATGGCGAGAATGACCGCCGATTCCAGGAAGACGAAGCTTTCCGGCGATACGAAGCCCTGACGCGCGGCGAAGAACGATCCGGCAAAGCCGCCGAACATCGCGCCGATGGAAAAGGCCGTCAGCTTCGTCGTCACCGTGTTGATGCCGAGCGAGCGGCAGGCGATCTCGTCCTCGCGCAAGGCTTCCCAGGCGCGGCCGATCGGCATGCGGCGCAGGCGGATGGTGACGTAGGCCGTCAGCAGCGCCAGCCCGAGGATGAGATAGAACAGGAAGATCTTGTAATAGGCCGAGGACATCGGCAACCCGAACGCCTTGGCGAAATTGTTCGGGGCCGAGACGTCGAAGGACCAGATGCCGAAGACCGAAGCCTTGGCGATGCCGGAAATACCGGCTGAACCCTTGGTCACTTCCGTCCAGTTCAGCAGCACGAGGCGGATGATTTCCCCGAAGGCCAGCGTCACGATGGCGAGGTAGTCCCCGCGCAGGCGCAGCACCGGAAAGCCGAGGATCATGCCCCAGAAGGCGGCGAGAATGCCCGCCATCGGCAGCAGGATCCAGAAGGACAGACCGAACTTGTCCGACAGCAGCGCGTAGGAATAGGCGCCCACCGCATAGAAGGCGACATAGCCGAGATCGAGCAGGCCCGCGAGGCCGACGACGATGTTCAGCCCCCAGGCCAGCATCACGTAGATGAGGATCTGGATGCCGAAATTGTCGACCCATTTCAGCGAGCCCTGCGCGCCGAAGATCGCCACCATGACGATTGGGTAGAACAGCAGGCCGACGATCGCCAGCTTGGCGAAATGCGCGCCGATGAAGACGCGGAACAGGTAGAAGACCGCCGCCAGCACATAGACGATCGCCGCCCCGCGCAGGATGGAGACATAGGCCGCGCCCGTTGCCGACAGCGAGGCCGACAGGAAGGGCAGGGCGACCACGAGCACCGCCGCGGCGATGATATAGGGCAGCCGGAAGAAGCTTGTCGCGAGGCTGCCGGTATCCTGTCCCGCCGATGCCAGCGCCTTGCGGGAGGCGATGGCGGGCTGGATATAGGCGACGGTCGCGAAACGGCCGACCATCGCGATGATCACGAAGATGGCCAGCAGGCCCCAGCGCTGCACCAGCACCAGCTCGTTATGGATGTTCTGGTCGGTCTTCAGGCCGATGAACAGCACGAACATGCCGAGCGCGACCACGCCCGCATATATGCCCTCGCGCACCGCCCGCGCCATCAGAGCCCCGCTGGCGCCGTCTTGTTGAGACATCGAATTTGCCATGATGATCAGACCTTCTCGACTTCCGGGCGTCCGAGAATGCCGGACGGCTTGAAGATCAGCACGATCGCCAGAATGGAGAATGTCGCGACATCCTTGTAGGCGATGGAGAAATAGGCCGACCACAGCGATTCGATCAGGCCGATCAGCAGCCCGCCGAGGACCGCGCCCGGCAGCGAGCCGATGCCGCCCAGAACCGCCGCCGTGAACGCCTTGACGCCGGGAATGAAGCCATCGGTGAAGGAGACGACGCCGTAATACATCAGGAACATGGTTCCGGCGACGGCGGCAAGCGCCGCGCCCATGATGAAGGTGATCGAAATCGTCTTGTCGACATCGACGCCGAGCAGGGCGGCCATCTTGCGGTCCTGTTCCGTGGCGCGCTGGGCGCGCCCGAGCGGCGTGCGGTGCACGACGTACCAGAAGACCGACAGCAGGATGGCGGTGATGAGAATAATAGTGATCTGCTTCAGCGAAATGGTGATGCCGAAGACATTATAGACCGATGAGACCAGCGGCGGGATCGGCTTGTTGCGCGGTCCCTGCGACACCTGGATGAAATTCGACAGCGCGATCGACATGCCGATGGCGGTAATCAGCGGCGCGAGGCGGAAGGAGCCGCGCAGCGGCCGGTAGGCGATCTTTTCGATCGTCCAGTTCCACAGACTTGCCATCAGCATTGCGATGATCATCATCACGAGAAGCGCAAGTACAACCGGCACACCGGCAATAAAGCTGGTCAGGACGAGATAGGCAATCAATGCGGCGAAGCCGCCGAGCATGAAAATATCGCCATGGGCGAAGTTGATCATGCCGATGATACCATAAACCATCGTATAACCGATGGCGATCATGCCATAGATAGACCCGAGAGTCAGCCCGTTGACGAGCTGCTGGATGAAATACTCCATTTCATTTCCCCTGGATGCGGTTCATTTGCTCGCATCTCATGTATGAATTTCCCTTATGGGAATTATCGTATTTTTGAATCCATACCGCTTTCGTCAAAAATGTGAAGCCCAAAAGCTCACAACCGAAGAGAAAACGCGCCTACCCACAGCACGTCTTCGGCGATGACGCAAATTGGCGGTAAACGGCGCGTAAAACGCCATGTTGCTTGCGACTTTCGTCTAATACGGTCTGTGCCTGTTGCTTTTTGCGGGCGGACATCGTCAGAATCGTCCCGTTTCGAACCGGTTTTCCCTGACATGCGGCACGAGGCGGTAACCATGCGGAATGAGGTGTCTTTCCGGTTGCAGGGAAAACAGCGATCACTGTATTTCAATGCGAATCTTTGTCCGCCGAGGCGGCTTGCGGGGTGCGTTTGCCGATGTTGACCATTCTTGAACAGGCTGCTCTCGATGCGGGCCGCGCCATTCTCGATGTCTACGAGGCCGGGCCGAGCGTGACGGTGAAGGCGGATCTGTCGCCCGTCACCGAGGCCGACCAGCGCGCCGAGGCCATCATCCTCGAACGGCTGGCGGCCCATTATCCCGGCATTCCCGTGGTGGCCGAGGAAAGTGCCGCCGCTGGCGTGCTGCCGGATATCGGGGGCGGTGAATTCTTCCTCGTCGACCCCCTGGACGGCACCAAGGAATTCATTGCCCGCAATGGCGAATTCACCGTCAATATCGCGCTGATTCGCGATGGCGCGCCGGTGACGGGCATCGTGTACGCGCCAGCCCGCAATGTCGCCTATACCGGCAGCGGCGGCCGGGCTGAAAAGCTGACGGTGGAGGATTTCCGCATCGTGGCGCGGCAGCACATTCAGGCGCGGCTGGCGGGCAATCCGGTGATCGCGGTCGCCAGCGCCTCGCATCGCAGCGGCGACGTGGAGGTCTATCTCGACGCGCAAGGCATTTCCGATTGCCTTTACAGCGGCTCGTCGCTGAAATTCTGCCTGCTGGCGGAAGGCAGCGCCGACATCTATCCGCGCTTCACTCGCACGATGGAATGGGACACGGCGGCAGGCGACGCTGTGCTGCGCGCGGCGGGCGGCATGACACTCGGTTCCGAGCATGAACCCCTGCGTTACGGCAAGACGGCGGCAAGCGGCGAGCGCTTCGTCAATCCGCATTTCATCGCCTTCGGGCGGCCTGAAACTGGTCGGTAAATCTGGATTTTGAAGAAAAATGGTAGCGGGAGAGGGACTTGAACCCCCGACACGCGGATTATGATTCCGCTGCTCTAACCACCTGAGCTACCCCGCCACACCCGGTTTCCCGGCTCGCTGCGTTGCGATGAGCGGCTTATAAGGCGGCATTCCCGGTGGTGTCAAGCAGGCAGATGCGGAAAAATGTGAGTTTGCTTTTTGCTTGTGAACACAGGCAGTTCCGCCGCGGCTCAAGCCGCGACGGGGGCTGCCAGAATGGCCTGAAGCGCGGTTTCGGCGTCCGGCGAGCGTTCGGAGCGGTCGATGAAGCCGCCGCCATAGACGCGGGCATCCGGCCCTTCGGCCGAATAGAGCACGCAGGCCTGACCGGAGGCGACGCCCGCTTCGCCGACGGACAGATCGACATGGATGCCCTTTTCATCGGCATGCAGGAACGCGGGCATGGGCGGACGGGTGGAGCGCACCTTGGCGAAGCAGGCAAAGCCCTTGGCCGCGTCGATCTCCAGCGCATTGTCGCCCAGCCAGTTGACGTCGCGCAGATAGACGCGGCGCGTTTCCAGCGCTTCCTTGGGGCCGACGATGACCCGGCGTGAGCGGGCGTCGAGATAGACGACGTAAAGCGGCTCGCCGGTGGCGATGCCGATGCCGCGCCGCTGGCCGATCGTATAATGCAGGATACCGTCATGGCGGCCGAGCACGCGACCGTCGAGATGGACGATATCGCCCGCCAGCGCCGCATTCGGCTTCAGTTTGGCGACGATATCGGAATATTTTCCCTGCGGCACGAAGCAGATGTCCTGGCTATCGGCCTTCCTGGCGACGATCAGGCCCATCTCTTCCGCCAGCGTGCGGGTTTCGGCCTTCGACAGATGGCCGAGCGGGAAGCGCAGATAATCGATCTGCTCCTGCGTGGTGGCGAAGAGGAAATAGCTCTGGTCGCGGTCGGAATCGATCGGCCGGTGCAGGCTGCGGCGGCCGGGCGCCTGCGCCGACGGGTTGGGCCGCGAGCGGATGTAATGGCCGGTCGCCAGCGCATCGGCGCCGAGTTCCCGGGCGGTCGCCAGCAGATCGGCGAACTTGACCGTCTGGTTGCAGGCGACGCAGGGGATCGGCGTTTCACCGGCGATATAGCTTTCGGCGAAGGGATTGATCACGGTTTCGCGGAAGCGCGCCTCGTAATCCAGTACGTAATGGGGAATGCCGAGCGTTTCGCAGACGCGGCGCGCATCGTCGATATCCTGGCCCGCGCAGCAGGAACCGGCGCGATGCACGGCGGCGCCGTGATCGTAAAGTTGCAGGGTGATGCCGAGGACATCATATCCCTCGCGCTTGAGGATGCCGGCCACGACCGAGCTGTCGACGCCGCCGGACATGGCCACGACGATCCGGGTGTCTTCGGGCTTCTTGTCGAAATCGAGCGTATTCACGGGCTTCCGCCAATCTTTTCTGCGCGGGCCACCGGAGATGCCCGGTTCGGGCCGCATATCTCAAAGGGGATCATAACCGGCGCTCGGGCCGATGGTAAATGGTCGCCCGGATATAGAAAGGAACGCCCATTCTTGCAAGTGTACGGCCATTGGCCGGAAAACCGGGCGAATTTTGGGACAGCGCCCGGATTTCGCTGTTGCGTTGCGGCTTGCGCGTGCGACATTTCATGGAATGCCGAACGGTTTCGGGAAAGGAGTGTGCGATGGGACAATGGGGCGCGGGACTGGGCCTGCTGCTGATGCCGGGCATGGCTTTGGCGCAGGAGCTGGATTGCGGCAATGCGATCTCGCAGGTGGAAATGACCGGTTGCGCCGAACGGGATCTGGATGCGGCCGATGCCGGTCTCAACGCGCAATACCGCAAGACGCGGGCGGCGATGCGCGCCATGGATGCCGAATTCGACAAGGAGCAGCAGGGGGCGGAGGCGGCGCTCGTCAAGGCGCAGCGGGCCTGGATCGACTATCGCGACGGCCATTGCGACGCCTATGCCTTTCAGGCGCATCTCGGCAGCATGGAGCCGATGCTGATCTATGGCTGCCGCGCCGAACTGACCCGCGCCCGCACCAAAGAGCTGAAGCTGCTGGAAGAGGGGGACCAGAACTGATGTCCCGGATCGTCATCGCTGGCAATGGCGGGATGCCCGCGGGCGCCGCGGCGTTGATCGATGCCGCCGATTGCGTTGTCCGCTTCAACGATTGCCGCTCTGCGGGCGCGGGCGGCGCGCGCACCGATATCGTCGCCGTCTGCAATACCGGGCGGCCGGGCAAGGCGATGCTCGGTTCACCGGCATGGCGAGACAGCGCGCCGGTTTGCGGCGCGAGGGAAATCTGGTGCGTGCGCGATCCGGCGAAATTCGCGGCGCTCAGAATGCCGCTGTCGCTGACGCATCCCGAACTGGATGATTTCTGCGACGACTATACGGAGGGCTTTGCCGCATGGGCGCGGGAGACCGGCAAGGCGCACCGGGTGATCGGCGCGGCCTGCCAGGAGCGGCTGGAAGCGGAACTGGCCGCCCATGCGCCCGCGCCCTATGTCGTGCCCTCCAGCGGACTCGTCGTCATCGCGCATCTGCTTTCCGCGCCGGAGCATGCGGGCGATGAGATCGTTCTTGCCGGTTTCGGGCATCAGGGCTGGGAATGGCATCCCTTCGCCGCCGAACGGGCCTGGGTGGAGGCGCGTCTCGACGGGCATCGATTATCGCGGATCGAGGCGCTGCTGGCGCTTTCGGTGTAAGGCTTTTCAAGGAAAACGCCGGGTTTCCCCGGCGTTCCGTTCGGATCATTCCGCAGCCAGCGGCGGCAGGCGCACCACATTGCTGGTCGGATGGTCATTGCCTTCCTTTGCCTGCGCTTGCGACTGCTTTTCCAGATAGGCGAGACGCTCCTCGACGGTGGCCAGTGTCTGCCGGTTTTCATCGACGGCGGAGGTAAGCTCCTCACGCGACAGCGGCAGTTGCTCCTCGTCCTTCTTGCCGACGAGGCGGCCGAAGGCCCAGGCGAGCAGCCGCGACAGGTCGTCCATGATCAGGAAGAAGGAGGGCACCACCACCAGCGACAGCACGGTGGAGACGATGATGCCGCCGATCACCGCGATCGCCATCGGCGCGCGGAAGGCGCCGCCTTCGCCCACCCCGAGCGCCGAGGGCAGCATCCCCGCCGACATGGCGATCGAGGTCATCACGATC